>CAZGMQ010000097.1:0-10724 GCA_964526745.1 uncultured Verrucomicrobiota bacterium
TCACAGCTGTTATGACCATACAATGCTTATTCATGCCAAATGGCACAAATATAGGTGGGCACTTCCGCGCCTGGCTCCGGGACGGAGGCTTCGGGCATGCTGATGGCCAGCATGGCGCCCTTCACCCGATCGTGGATCTCAAAGAGGCGGGCGCCATCGCCCTCCAGCTTGGATTGCGCCGGCTTGAAAGGATTCCCTCGGGCGGAGAGTGTGATGGCCACGGATGCCCGGATCACCAGGCTCCTGTGGGCCTGGGCCAGGGGGAGGTCTCCCCGCCAGGAGACGATGAGAATCCCCCTGTCACCGGCGGCCTGCAGGGCGGCATACTTTTGGAATGGATTCTCAGCTGTGGACAGCTCCCAGCCATACGGCTCCAGGAACGATTCGAGATATTCCCGGATATGCAACAGAGCTGGGGTGATCGCGCCGGTGGTCATTGTGAAACCTTCTGCGTGGCGGCGCTGTCTGCGCCCCACGCGGCCTGCAGGGCGGTGAGAACTGGCGTCAGGATCTGGGAGGGGATGAGCATTATGGCTTCACTTTTATCGTTCCGGCATCGTTCCACAGCATTCCGGAAGTCAGGCCGTTGGTGGAAGTTGGAAGAATAATTTTTGTGACGCCTGAACAGGTGAGGTTTGAGAGAGTCGACTCGTCGGACGGGTCACATACTCCTCCGCTCATATCTACGAAACGAGATCCGCGGAACCCTGATGTGAAGTACGCCTGACCGTTTCCGTACATCAGATACGAATCATTTCCGTTGTTCCCGATTCCGATAACTCCGTTTGGCCTGATTGTTAGGGCCACAGATCCGCTAACATAGATTCTAGTGTTAGAATCTTCATCGATAAAAATTTCGGTCTTTCCGCCATCCGGACGAATGAATGTGTTTGTCGTGTTGGTATCATAATTCACAATGCCAGAGAATGTCGGGCTCTGTTCAAAGGCGATTGTAGAGGCCGCGTTTTCTTGCGATGGATTCGTCATCTTGGTATTTCCAAACTTGAGTTTGGTTCTTCCAATAATACCGCTGTCGAATGCGTAGAGGAAATTCGTTGCATAGAATGGTGCCCCCGCGGTGTAAGCGGTGAGAAACTTGATGGGTTGAGAGAGCCCATAACCGGTTCCATCGTCGGCCATCGAGATTGAGCCGTTCACGATGCCTCCCGTCGTAGACAGGGACGCGTTCCATTTATCAACTAGGCCTGACGTAATCCCATAGGCGGCGCTGGAGAGGAACGTCGGCTCGTTTGTCAGGAGTTCGTCGCCGGCGGTGGTGGTAAATGAGGGGGCGACTACCGGGATGTAGAACTTCGCCCGGACCGGTACAACCGGAGCCGTCACTCGAAAGGTGCGAAACTCACGGTAGTAGATGTTGGTGATAACGGGCGCGGTCGTGAGGCATTCGATCAGGTTGACGCTGAGACGGTTCGTGGTGTAGTCGGCGACGGTCCAGACCTGTGGCACGTTGGTGATGACATCGCAGTACTCGATGACCGGGGCGGTGGTGCCTTCTTCGTTCAGCATGGTGATTTTGACCTGATCGGTGCCGACCTCTTCGATGTTCAATAATGCGTTCCGCGTTTCATCTCGGCCATTCACAATTGTCAGGGAGTTGGATCCGTTGTTCCTGAAGTAGATCAGCGGCCCCTCACCGCCTGTGCTGATCGTATTGATCGGACCATCATTCAGGAAGATAGAGTATTCCTTCATGTAGAGATCGCGGTCGTATGTGCCAGGAGGGTTGGTCAGGGCCTGATAGTTGTAAGTGCCAATGCCTCCAACCGTCACACCATCTCCGATGCGGATGTCCTTGGGGTCTTCGGCATTAAGGACGGCCACATTAACGGGCAGGACCGTTTCATCCAGCTCGGCTTCAGTGATGGACTGAAGTTTGATTGTTTTAACGGTGCCGTCATAGGCGTAGGCCGGAGCGGTCATGAGAAGGATCGCAAAAAGTGGAATCAGTTTTTTCATTCGGCTATTCCCCTGGATTAAAAGGCCAGTCATAGTTAGACCAATCGGACAGGTCGACCGTCGTTAAATTGGTTGTGGTGCTGCCGCCCATTTCGGCCATGGCCGCCTCGATGGCATCGGCATGGCGGGCAATGCCGGGGCCGGAACTGGCGCTGTAAAAGGTCGAATACAGAACGGTGTTGGTGCCGATGACCAAAAGGATTGGGTTGCCGGAGTCTCCACCGATGGCCATCTGCCGCGAAAACACATCGTTTGTGGTGCCCGAAAAATGCACCACATCGTCAAATTCATCTCCGGCGCTGGAGATAATAGATGACGCCTGCCAGGCGAGTTCACCTTGATCCAGATAGATCACCTTGATTCCGGGGCAATCCATCAGGCCGGTGATGCCGCGGAAATAACCCTTGTCATCACTGCTCAAGACCTGGGCCGGTGTGATGGTTTCTGGAAGAGGCGAATCCAGCAAGCCAACTGCGCAGTCATCCAGCAATATGCGCTGATCAATCAGGGTGCGATTGTGTATGCCGTTGGTAGCGTCAATGAACCGGAAGACTGTGCCGCTTGGGCAGGTCCAGTGCGCGGCATATAAGATGTGTTGCGGCGTCACAGCGGTTCCAGCACGAAACTGGGCGCTATAGCTGTTCCATGGGCTCGCGCTGGTCAGATCCACGCCGGCCGCCCAGCAGCTGGAATTCCGCAAGAAATTGCTTGTCCCATAAGCACCGCTCTCATAGACGTTCTGTTCGGCGTCAACCGCCTCCGCCCTCGCCGTGAGCGATGTGTTGATCAGATCTCGAAGGGATCCGGCCACATCCGACACATAGACCTGATTGCTCCAGGTGTCCGAAGAAGAATACGTCACTGTATAGTTTCGGCTGAAATCGCCAAGGGCTGCCGTGAAACGACCGACCGATCCGCTCACGCTGCCAGCGTTCCATTGCGCAATCGTCTGGCTGTTGGTCTCCACAATCTGCAGGCCAGCCAGCGCCGCATAGCTCACGGGTTCAGACCAATCGTATTGACGGGTGATCTGAGGCGCCAACAGATATCCACTCTCGCCGGTATAGGTAATCCACTGCGCTTTCACGGAATCAAAGGCGCTGGTCACTCCATACGCCGCGATGGTGTATCCAACCGGCACCGGCGCCAGGGTGAAGAAATCCGGGAAGTAATGGCTGCCGGAGCAGACCACATCCACGCCATTGGACAATCCAACGTTGATGGCATCCGCTGTCGCCTGTGCGACGGCGGCGGCATCGGCGGCTGCCGTGACATCCGCGCGGACCAGAGCCAGGTCGTGGGCGTTTGTGTCGGCTGCATGGACGCCCAGGGCGGCCAGCGCGGCCGTGTCGGCCTCTGCGGTCAGGTATGCCCCTGTGAGGGTCGCAAGAGGCGAGGCCATCACCAGCAGCAGCGGATCCCTCGCGGGGTGGACGCGGATGTCTTGCAGGGCGAGGACCCGGTGAAAGGTCAGGTTGGTCTCGGCATCGCGGGTATAGACCGCGATCCGCCCCTGGTAGCGCCCGGCCGGGAGGCAGGTCTGGGTGGGTGACGGATTCCAGGACCAGGTGGATCCAGACTTGGAGGGCTCCATGTTCAGCCAGAGATTGGTGGTGTCAGAGATCTCCCAGCGGGCATCTTTGCTGTCGCTGCTCGAAAGGGTATAGCGCAGACCAACGCTTTCCGCCTGGCTCCATTCCAGGAAGTCGGGGGATTCAAAAAGGGGGTTGGTCGGCGCGGTGAAGTTGTATGTCCTGGCATCGATGGCCTGGGCAGGCCGCGCCAGGAGAAAGAGTCCAAGCAGGAAGCAGCTGATCAAGCCGCCGGTGCCGGTCAAAGAGGGTGTTGTCGAGATCCCGCCCGTGGTGCTGGGCTCGGGAGAATCGACATCCGGGGCTTCCAGGCGCAGCTCGCCGGCGCCAACTTTGGAAAGCCATTTGCGCCAGAAATTGATCTTGTTGGCAGTGGATTCTGGCAGATCCACCGTTTTGCGAATGAACAGAATCTCCAGCGCGATATAGAGCGCCGCGATCTTCAGCTTCTTTGGAGGGTTGGTAAGGGGAAGTTGGACGCGCCCTTCAATGAGCGCGTCCACTTCGTTGCTGGCCGTATCAATCACCGACTTGAGCAGACCGACATCCGGGTTGGTCCCGTCTGTATCAGAAAGGGCCGCGTCCCGGTACTTGTCCGGGACGACGGCCTTTAGCTCATTGGCGGTGATGTATGCCATGCCACATCCGCCCTCGGTTACGTAATCGCCATGCGACGGCCGCAGGGAGACGCCGTGACCTTGGCATCATCGCTCCAGTCCACAGCCACAACATCAAGACGGGGATCTTCTTGATAGAGACGCACATCGAAGATGTTCGCTGCGCTGCAGCTGAAGGTCTTGGCAAATGACGGATCGTAGGGCGTCGGATTCTCGGAGCGGGTAAACACCAACACCTCGTTGCCAACGACGAAGCTGTTGCTCTTCGTCTTGCCAGGCTTCGCAGTGTCATAGGCCAACACGCCGACGCGGATCTCGATCTGCGGATTGATCAGCATGGAGGCGAGTGCCGCCAGCGTCACTCCGTCGGCCGAAACACCCGCCAAGCGGGCTTTCACCAAGACATGGTGCCGAAGCGTATTGAACGCGCTCAGACCGATAACCATCGCGTTCGGCATCCGGCCGGTCGCAAGGGCAATGGACAAGATCTGGGCATCGAGTTCCGCAATCGGATCATTCGCATCATTGCTCCAGACGCCAACTCCGCCCGTGGCAGCGACGGCCGCACGGATCGCGGTGAAGACTTCAATCTCGTGACTGAGCTGACCAACCGTGAGGCAGGTCTGGATCTTCGACTGCTCCAGCATGCCCTGATCGTTTCCGGCGAGCTTGCGCTCGTGTTCGTCGATCGTGGTCTCCAGGGCGTTCGGTCGGCAGTTGTAGAAGGCATCGTCCGACTCGAACACAATCCGGGTTGCCTTGCCACCGATGGCGCGACGCGCCGCAGGGGTTTGGAACGAATTCTTGTCTTCGAACGTCTTGTACTGGCCGCTGGCAACGCCGGTGACAACCAGCGGTGCGATGAAATTCGCCAGCGACGGGATCATGCTCTGCATGAAGCCGCGCGAGTAATTTCGCAGTGTTTCGCTATTTCCGTATACTGTTCCCATGATAGGTTCCTTCCTTCCTTATGTGACGGGGGTATAGACGCCGTCGTGATCGTGGTCGTAGGCGGCGTTGACCTCCGCGCCGACAGCGGCGGCGGGGTTCAGCAGAATCGCGCTCACGCGCTCATCGGATACGCCGGCTTCGATGAAACGGACACATGCCACATCCGTGGCTGCCGCTTCGGTGAACTTGCCTGTGGTGGCATCGGCAACGCCGTAGTCACCAATTTCAACGGTCCCGGCCAGTTTCACCTTCACAGGCCCGGCGTTGCCGCCAAACAGAGCGACGGTGCCCGAGGTCGAGGTGGAGGCGCCGGCAGCGGTCGGATCGCAGACGATTAGCACACCGGCGTTTCCGCCGAGAGCCCCGTCAAACCCGACTGCGCAGCCAAGCGCATCGCTGAAGTCGACACCCGTGTCGGCATCCAGCGGAATGATTGCTTTGAGATTTGCTTCCATGATTTCTGATTTCTCCTGTTATGGTTTTCTTTTCAAATCCGCCTACGCGAACAGCTCCGGCTTGGCTGCCTTGGCCATGTCCCAGAGGCGCGGCCAGTTCGTTTCACCCGTGTCCCGCTTGAGCTGGGCGATCAGAGCATTCTGATCCGCAGCCAGATTGGTGGTGGTGGTTTCAGTCCCATCGCCGGTCGGCGTATTCCGCAGAATCGGAAGGGTCACGCCAAGCGTGGTGATGTGGGCGGCCAGATCCTCGACACTCAGGTCAGTCACGGCCTGCTCGGTCAAGGTCACGGCCTTGCCCTGCACGGCCGCCAGCTGCAGCATCGTTTCCTTGCGCTGCGCGGTCAGCATCGCGCTCAGAACGGTGATCTGCTGGCCCTGGTCAACGAGGGTTACCTTCTGGGAATCCAAAAGAGTCTTGTGCTCCACAATGGAAGCAGTGGCCGCATCGGCCAGCACCTGCACGGGCTCAAGCGCACCGGCGGTCAGGGGTGTGGATTCGGAAGCGTTCAGCGCATCCAGCTCCGTACGCACGGCAGCCAGTTCGGTCTTCATTTGCTCGAATAGAGCAAGTTGTTCTTCGGTCATGTTTTTCTCCTGTTGGTTGCCGCCGTCGAATTCGGCGGAAAATAGAGTGGATTCCAGCAGCGCGCCCTGGGTCACCAGAGCAGCGGATTGGATCCCGAGTACCACGCCATCCTTGGTGTGGATCGGGACGGGGCTCACATCATAGAAGTCCGGGGCGAACTCTTGGCCTGTCGGGGTATAGGCCACATTCTGCAGCACGATGCTGTGGTCGGCCGTAATGGCCACATCGCCATAGGCCGCGTGGTGCCGGGGGGCGGGCTTATAGTTGGGGCTCTGTTTGCTCGACTGGTGATCAAAGTCAACGACCACGCGGTTGAAGACGCCGGAATCGATCTGCTGCTGAACAGCCGCCAGAGTTGTATCGTTCACAAAAAACGAACCCTTAACGGATTTGTTCTCGCCCCATTTGAACAGGTGGATGGTGTTGGGAAGGCTGCCGGCGGTTACGGCGATGGGATCGCGACCGGTCAGGGCAACAGCGGAAATCAGCTTGGTCTGGTCATCTTTCACGCCCCCGATATTGGAGCATTACTGGGAAGGCAGAAACGAGCAGTGGGACTGATGGGGAATTAGGATCCGGAGGCGGTTTTCACTTCAGCCAGGCAATCATAATATCGCGGACGCGCTTCTTTGCCCGATTGGTTGGTGTTCCAGCGCCAGTGAAAGGAAAGAACGGCCGCGCCGGGATATTCGCCTCGGGGGCCCCGAGCTGATGGATCGCCGCTCGAGAGTAAGTTCCGGCCAATCGATCGCTGCCTACCACGACATGCTTTGTCCCATGCTCAATGACCCGCGGGCTGCGCGCCATCGTCCCGGTGGCAATCAGAGGCTTACAGCCTTGCTTTTTCTTGGCTTTCCGTCGAAGCGTCTCAAACTTCAATGACGCCCAGGGCTCTGGACGAAGCGCCGGATCCGAAAACGCCCCCTGTGCCATGGAAACCAGCTCAGTACCGATGCTCTGCATCAAATTGCCGGTGTTGTTCATTGCCCGGATTCGTCTCCGTAGATCCGAATTGATCGAGTTTTCTTTGACGATAATCTGCATATCAGCCCCTGTCTTTCATAATCTCAACGAGGCGCCCGGCCTCCTTCTGCGAGAGCTCCTGGCCCAGCTGCCTGGATAACGCCGCCAGATACGGATTCGGCTTCTGCTGGGTATCGCGGGCCTGGCCCGCCAGCTTCAACACCTCGGCGCGGTCCGCCTTCGCAATCGAATCCGCAATGCCCGTCAGCTTTTTCGTCAGCGCAGCGCCCGCCGCAATCGTGGCCACCGGCATCAGACTCAGCCAATCCCAGACCGACCGGCCATCCGGCAGCACCTGAGACTTCGCCGACGACTCGAACACCGCAAACGTCAGCGCATCATACCGCTTCTGCAGCTGTGCCAGGGGAATCGTCATATCCCCCGGATTGAACCGATACGCCAGATCCTGCTTGTCCGGATCCTGAACGCGCTGCACCGGGGACCGCACATCGATCGGCATGCCACCGCCCTGGTCCAGGTTGCCGCCCTGCAGCGCCTTATCCGCATCCGGATCCATCACCCAGCCCTTCACCCGCTCCTCATACGTCGGGTTGAACTGGCCGGCCACACGCCCAGCCTCTCGGACGCGCAGCTCCTCCGCCTCTGATGTGGCCGCCACCATGCACCGGCAGCCCCAGTCCCAGGGCGGGAAGTGGTCCGCCCAGAACGGATGATCATGCCGCAGAATCAGGCCATGCAGCGCCGCATGGCTATCCCGGACCAGCTCATCGCCCATGCTCAGATACTTCCAAAACGGGTGCGTCTTCGTCACCTCCATCAGCTCGCGGTGTTTAGCTGCCGCATACGCTTGGAAGCCATGATGCCGCAGCAGCAGGTTCGCGCGCTTCTTCGCCGTCTCCTCATCCATCCACGGCCCCAGCTTCTCGACGATCTGGCCCTTCAAACTCTCCCAGCTCGCGCCCCGCGGCAGCTCCGCGATCACATCGCGGATCTCCTGCACCACATTCATATCCTCCACGCCACTAATCAGGAACGCCCGCCCCTTCAGATCAGGTAGCAGCGCATCAAAGATCTCCCGCGTCACCACAGGCTTCTGCGCAATAAGTTCCGCCGCCTCTTCATACGGCACCGGCTTCATCTTCATTGGGCTCATTTCATCACCTTTCTTGCTGGATCCACCAGCCTCCAAAATATACCAGGCGCAATCGTAACGCGCCCGGCCTTGCCAACCACCTGCAAGCGCCGGCCATGCTCCACCACATCAAACGGAAGCAGCTCCCCGTCCGGCAGGCAAATCAGCACTGACGCGCGGAAGCGGTCGTTTGTAACTCTCAAAGCCGCATCCAACCGATCAGCCCTCGGGATCTGGACCGCCCAGCCAACCCGCATCCCGCGCCTTTTCTTGTGTCGCATAACAGTCATCAGTAGCCTCTACTCGCTCAACTGGGTGTTCTGCTTAGGAGCACACATCGGAATCTGCTTTTCGTTCCATGTTCATTCCCCAGGAAACGAAGAACACGCCAAGCGTGACATTCCAGCCGATTGCGGCCCATATTATCGCCAGCCCACCGAAGAACAGAACGCCCGCGATTGTAAGTTGCATTTTTCTTGTCATGGTCATTTTCCTTTGCATTTATTTTCAAAATCAAGAGGCAGAACAACGCCCGTGCAGGGTACGCCAGCTTCGCTGTCGCCCCTGACAGCGGGGTTTCGATTCATAGAGGCACCCGTATGCCCAAGCGATAAATAGCCCGAGAATTGCGAGTATCGCGCCGTCGGCCAATCCAAGGAAAAACCCGCGACTTCCAAGATCAAACCACCAATGGTGAATAGTGATTGCAACGATCCAGCAACCGATTAAAGCCAGAAATCGAACAAGCCAGTGCAGACTACGACGGCCAGCTTGTGGCGGGGTGGATGTTTTCTTCTCGCTTTTCATGTTGTCTCCTTTTCGTTGCCGTCGAGTCTGACCTGCGGGTTCAAATCAAGACGGCGAAGCCCAAAGTCTTTTGCTTTAATCTTCACCATCCGTCCGTCTTCGTGCCACCACACCACCCCCTCGATGTCGCGGCCAGGCCCAGCAAACCATTCGCGCAGTTCATCGAAGGTTCTGGGCACACAAACGCCGTGGCGGCCATGCGGGATCAGAACATGCGACTCAAAACCTTCGGGATTCCCCTGAACTTTCGGCCCAATCAGTTCATACGTTCCGTCTGCCTCTTCACCGAAAAAAGCAGAACGGTGCCACGCATCATCAGGGCCGTCTCCAACGGGACGCCATCCCTGCTGTTTCCCCGTGTTCCCGTCAATGTCTCCAGCCGGAACGAAATCGGAAGGAGGCGTTTTCCCTCGCTTGACTTCATACCGCTTAAAAAGCTTACCGTCCTGCACCATGCAACAGGTTCCATCAAATTTTCGCGTTGCGCGGCCTTCTCCTGCAATCACCCACTCAGCTCCGGGCACAACTTCATCCCGAACCTGACGGTTCCCGTCATAATTCCGCTGAAACAAACTGATAATCTTTTTCATATTTCCTCCGTGTTTAATTAAGAATTTGAACAACCCACTCCAGACCTACCGCCGCCAAGCGGCGGAGGCTGACCGGAAGGGTTGGAAGGACTAGGCAGGCTGTGCCTCACAGTCAACTCGTCTATTTTTATAATCGAACATTTCGGTATGGTCATGTCCCCACAAGCCTGCTCCTCTGAATCATCATAGCCTTTCAGCTTCGGAGATATGTGAGGCACGATTAAAAGGGCATCGTCACTCTCTCTGGCAAGCCAGCCAACCGTGTAGCAGGAATGCGCCATTGGAGGAATATTGTCGAATCCACCCCAGTGCGCTGTGCATCCATAGCTGTCAACCCACTCGACCATAACCAACTTATAGCCAATGTCGCCCATTGCCTTCTTTGATGCACTCATCCCTCGCTCCCTTCATTTTGACTCTGACTTCCAACAACTTCATGGACGCTACCGGCGTTCGCCGGAGCTTCATGCGATGGGTTCAGCCCCGCTCCGCGGGGCTGAATGGTGGGCTTCGCCACCAGTGCCGCGCCTTTGTCCGCCCCGCTGCGCGGGCCTGAACAAAGGCTTGCACCGGACACCGCTTCGCGGCTGTCCGGCCCTTCGTCTGAGGATGAAGATGAGCTCCCCCTGTTCATGCTTCTCCCAATAACCATCCCGCACCCTAATCCGAACACATATCCCGCAATAAAACTGCTCATCTTAATCCTCCTCCTCGGGCTGCCGGTGAAACCCACCATTCTGCCTATAGCTCAACGCGAACCTCAACCGTATATCTCGCGGGGAATTCCATCCGGCCACCATCTGCGTTTGCCACGGTTCGCCGCTCAACAGAAACGGACGCGACCTCCAGCCCTGTTTGATTATTGTACGAGGTGATTTCATCGTGGATTGAGCTTTCGAGCTTTTCTTTCAGTTCCCGCATTTTTTGAATTGTCATAGTCATTTCCTCTCTTCATTGGTTTCAGAATCAGATGCAGAATCGGGTGGCCGGAGACTGACCCAGTAGGCCAGTCCCGGCTCCCACACCACCG
>CAZGMQ010000098.1:0-10646 GCA_964526745.1 uncultured Verrucomicrobiota bacterium
GATTCTACCTTAAATTAGTCGCTCCGTGGTCTAAGATTGGGGGTAAGCGCAGAGTTCCTCGCGAAACCCGCCTTGTCCTTCACTACGGTTGTCGTCACGACTTCCGATCATCTCCTTTCAGATGATGAGTTCATGCCCATGCCGGGCACACTAGGCCCGCCCTCTGTGGCGGGCGCGAATTCCGCCGGACGCAGAGGTCCGGCCTACAACCCACTACGGCTACAGAAAATATGAAATCGCGCTAGAACCCAACGCGGCTGGGTGCGAATCATACGGTCGCGTTGCCACGTCCGCCGGTTTCGCAGGAAAGAAACGATCCAAGGAAACCATCCGAAATCCCCACCTTGAGTGCGGAGTTGGACGAACAGAGGGGTTCTATTCCTTAGGGGGAGCCGAAGATGGCATTCACGGCTTCCCCGGCGGCCCGGGAGCCGATGGCCCCGGTTAAGCCGCCGACCGTCGACTGGGCCACGCCCGCCAGCACCTTGACGAATTTGGCACTGAGGCTGTTCTTCCGTTGTTCCAGGGCTTCGGCATCCGTTGCCGCCAGGCGTTCCGCCTGCTGTTTCATTGAATCGGCCTCCGCCTGCGCCTTGGCGGCGACATCGCCGGCGTATTCCTGCTCCCAGGCCTCGCGTTCGGACGCCACCTGTTGCATGCCCGCCTGCGCATGGTCGAGCGCCTTCTGCCGCCGTTCCTCCCGCAAAACGGCGAACTGCTGCAACGGAGAACCGGATTCGACTTCCATCCGATCCATCGCCGGCACTTCGGACTCCGCCGCCCGCAAGGGATTGGCCGGACGCTTGGGGGCGGCGGGGGCCGCCGGCTTGTTCGCCAAGGCGGCGACCTGGGTCTCCATGCCGGTCAGCAGGTCGATGCATTCCTGCATGTCCTTGGAGACCCACTGTTGAATGCCCCACAAGCGAAAGGCCTCGAACCCGGAGTCCACCGGGCCGGGCCAGCCCGTTTCTGCGGCCCAGGATCCCAGCCGGACAAAATCCTTGGCCTGTTCGGCCTTGGTAAAGTCATCGATGAACCCTTCGAACCGAGGCCGGGCGTCTGGACCCAGGCGCCCCTCCAGATCCATGCGGATGGTTTCCTGGAACTCCGACATCCATCCATCGAGGCGCGTCCGCAACCCGCTCTGCATCGCGGCAGGGGCCCGGTCGATCAGGCCCGCGCCTTGCGCCTCCACCTGATTGAGCAGCAAATAGCGCAAATAATTAGCCATCAGCGCTGCGGTGGGCGATTCCGGCTGTCCGGTTTGTGCCCCCCCTTGCATGGACAGGATCCCCAGCAAGCACAACCCCACCAGCCAGACTCTTCTACTCATGACCGATCCTCCTCTGCCGCCCTCAAGGAGACGCGACTTTCAGGTTGATGCTACCGGCGCCAACTTCCAACACCTGGAACTTGATGTCCTCCGGAGGCTGCAACACGATGCTTTCGGCCAGCTCCTCAATGGGGACGATCGCATCCAGTTCGAAGATGGCCAACCCGGAGGTGTAGTTTCGCTGGACCACGTTAGCCGCCTGTTTGTTCATCGCGATGAGTTGCTCACGAATCGCCTTGAGCTTCCACATCTGGTCCACCCCGCCCACCGTCAGCGTCACATGGTTCAGGGCTGCCCGGCTCTGCCCGCCGGATCTTGTCCATGAATCCAGCATGTCGGGAATCAGGATGTTGAGGCTCTTCTTACCCGCAGTCTTGATCGCCTTGGCGCTGCCGCTGACATCATCCAGTCCGATGATGGACGCATCCTCCGAGGCGGAGGCAATCGTCGCGGAATTGTCGGTGCGGACCGCCCGGAGCGTGACGGCGGCCTGATAGGTGCGCAGGTTGGAATCGCTGATGCGGCGGGCGGAGGGCTTGGCCACCACTTCGCCGACCACCACGAGGTCGGCGCCGAACTGGAGTCCCAGCGACGCGGCGCCGCGATTGTCCCCGGCCATTTTCATGAGTTCCTGCCCCTTACCCAGATTGGATTGCACCATGTCCTGGTCCACCACCCGGACATTCTCCGCCAGCAACATCTTGATGGCTATGGCTTCAACCTCGGCGGTGGGAATCGTTCCCAGGCTCTTTTCGTCCACCAGCAGCATGACGCGGGGCATAAACGAGGAGAGCGTGGTTGATTTCTTGACCTGCTTCTGCTGTGGACGCGGGGCGCGACGGGTCAGAGCCTCCCGGTAGACCGGGGGGGGAGGAGGGGATACGCATCCCGCCAGCGTCACTGCCGCCAAAAGCAGCCAGCCCATTCGATATCCGTTCATGGATTGTTCCTCCTCTGCATTATTTCCGTGCTTCCACCCGCCGCAACCGGCGCTCCAATGTGTTCACTTGCTTTTCAAGCTTGTTCAGCCGCGTTTCCAGGTCGCCCAGCCGGCGTTCGAACGGTTGGCGGGCGCGGAGTCCGCGGGGACTGCCCAGCAGTCCTTCCAGATCGACAACCGACTGTTCCAGGGTGTCGACTCGTCCTTCGAGATCTGGCGCGGAAGCCGGGGACGGCTTGACGGGAGCGGCAAGCGTGGGTTCGGAGGGCGCGGCCCACAGGTCCGCCCCGGCCCGTGCGCCGTCTTCCGCTTGTGCGATGATGGAGAGCGCCAAGCTCAGCACCAGTCCCATTCCACCTTGTCTTGCCCATGCCCTATTCATTTGACTGGAATGGATTCTAGCATTTCAAAAAACAGAAAACACTTGTTTTCTAAAGGAACATAACCCTGTCCCGGCGGATTCTCGGAATCGTATGCCGGCAGCGGCCCCTTCTCTTCAAAGCCCCTGTTCCCATCGTCATTGTTCATGCAGATTCGCTGGTCATTGATTGTATTTGCGTTTCCACGCCGCAAGGCACTCATCGCACACTCCCTTGATCGTTTGATGTTCCGAACGAATGGTGCCGTCAGGCTGGACGAGTTCGTATCCAAATCCCTCACTTTTTAATTCCATGGCCACTTGCCCACATTGCGAGCAGCGATGGCTCCCCTGGCAGGCGTCGCACAGGATCTTGGTGCCGCCATCCACTGTGGACACCGGAGTTCCCGGCTTGCCGCACAGTTCGCACATCGGACCCGCCGGCGGCGGCGCAACCGTCTCGGGAGAGGACGGGGCTCCGGGGCACACATGGCCGAGCGCCGGATTATACATCTCCCCGCAAACGAGACAAATGGCATCGGCCATGATTTCGTCTCCCAGCCCGGCCGGGGGCGTTGCAGGGGGTTTTGGCTTTTCGACACTGGGACTCCCGCCACCGGAGGAACCGCCGCCGCCCCCACCGCCCGTGGACGCCCCCCCACCGCCTCTAGGGCTCGATGCCGTCGGGGAAGGCTTCACCGATCCGCCGGCGGCTGCTGGCGCGTCCCCGCCGGTTCCCCCGGTCGGCTTCGAAGGGGTGCGGGGATCGAAGATCTGGCCCGCCACATGCGAGCCCAGCCCCTGCCCGAACGACGACCCCGCCGTACTGAGCCCGGATCCCACGCCGCTGATCACCCCTGCCAGGATGGGATTGGCATTGGCACCTTCCTCGATCCGGATTTTTTGCTGCGCGCGGCTGGAAATTGCCCCCGCCTCCGTCCCCCCCTGGTTCCGCGTGTTTTTCGCGCCCTGGATCGTTTCATTGCCGCTGTTGGAGGCCTGCTGGAGATCCGAGTTGTTGCCGATGTTCACTATCGCATCGCCGGTCCTTTTTTCCACCTTGCTGATCTTCGTCTGGATCAAGCCACCGAGGACAGACGACGAGGCCGGATTGACGGGGGCATTTCCACTCTGTTGCAACTCGGCATCCTTGAGATTGGGTGGCTCCTCCGACGGCCCAAAAGGCCATTCCATGGTTCTCGAACATCCGGGAATGCTCAGGTTTTCCACCGTGACCTGGTCCGTCCCGCTGACCATGCCGACCTGCCGGGTGACCAACGCCCGCTTGTTCACGCCCTCGGCCGAACCGGTCCAGCCATCGGATCCCACGACGCTGACCCGCACCTTCTGGCTCGGACAACCTTCCACCCAATACGATTGGGTTTCCTGCTGACTCTCCGTGCTCTGTCCGTCCGCTCCGGTGAACATCGAACCCGATCCCTGGCTCCCCCCCCCTATTGTCAGGCAGGAGTCGCAATCGTTCGAGGACACCCCGGGCGCATTCGTTCCGGACGGTGGCCCAAAATGCCTTTCCATGGTTCTCGAACATCCGGGAATGCTCAGGTTTTCCACCGTGACCTGGTCCGTCCCGCTGACCATGCCGACCTGCCGGGTGACCAACGCCCGCTTGTTATCGCCCTCGGCCGAACCGGTCCAACCATCGGATCCCACGACGCTGACCCGCACCTTCTGGCCCGGACAACCTTCCACCCAATACGATTGGGTCTCCTGCTGACTCTCCGTGCTCTGTCCGTCCGCTCCGCTGGACATCGAACCCAATACCTGGCTTCCCCCCCCTATTGTCAGGCAGGAGTCGCAATCGTTGGAGGATTCCCCGGGCGCATTCGTTCCGGACGTCCCTCCGGGAACATCGGGAACGGTCACCGTTTTTTCATCCATGCAACCGGGCTGGTCGAGATCCTCGATTTTGATCGTGTAGTCTCCCCCTACATGGGGAAAGGATACCGAGGTGGTGGTGGTGCCTTCGCTTATTGCCATTCCCGCAGGGCCTGAAACGGTCAGGCGCACTTTCCGCCCTTCGCGCACTTTGCCCGTAAAGGTATTGCCCGTTTCGGGCGTGCCAGAGCCCGAACCGTTCACCCAACAGTCCGCCGGATCGTCGGGCGAACTCGACTGGGTCTCCGACACAACCGGAAATTCCGCCGGCGGGGTGGAATTCTTCTTCCGGGGCTTGTCTTTGGGCGGGACCGGTTTCGACGGGGAAACCGAAGGCGGCTGGCTTGTCTTCGGCCCCGTCGTCGCTGTAGTCGACGTAGAGGTCCCGGCAGTGCCCTTGCCGGTCGGAGGTGTGACGCCGCCGGACGGACCGCTTGTGCGCGAACCATTGCCGGGGGGTGTTTTTTTCTTGGGCTCTTTTGCCTTCTTCTCTTCGTTCTTCTTGCGTTCTCCCTCGCATTCGCGGTCAGATTTCACCCGCACGCGCGTCCGCGAATACGTCATGCATTCCGCCTTGTTTTTCACGCCCGACTGTTGCGCCTCGGGCGTATAGGTGGCTCCGATGATATCCGTGTATAATCCGGCGGCGCTGAATGCTGGCGCCCTCACTTCAACCGTGTTGTTCTCTTTCCACACGTTTCCGATATTCCAATCCGTCAGGTATTCCGAGTGGATGATGCTCATCTGCTCGTCACTGGTCTTTTGCTGCAACTTGCGCGGATTGGCGTCGGACACCATTTTGATGATGCGGTAATAGTAAGGAGGCCGCCCGCCGGTTGCGTGGAAGGTCACCTTGAACATATCGCCCCTGCAAATTTCCGACACGCTCGGCTCCATGGTCAGCACCAGGCGCTTTTCAACATCCCTGTTGAACTTGTCCACTTGCCAGATGGTGTTTTGATCCTTCGGATTCAGGCCAAAGGATGCCAGGCAGTCCGCGATGCCCTTATTGCCCCATTTGATGAAACTGCGCCAGCAGCCGAACCCATCCGCTCTGCAGGGGCCTTTGGATAAAGGGATGCCGTCGCAGGAATCCGGATCCGCATTGGGCGGGATGTTGGTGCTGTAGCCCTGAGCCACCCATGGATTGGCCCCGAGCGACTTCGAGCACAGGCAGTTCAGCATCGATTGGACTTCGGTCTCGGGCAAATCGCTGAATGTACGGAACGGTATTTTCTTGGCATTCTTGACGAGGATGTTTCGCACGGCCGAAAGGATTTCCCGGAACTTCTTCACGTCACCGCGCTTGTAGGCATCGGCCGCCGTCTGCGCCACGTCGGCCGGCACACCGGCTGCGATCAACTGCCCATAGATGTCCTTGCTGCCGTCAAGCAGACCCTTGGCCGCCATCGCGTCGTACTCACTCTGGTCGCGCGGCCGGACACCTTCGAGCATCCATCCTGCCAGCGAACTGCCGGCGTAGTCGCCCACGTGATATCCGGCCATCCCGGCTGCGACGCCGGCCCCGATGACCGCCGCCGCTCCCACCGCCGTGACCGGTGCGCCCAGCACTGCCACCACCCCCATTCCCACCGCCGCCGCACCCCCAAGTCCACCCAGAAATCCGCCCGCTGCCTTGCCCGCGACAAAGGTTTTAGCCTCGTCGGGGGCATTCATGGCGTCGTTGATGCGGTGAACCCCGTCCCAGAGTATCAGGCCCGGGCCGACAACCGTCATCACCTTGCCGAACCCCTTCATGACCCGGGCCCCGGGCGTCGGGCCCTGTGCGGCGGTGGCCACGCCCTTGGCGAATTCGTTGCCGTACTTCGCCTTCAGGGACTCCATCGCCTGCCCCTTCTGGCTCATCGTCATGTCGCGCATGCTGTCGGCGATGGACTGCCGGCACGCAGGAGCGGCTTTCGGATTCGCCTCCGCCACCCGTGCCAATTCTTCGATAGTGGCCTTCGTGGCGTTGTTGATTGCGTTTTTGGCGACCGAGCCGATTTGCTCTGACTCCACGATGGTATCGGCCCCGCGGTTTTTGCGCAGCGCCTCCGCGAGCTTGGCCGACGGCGCGGACTCGCCATCGAGCGGAGGCAGGCCCGCGTCCTCGCGGATCTTGGAGCCGACCTCCTGGATCTTGTCGACATACTTTGCCCCCTGCGAATTTTCGATCTGGGCCTTGGCGCGCAGATTCTGGACCTCGTTATTGAGTTCGCTAAGAATCTTGGCTCGCGAGTTGGCTTTGGCTGTGGTCTTGGCCGCTTCCGCATTCGCCCCCTGCGATTTTTCGATTTGGGCCTTGGCGCGCAGATTCTGGACCTCAGGCTGGCTTTCGCCGAAGGCCCTGGCTTTCGCGTTGGCTTGGGCGGTGGTCTTGGCCGCCTTGTCGAAATGCGAATTGGCCTGGGTCTGCAGTTCTTTGACATAGCCACCGGTATCCTTCAGCGGGACTGGCTTTTTTGTGGCCAAGGCGTCCTCGACACGGACAGCGGCTGGATCGCTGTACGCGGTCCCGCCCTGTTCGTTGATCTTTTCCGTGATTTTTCTGAAATCATCGGGCCGTGTGGTTTTGGGATCGGGCATCAGATCGGTGGACGTGTCGACGGGTTTGCTGCCGTCCGGCTTCTGCAGGTACTCGTTGACGTTCTGTTTGTAGTTGTCGTTCAGTTTTTCCCACTGATCGTAGGTCAGAGGCTTGCCATCCTTCGTCCTCACGTTCACGTCGGTGTCTGTGCCTTCCAGTGGACTCGGCAGGCCGGTCTTCGGGTTGATTTTGGGCGGCTTGATGTCCACCTCAAGCCCGCATTTGCGGGCGGCGTCGCGAATGAGTTCGTTGTTCTTGGCCGTGAACGCATTCTGGTTGGCCTTGTAGGTAAACTTCGAAAGCCCCCCGTGCTCGGTGCCGCGCACGGCCATGCGATTGATGTCCAGGTTATTCTCGAAGGCGAGGCGCAGGTCTGCCTCAGTCGCGTTCCCATTCATCACGTTCACGGCCGCCATCCTAGCTTCATCCGACCATCCCCACGCCTGCACGCCCACAAACAGCGCGAGCAGACAACCGACCAGCACTTTCAGCCCGCGGTCTCCATTCCGTTCCGACACTCCGTGCTTCATGGCGATCTCCTATTGGGCGGTGTCCGCCGCCTCAGCGGCGGGCAAATCCAGAGCGTCCTTGAACACCTTGAAATCGGCATCCATCATCCCCTGCATGAGTTCGGGGCTATGTTCCACGAGGCGCCGATGCACCGAGGCGGAAATTTCCCGGCTGATGCCGGGAGTCTGATCGAGGAGTTTTAGGCCGGCCGCAGTGCCGTAGAACGCCTTGATTTTGTTCACTTCCGGTTCCGTGAACGCTTTCAGGTACAGCGCGACCACTTCGTCCTTCAGGGCTTCCCAGCCAATATACTTATTCACATAGGCCGCCACGGCATCGTGATAGCCCATATCCTCAGGCACGGCGCCCGTCAACGCCGCCGCGACCTGCTGAACGGTCTGATCCACGGTCGCCTCCATGCCGATTTGGTCAAACAGTTCTTCGACCGCTTGTCGATGGCTCGCCTCGTCGGCCCAGCACCATCCGCACAACCCCAACCAAACTCCCAATACGGCCCATAGGTATTTATTCATAACGATGCAAACCCTCCTATTGATTAAAATGCTTGTGCATAAACATAATTGCTTGCGCCCGGCAGAAGTCAAGCACCGGATGCGAATTACCGGGATTTTGGATGGATGACAAAGGCGTCTACTCTTAACGAAATACCAACCGCCGCGCGAACGGAGTTACCCCGTCCCCGTGAGGTTGAAATCAATCTGCCCGGCGGAGTTATTCGAAATAGATGCGCACGATGAAGTCACGATAGTCGGCCCCGTATCCGGACACTTCCAGCACGGTGAGGCGCCCTTCCAGGATATCCACGTCGCCCGCCCAAGCGCGGTCGCTGTCATCGCCATCCAGCACCGCGCGGTGGAGTCCCGGCTCCAGATCGTAATAGCTATACTTGCCCCCGTCCGTGCTCCCAACCTCCAAGCCATCGACATAGACCGTCATGCGGTCGCCCGTCCAGTTGTCCACGACCAGCGACCCTTGCCCCGCCGGGGAATGGTGGTCGAAGCGATCGTCATTGCAGCCGGACAGAAAGCCTGCCGCCAGGCCGCAGAGCAGCAGAATTCCGATTCCTTTCACCCGTTGATTCATCTGTATCCTCATGCTGACCTCTTTCCCGTAGCTTGATATTTTGTAGTGTATCCTGCCCGCAGAACAAATGCCAGTCTATCCAAAGTCGAAGCCAAAATAGTGCGGATACCGTCTTGAACTGAGGGGAGGATTCCGACATGCTTCCTCCTGTGGAGGAACAACTCGGGTTCTTTCCACCTTATACAAACAACCAGCCAAGGAGAACAGCTATGAAGTGGATGAAATGGATTGGGGTACTTGCAGTGATGGTCGCGGTGGGACTTGCCGCCAGCGGATGCGGCGGCAGTGATGATGGAGACGGCGGCCTTGCGGGCACATGGGTCGCGCAAAGTTTCAATGGCATGGCGATCCCGGCGGGTACGGGGATGACCATGGTGCTGAATGACAATGGAACCTACGTCGTCAACGCAACCACAGGTGGATCGACGCAGAGTGAAGCCGGCACCTGGAGTGCGACCGACACCATATTAACCACGGTGGGTGGCGGAAGTGCGGATAGTGTGACCTATAGCCTGAGTGGAAACACCTTGACCATTATTGAGCCAGACGGCATCTGGGTGTTTAATCGGTAGCATTCCGGCTTGTTTCAGAGAATTTGTGTTAACCAAGGAGGCGGTATGAAGTGGATGAAATGGATTGGGGTTCTTGCCGTGATGGTCGCGGTGGGTCTTGCCGCCAGCGGATGCGGCGGCAGTGATGGCGACGGAGGTGGCCTTGAAGGTACGTGGAAAGCCACCTCCTTCAATGGCCTGCCTCTACCCTCAGGCATAGCCTTGACGGTCACGCTGTCCGGAAATGGAACCTATACCGGCTATATTACCGATGGCGGTCTCACGGCCACAGAAACCGGCACCTGGAGCGCAAGCGATACGGTGTTGACCACGGTTCTTGATGGAGACGTCGAAAACGTGAGCTACACCCTGAGCGGCAACACGCTTATCCTGAGTGATCCAGAAGAGGGCGTTTTCACGATGACGCGTCAGTAACGGATCGGGATCGAAACAGAACGAGTCCTAGAGAGAGGCTCTGCACACGAAGATGTGATAGCGCAGATCGGCCTGGAACCCTTCGGGCGTCAGCCGGAAGACCGGACTTTGTTCACCGAATTCCGCCGCAACCGTTTCACGGATGCGGCGGAGTTCTTCTGCCCCGACCCCGTAGCGGGCGCCGAGATCGGCCGATTCCAGACACAGGGTCGGCGCCGGTCGGCATTCCTCCACCGACCAGCCGGCCTCCGAAAGACGGGCCTGCAGATCCGCAACGGTGGTATACCACTTCCCCGTATGGATGCGCTGATAGACATCTGACAGACAGGCGGCATCTTCGGCTTGCTCAAAACAGGCCGTCTGATGGATCCAGATCTCCCCGGCCCGGGACTGTGAACGAAGATGTCGGAGTACCGGCATCAGCCCGGCCTCGCCAAAATAGTGCAGAACGGAGCGCATCAAAAAGAGAGCCTTCTCTCCCGGGGGTACGACATCGACTCTCGAAAAGCTTTCCACCGACCCACAGACCGTGGGAATGCCGCCGGTCTGGGCCACCTCCAGTTGCGCGGAGGATCCATCGAGATTCACATAGGCGGGTTCCGGAGTCAGCCCGCGCGCCTTCAGTTGAGACAAGAGAAATCCAGTCCCCCCTCCCAGGTCCACCACCCCCCCGGCCTGAGATTCATACCAGGCGTCAACCGCCGCATCGAGCAGCGGCTTTGCCACATCCGGATTCGAAAAGTATCCGCCATGCAACTGCCCGAATTCCGTTCCGAAATGGGTGCTCTCTTCGCCTAGGTCGTGTGTCATCCGCGATCTCCTCTGAACAGAGCATGCCGATTGAGCCCGGTCAGGGCAAGGGCGATCCAGACTCCAATTTTTCCATGGTATGACGCCACCGACAAAAGTATTTTGTGTTGCAACCGATTATC
>CAZGMQ010000099.1:0-10360 GCA_964526745.1 uncultured Verrucomicrobiota bacterium
GTGATAATCGGTTGCAACACAAAATACTTTTGTCGGTGGCGTCATAGTGTGGAAACTTTTGGGGTGGGCGGATGCCGCCGCTGGGCACCGGAAAGGGGCTGGAAGGCCCCCGGGCAAGGTAAAGCGTTTTTTATTGGAAAATATTTGCAAATAGGGGGTTGACGAGGACGGGGTGTAAACGTATAGTGCGCGCAATTCCGCACCTGTGCCGGGCGCTTTTGCCCGAGGTGGCGATAAGAGAAAACATACGGAGAATATAGAAATGGCTATTAAGATTGGTATTAACGGGTTTGGACGCATCGGTCGCATGGTTTTCCGTGCAGCAGTAAAGAATTTTGAAGACATCCAGGTCGTGGGTATCAACGATCTGCTGGATGCCGAGTATCTGGCCTATATGCTGAAGTATGACAGCGTACATGGTCGTTTTGACGGCGATGTGTCCGTCGAAGGCAACACCCTGGTCGTCAACGGCAACAAGATCCGCCTGACTTCCGAGCGTAACCCAGCCGACCTGAAGTGGGACGAAGTTGGCGCTGAAGTCGTCGTGGAATCCACGGGCCTCTTCCTGACAGAAGAAACCGCTAGCGCCCATATCAAGGCCGGTGCGAAGAAGGTCATCCTGAGCGCACCTTCCAAGGACGCCACCCCGATGTTCGTGCTGGGCGTGAACAGCGATTCCTATGCTGGCGAAGCCATCATTTCGAACGCCAGCTGCACCACCAATTGCTTGGCCCCGATCGCCAAGGTCCTCAACGACGCCTTCGGCATCGAAAAGGGTCTGATGACCACGATTCACGCCGCTACGGCGACACAGAAAACCGTTGATGGTCCTTCTATGAAGGATTGGCGCGGCGGTCGCGGTATCCTCGAGAACATCATCCCGAGCAGCACTGGTGCAGCCAAGGCCGTGGGCAAGGTCATTCCTGAACTCAACGGTCTGTTGACCGGCATGGCCTTCCGCGTCCCGACCAGCGATGTGTCGGTTGTCGATCTGACGGTCGTCCTGAAGAAGGAATGCACCTATGACGACGTGAAGGCCGCGATGAAGGCCGCCAGCGAAGGCGAAATGAAGGGCGTACTCGGATACACCGAAGACAAGGTTGTCAGCAGTGATTTCGTCGGCGAAAAGCTGACGAGCGTGTTCGATGCCGGCGCCGGCATCCAGTTGGACGGAACCTTCATGAAGGTCGTCAGCTGGTATGACAATGAGTGGGGTTATTCCAACAAGGTGTTGGACATGATCCGCATCATGGTCTCGAAATAAGCCTTTCGATTGATTGGACCATTCCGCCGGGGGATTCCCCGGCGGAATATTTTTCACTATAGTGACGGTTTGAGCAGGAGAATCCGGAAAATGGACAAGAAAACGTTGAAAGATGTGGAACTGAGCGGAAAGCGCATCGTGATGCGCGTAGATTTCAATGTGCCTATCAAGGACGGCGTGATCAGCGATGATACCCGTGTACAGGCGGCTCTTCCCTCCATCCGTTATATCCTGGAGCAGGGCGCGAGCCTGGTGCTTATGAGCCATCTGGGCCGCCCGAAAGGGACTGGCTTTGAAGAAGCCTTCAGCCTGCGTCCCGTGGCGGCGCATCTGTCTGAGTTGCTGGGCAAGCCGGTGGCGTTTGGCGAAGACTGCCAGGCAGCCGATGCCGAAGTGGCCGCCCTGAAGCCCGGCGAAGTCATTTTGCTGGAGAACACCCGTTTTTATGCCGAGGAAACCGGCAAGGTCAAAAAGACCGACGACATGACCGACGAAGAGCTCGAAGCCCAGAAGGCCGAGATGAAAGCCAAGCAGCAGGCCATGGCCAAGAAGCTGGCATCGTATGGTGAGATTTTTGTGAATGACGCCTTCGGCACCGCGCATCGCGCCCATGCCTCCACGGCGGTCATCAATCCGTTTGTGGGAACCAGCGTAGCCGGCTTCCTGCTGGAAAAAGAAATTCAGTATCTGGGTGGCGCAGTGAGCAATCCCGTGCGACCGTTCGTGGCCATTCTCGGTGGCGCCAAGGTCAGCGATAAGCTGGCGGTGGTGAATCGACTGCTGGAACTGGTCGACACCCTGATCATCGGTGGTGGCATGGCCTATACCTTCCTGAAGGCGCAGGGCCATGATGTTGGTGGATCCCTTTGCGAACTGGACCAGCTCGATTACGCTCGCGACATGATCGAAAAGGCCAAGGCCAACGGTAAGCAGCTGTTGCTGCCGGTGGATAATGTCGCCGCAGACTCCTTTTCGGCCGAAGCCGCGACGCAGGTCGTCGGCAATGACATTCCGGAGGGCTGGATGGCGCTGGACATTGGCCCCAAATCGATTGAGCTGTTCGCTGCGGCCATTCGCGATGCGAAGACGGTCGTTTGGAACGGCCCCATGGGCTGCTTTGAAATGAAGCCGTTTGCGGCCGGCACCTTTGGCGTTTGCCAGGCGGTGGCTGATAGTGATTCGGTCAGCATCATTGGCGGCGGCGACAGCGTCGCGGCTGTGAATCAGAGCGGTTTGGCCGATAAAATGTCCCATATCAGCACGGGTGGAGGCGCCAGCCTCGAGTTCCTGGAAGGGAAAGAGCTTCCCGGCGTTGCCGCTTTGAGCGATAAGTAGTACAAATTTAGAAACTGACTGTAGAAAGAAAAAGGATTCAACATGCGCAAGAAAATCGTAGCTGGCAACTGGAAGATGAACATGACTACCGCCGAAGCGGAAACTCTGGTCACCGCCTTGAAGGGCGAATTGGCAAATTTTCGTGAAGTGGAAGTGGTGGTCTGCCCGCCCTATACGGCATTGAGCACCGTGAGCGAGCTCGTCCAGGGAACGCATCTGGACCTCGGCGCGCAGAACATGCACTGGGAAAAGGGCGGGGCGTATACCGGTGAAATCTCCGCGGGCATGCTCCGCGAGTTGTACTGCCACTTTGTGATTGTGGGTCACAGCGAGCGCCGCCAGTATTTCGGTGAGACGGATGAAATCGTCAATCGTAAGACCAAGGCCGCGCTGGCCTCCAGCCTGCATCCGATTGTTTGCGTGGGTGAAACCCTCGAAGAGCGTGAAGCCGGCAAGGTGAATGAAGTTATCACGACACAGGTCAAGGGCAGCTTGGCCGGTCTGTCCGCCAAGGAACTGCTGGACTCCGTTTTGGCCTATGAACCTGTCTGGGCCATCGGCACCGGCAAAACCGCCTCGAGCGAGCAGGCACAGGAAGTTCACGCTCTGATTCGCAGCGTGCTGGCTGAGATGTTTGACCAGACCGTCGCCGACGGCGTTCGTATCCAATACGGCGGAAGTGTCAAGCCGGGTAATGCCAAAGAGCTGTTCGGCATGCCCGACATCGATGGCGGTCTGATCGGCGGCGCGGCGCTTGACGCCAAGTCGTTCATTGACATTGTACGCGCCGCGGTCTAAAAGAAGTGCTTTTCAGGTCGTAGGAGATTAATCAATATGCCCATTCTTATCAGTGTTCTCTTAATTGTTGAGGTCCTTTCCGCGTTCTTATTGATCGTGGTGATTCTGGCGCAGAAGTCCAAGGATCAGGGTCTTGGCATGGCCTTTGGCGGCGGAATGGGCGAAAGCCTGTTTGGCTCTAGAGCCGGTAATGTGCTGACCCGGATGACGGTCATGCTGGCTGTGGTCTTCATGGTGACGACGATGGGCCTTGGATTCCTGTTTGCCAACAGCAACGGGAATAGCGGTTCTGTGATGCAGAAGGCGGAGGCACAAGCCCCGCTGGTTCCTGCGGCTCCGGCTGCTCAGACAGCTGCACCTCAGACGGCTCCGGCCCCGATGATGATGGACCAGTCCCCGATGGCCTCTGAAGCCGTAACGATGGAAGTCGGGGAAGATGGTCAGTTATCCACGGTTGACGTCGTGGAAGAAGTGGCTATGCCCGAGGCGGAGGCTGAGGCCGCTCCTCAGGAATAAACGAGTGAATCGTATTTGTTCGACGTTGTCCCCGCGCAGGATCTGCGCGGGGATTTTAGTATCCGGATGTCTGGGTGTGCTGGTGGCGGGGTGCGGAGAGGCTCCCGGGACTGTGGGGGATGCTGTCCCGACCCTCCGGATGACCACGGCCCGCATCCGGGGGTTTGATCCCGCCCACGCAGGAGATCAGGCGTCCATTTCTGCCGTCGGTAAAATCTACGAGGGCTTGCTGCAGTATTCCTATTGGAATCGTCCGTATCGCGTGGAGCCGTTGCTTGCGGCGGCCCTTCCAGAGGTGTCGGAGGATGGCCTCGTTTGGCGTTTCTCCCTGCGCCAGGGCATCTATTTCTCTGACGATCCCTGTTTTGAAGTCTCGGGAGGCAAGGGGCGGGAAGTGGTTGCACAGGATGTGGCCTATTCCATCCAGCGGATCGCGGATGTGAAAGTGGGCTCGGGGGGCTACTGGGTATTCCGAGCCAAAATCAAAGGGCTGGATGAGTTCCGGGAGGCCAGCCGGGGCGATGCCACGACGGATTATGATCAGGCTGTTGCGGGGTTGCGGGTCACCGGGCGTCACACGTTCGAGATCCATTTGACACAGCCTTATCCACAACTGCCCTGGGTGATGGCGATGCCGTATGCCTTTGTGGTGTCCCGTGAAGCCGTGGAGGCCTACGGGAGCGAATTTGTGAACCATCCGGTGGGAACCGGCCCCTATGTGCTGGGAAAGGCGCAGCAGAATTATCGGTATGAATATCGCGAGAACCCGAAATGGGCCGAGACCGGCCGGGTGGAATTCATGCCAAAGGATGCGCCCACTCCGGACGCCGGAAAACCGCTTCCGCTTGTGAAACGGATTGTGGACTCTGTGGTGGGGGACCCGTCTACCGCGTGGCTGATGTTTCTATCGGGTCGTCTGGACCTGACTGCGGTCAGTCGCGACCACTGGGACAGCATCATCACCACGGATAAACGGCTGCGTCCTGAACTGGCGGCAGAAGGAATCGTCCTGAGTCAGTCGCCGCAATTGTCCGTCAGCTATACCTCTTTCAATATGGATGATCCGGTTGTCGGGCCGAATCTCGCGTTGCGGCAGGCGTTGGCTTGTGCCTTTGATTCTGAAGAGTGGAAAGAATTTCAGAACGGGCGTCTGATGATTCCCAATGGGCCGATCCCTCCCGGTGTGGCTGGTACGTCCGATATCCCGTCTCCTTATACCTATGATCTGGACCGCGCGCGTCACCTGCTGGCCGAGGCGGGGTATCCAGAAGGGCAGGACCCGGCAACCGGACGCCGCTTGAAGCTGATCCTGGAGCTAGGGTCGGCCGATAATCCGGAAACCCGTCAAGCGGCGGAGCTGATGGCCAGTTTTATGGCCCGCATCGGAGTGGTGCTGCAACCCAGCTATAATAACTGGCCGGCCTTTCTGCAAAAAATCGAACGTCGTCAGGCGCAGCTCTTCAGCTTGACCTGGATCGGGGATTATCCGGATGCACAGAATTTCCTGCAACTCTTTGCGAGCGCCAACGCCTCGCCGGGACCCAACCGCGCCAACTATCACAACGCCGTGTTTGACGGCCTCTACAGCAAGTTGATCGCGCTGCCCGAATCCCCGGAACGCGAGGGTTTATGTCAAGAGGCTTCGGCGGTCATCATGGCGGACTGTCCCTGGATTCTGACGGCGTATCCAATGGCATTCACGGTGCAGCATGAGCGACTTCGCAATTACCGCCGCCATGACTTTTCCTGGGGGATGGAAAAATATTGGAATTTGGGTCCCTGAGAACGTGATCGGAATCAGCCCAGCGGAATCTGATGCACGGGATTCCCGCTCAGGAAGGCCCGCAGGTTATCGGCCGCAATCTGAATCAGCCGGGTCCGGGCGGCAGCCGAGGCCCAAGCCAGATGAGGGGTCACCAGACATCGCGGAGCGGACAGCAGGGGGTTGTCGGGAGAGGGGGGTTCTGTGGAAAGAACATCCACCGCGGCCCCGGCCAGTTGGCCGTTGCATAAAGCGGCGGCCAGGTCCTCTTCCTGAATTAACGCCCCCCGTGATGTATTGATTAACAGGGCACGGGGCTTCATCTGGCTGAGCCGACGGGCATTAACGAGCTCCACGGTGGCGGAGGTGAGGGGGCAGTGCAGACTGAGGACATCACTTTCAGAAAACAGTCGGTCGAGGGAAACATATTCAATGCCGTCTGGAGGCGGAACGGAAGTGTCCTGCCGATGAACCCGCACATGCATCCCATGTGCCTGTCCGATTCGGGCAACGGCTTGACCGATTTGCCCAAATCCGATGAGTCCCAGCGTCTGACCGGCCAGCTCCATCTGTGGCGTCAACCAGTAGCAATAGTCCGGGTTCTTGCTCCAAGCGCCCTGGCGGGCATCGCGGGAATGAAGGGCGACCTGATTGGTCAGTTCCAGGAGCAGGGCCAAGGTGTGCTGTGCGACCGAAGCCGTGCTGTATCCAGGAACATTGCTGACCACCAGACCCTTGGCCTTGGCGGCGTCCAGATCAATGGTATTGCATCCAGTAGCCAATATCCCCACATATTTAAGGTTCGGGGCCTGAGCGATGGTCTCGGCACTCAGGACGGCTTTGTTCAACAGTACAGCATCTGCATCTCCTGTTCGGGCAAGTACATCGGATGGAGAGGTTCGGTCGTGAATGGTGCAATCTGCTATAGCCATAAGGGGTGCCCAGGACAAATCTCCTGGATTGGTCGCATAGGCGTCTAAAATCACGATTTTGGGGCATTTCATTCTGTATAGACTATAAAAAAGCACTTCCCGATTCAAGTCCAACGGAGGGAAGCCACTAAATCCGTGAAAAATTCAAATATTTGTGTATGGTTACGCTTGCGAAAGAAGGGCAAATGGGCGATACTCACTATATGAAGATGCTTCGACCATGGGCTGGATTGTACACCGGCATTGCCGTGCTGGGGGCAATATTGCTTACGGGATCCGCAAGCGCGCAGACAACGCATCCGATGAGTTGGGGATTGAATGCGAACGCACAGGTTGCCCCCATTCCAACCAATGTCATGGATGATGCCACGGGGATTGCCGGTGGTGTCTTTCATAGCTTGGCATTGAAAGATGGCCGGGTTTGGGCTTGGGGGGACAATACAAGCGGTCAGACGAATGTGCCGGTGGAAGCCCAGAGCGGGATTACGGAAATTGCGGGTGGCGCGGGCTTTAGTCTTGCGTTGAATTCATCTGGTGGCGTGGTTTCTTGGGGTGCTAATTCTATTGTGACTAACATGCCCGGCACTGTAACGAGCGGCATCTCTGAGATTGCAGCTGGGGCGTGGCATGCGCTTGCGTTAAAAGATGGCGGCATTATCGCCTGGGGCTCCAATACAGAAGGTCAGTGCAATGTTCCGCTTTCATTGACGAATGGTGTTTCGGCTGTTTCTGCCGGTCAGTATTACAGCATGGCGCTCAAAGATGGCGGGGTGCAGGTTTTTGGTATTCCGTCTACCAATGAACTGGCCTACAGCATTAGGAGCGTTCCGGATGCCGCGACCAGTGGGGTCACCGCCATTTCGGCCGGACTCTGGCATGGCCTTGCACTCAAGAATGGCGGTGTAATTGCGTGGGGATATCCTGGATACGATGCAACGAATGTGCCGACAGAGGCCACAAGTGATGTCGATGCGATCGCCGCCGGGGACTTGTATAGTATCGCATTAAAGACCGATGGGACGCTGGTTATCTGGGGCGACACGTCAAAGGGGCAGACCCCCATTCCCCCCTATGCGGCAACGGGTATTACCCAGATTGCCGCTGGCGGAAGTCATTGTCTCAGCATCGGCCCCGTGATGCCCCCTCGTTTTGTGGCGGAAAGTCTGCCGGATGCCTACATGGATGAGGCGTATACCGGCTTCGTGCTCGCTGCAGGTGATCCAGCGGTCAGCTATTTTGAGTTTGGCACGTGGCCCGGCTGGGTAACGCTGGACTCCATGACGGGGGACATCGGCGGCACATCGCCGACGAATGGCTTCACCTATTTCTCGGTTCGCGCGAGCAATTCGATGGGCCAGGTGACTAACTCCTACCAAGTGAACACCATCATCCGCCCGGAAGGTCCTCCGGTCTTTGTCACCACAAATCCGCTACCGGATGGTCTGGTGAATGAGTACTACTCGATGCAGATCGAGGTCAGCAACAATGCGATCTTCAGTTTGGATATTAGCGGAGGCAATCCCCTTCCGTTGGGCCTGACGCTGTCCACCAACGGCTTCATCAGTGGTATTCCGCTGGAAACATACAGCAATAAGTTCATCAACGTCGTTGCGACGAATTTAGCCGGCAAGGTGACGAATGAATACAACATCACCATTTGGGAACCCACAGAGATCCCGGTCTTTGTAACCACGAATCCATTGCCCATGGGTGAGGCGGGTGTTCCCTATGCCGTGCAGATTGTAGCCAGTAATGGTCCCAGCTTCAGTCTGTTCGCAGGGAGCCTTCCCAATGGGTTAATCCTGACCGCCAGCGGCATGGTGACCGGGACCCCGACTCAGATTGATTCGGCGACATTCACGGTTCTGGCAACAAATGCGGCGGGATCAAGCAATCGGGTGTATAACCTCGAGATTGTCGGACCTCCGCTCTTCCAGACGACCAGTCCATTGCCGAATGGTGTGCTGAACGCACCGTACTCGGAACAAATTGTCGTGGATGGCGATCCGCTTCTCACTGTGATCTCAGGGGCTCTCCCCGGCGGTCTGACGCTGAATGCGGTCGGCTTGCTGAGCGGCACTCCCACTGCTGTTGGTCCCTTCAACTTTGTAGTCCATGCCACGAATTCCTATGGCTGGAGTAACCGGGTGTATGACATCACCATTGAGCAGATTCCGGTGTTCAGCACCACGAATCCGCTCCCGACAGGCAAGATTGCGGAAGCCTATTCTCAACAGATTGTCGCTTCAGGCAGTCCGACCTTCAGCCTAGTCTCGGGCAGTGTCCCCAGCGGATTGGACCTCAGTTCAGGTGGATTGCTGGATGGGACTCCAATAGAAGCTGGCCCCTTCAACTTCACGGTGCTTGCGACGAATGCAAACGGATGGAGCAACCGGGTGTATGACCTGCAAATTGACAACTTTGTGATGCCGTTGTTTACCTACATTCAGGGGACCAACAGTGAGGTCTGGATTGAGTGGACTAATTCCAACCTGGGCGGAAATGTGCAGGTCTGGTCGACGCCGGATATCACCACGAATCCGGTGCCGTGGACAAATCTGGGAGCCCAGACATCGCCGTGGACGAACACGTCGCCCTCACTGCCGTCCTACTATCAGCTTCGGGTGGTTCCCTAGAAGCGGCGCGCAGTTTACATCCATGTCCGATGGCATGAGCAGCCCCTTTTCCACTTTCCGGGAAAGGGGTTGTTTTATCGAGGGTCGTCTGGCCCCGGATGAAGTCAGAAAACGGGGAAGATGGACAAAAAGACATGGGGCGGGGGATGCAGGCTTTGCTTTCCCAAAGAAATCGATATAGTGAATCGACACTGACAGGCACGATAGAAAAGGAGACGGGTATGAAAAACATTCTACGGATGACAGCGGCAGGATTGTGTTTCATTTGGATGACGGGCTGTGCCAGTCCCATACAGAACACGGTCTACCAGACGTCGACCATTGATGCGCTGCTGGCCGGTGTGTACGACGGTGACAAAACTCTGGAAGAGGTAAGGGAGCACGGCGATCTGGGGCTCGGGACCTTTCAGCATCTCGATGGAGAAATGGCTCTGCTGGATGGTCAGTTCTATCAGGTGAAAGTGGATGGCCGCGTCTATTCTCCGAACCTGAAAGGGAAGACCCCTTTCGCAGAAGTGTGCAACTTCACGCCAGAGAAGGCCTTTGCCGTTATTGAGGGAACAGACCTGGAAGGATTGGAAGCCCTGGTAGACCGTCAGGCGCCGAATCAGAACCAGTTTTGTGCCATTCGCATTGAGGGGCATTTCAAAACAATGAAAACCCGGAGCGTGCCTGCGCAGCAGAAACCCTATCCGTCCTTGAAAGAGGTCGCCAAACATCAGGCTGTATTTGATATGGAAAATGTGGCGGGAACGGTTCTTGGATTCCGATCGCCCCCCTTCATGAAGGGAACCGGGGTGCCGGGCTATCACTTGCACTTTATCAGTCAGGACCGCACCCGCGGTGGCCACATCCTTGCCTTTGAGATGGTCACAGGTACCGCTCAGGTGGATATGCTGGATCGATTTGAGATGGACCTGCCGAACACGGAGGCCTTTGCCATGGTGGATTTATCTCCCAATCGCCAGCAGGAACTCAAGAGCGTCGAGAAGAACACCGCCAAGCGGTAAGCCGGTCCGTTCCGCACCGGCTCTAAAGCATTTTTACTTATTCCGTAGCCTTATTTTTCGGTTGCAAGGACGGTCCGATTGTAGGCCCGCCCTCTGTGGCGGGCGCG
>CAZGMQ010000100.1:0-10197 GCA_964526745.1 uncultured Verrucomicrobiota bacterium
CCTTTTTGCATCCGAATCCTCCTTAAGGGACTGTAGCGAAACGAGTCCGTTTATTTTGAGGGGTTTGGGCGGCCGATGTCAAGGATTTGACATGAATATGTAGTGAAAACTGAATATTTTTACTAAAAATGCTGATTTTCGGTGCTAAAATGCCGAAATATCGCTGTTTTGATGGGTTTTCGGCTGATTTTCGACCCATTTTAAGAAAAATTCTCACACAAAGGCACCAAGAGTAGAAAAAGAACGGAATACGCCTTCGACGAGGAGTTTTGGACAGGATTGACAGGATGGTCAGGATAGGATGAAATCCGACGCCGCAGGCCACTCGACCGTCTTCTTTGTGACTTTGTGGGTTACCACTTCGTTCGCGCTGCTCTCTCGTTAGTCACGCGTTGCGTGTCTTTATAGAATTCGCGTTCTTCTTTCGTCACGCATTCGCGTGACTTGGAATCGGCACTCATCTATTGGTGTGAGGTTCTGGGGTCGATTTTGGCGTTTTCGGGCTTGGAACCGCAAATGACCGAAAATACACGCGAATGGAGTCCGGAGTCAGGCTGGGAACCCTGTTTTCGTATTTTTCCTGTTTTCCTGATAAAAATCCGCTTTTGGGGGTCCAAAATGGCTTTTTGAAGCGATTTTTGGCATTTTTAGCCGATTTTTCAGGATTTTTTGGCTCTGGAGGCCCGTTTTCAGCTCATGCGGCCGCCCTCCGACTTCCGACTTCCGACTTCCGACCTCCGACTTCCGACTTCCGAACTCCGACCTCCGACCTCTGACCTCCGACTTCCGACCTCCGACCTCCGACTTCCGACTTCCGAACTCCGACCTCCGACTTCCGACCTCCGACTTCCGACCTCTGACCTCCGACTTCAGCCTTCTTCTGACCCCGGGCGCTGAATAGACACCCGGCGCGACTGCTCGTCGTCGCCCATTTCTAGGCGGATGTGCCAGCAGTTTTCGGGCAGCACATCGGCGACGCGTTCGGCCCATTCGATGGCGACAATGCCATCATAGTGGAAGAGGTAGTCCTCGAGGCCGAGGCCATAGGCATCGGCGGACCCCCGGATGCGATAGAGGTCGATATGGGCCAGACGCCCCTGCCCTCTATATTCATTAATAAGCGTAAAGGTGGGGCTGCCCACGGGACGCCGCACCTTCAGCGCTTTGGCCAGACCCTGAACGAAGCAGGTTTTTCCGGCGCCGAGGTCGCCATGCAGACACAGGACGGTCCCCGGCGGCATTTCGGCGGCCAGCCGGCCGGCCAGGGCCTGGGTTTCCTCTGCGGAGTGGGTTTCGATCTGTTCTGGTTCGGGTTTCATCTGCGTGCAAGCCTCACAAAAATCCGGGTGGCGTGCAATCCATTCCGCAAACCACCGGAAAATGAACCGCGAATGGACGCGAAGAAACGCGAATAAGAAAAGAGGAAGCCGGTGGGCTTCGCCGCCGAAAAAGGTGTACACCCACGGATCGACGCGGGTGGAATGGCATGGATACCGGCCCATTCGTGGCCATTGGCGTTCATTCGCGTTCATTCGCGTTCATTCGCGGTTCACTTCTTTCTTTTGCGTTCTTTGGCCCTGAATTTCCATTCGGATTCCCCGCAAAGCCGGAATCGGAATTTTGCTGTTTCTTTTCTGAGGCGTTTCCTCCAAAATTGCATGCCTATGGAAAACGCGACGTCATCTCCTCCGATCCTGCCCGGCTATGAAATTCAGCAGCGCCTCGGCACCGGCGGCACCTCCACCGTCTGGCTGGCCCGCCAGCTCTCTCTGGACCGCGTGGTCGCCATCAAGATCCTGTCGGACAAGCTGCTGGCCGATGCCGATGAGCGGGCCAAATTTCAGGAAGAGGCGCGGGCGGCCGCCCGGCTGTCGCATCCGGCCATCGTGAGCATTCTCGATTTCGGCGATCACGAAGGGACGCTGTTCTACGTAATGGAGTATGTGGACGGAACCAATCTGGCGGACTGGCTGGCGGCCAACCAGCGCATGGCACACGGGCAAGTGCTCAAGCTGGCGAACATCATCGCCAGTTCCCTCGATGCGGTCTGGCGCGAGTCCTCGCTGATCCACTGCGACATCAAACCCGGCAACATCCTGCTGGGAACGGATGGTGCCGTCAAACTCACCGACCTGGGCCTGGCCCGCATCGCGGGCTCCGCGGCCACCCGCGAGCCCTCAACCTGCATCGAAGGCACGCCAACCTATATCGCGCCGGAGCAGATCGAGGGGATGGAGCCAGACTGCCGCACCGATATCTATTCGCTCGGTCTCACGATCTATCACCTGCTGACGGGTACGCCCCCCTTCGAGGGCCGCTCGCTGGATGCCATTCTCGACGCGCAGCAGACCGACTACCTGCCAGATCCCTGCGAAATTCTGCCCCGCCTTCCGGTGGCCTATGGCTGGCTGCTGGCCAAGATGACGGCGAAAGATCCGGCCAAGCGACCGGCCAATTGGACGGGCGTGCTGAAAGACATCCAACGGATTGAATCCGGCAAGTCCCCGCTGCCGCCCTATCCCGCAGATGATGAAAGTACGATCCTGCTGGATCCCCGGCACCGCCCGCGCTCCAAGGCACATACCATCAATCTGTCAGCGGCCACCAAGAAGGCCATTGCCCTGTCGGGCTCCCATGAGGCGCTGATCGGCAAGCAGAAGCGCGGTTCTGCTTCGCGGGCGGCGTCCTCCGGCGGGGGCGGCTGCCTGCGCGGCCTCTTCTTTCTGGTGTTTCTGGCGGCCGTGGGGGGTGCCATCTGGTTTTTCGCTTTCCGGGATCACCCCGAGCGCCTCGAACAGCTGAAGACGGCCTTCACCGGCAAGACGATTTCTCATAATGACGAAATGCCTGCCCCTGTCGTCGGGGCTCCGGGACGCCCCGTGAGTACAGTGCCCGCCAAGGAAACACCCCCACCCGAACCCGAAACCCGGAGCGAAATCGAGGAGGAGCTCTTCCCCGACGAACCCGAACCGATATCCGCCACGGCCGGAACGGTGACCCCCGGGGCCTGGAATCATCCCGGCTTCATTCAGGCAGCCAAACTGTTCAACAAAACCCTCACGGCCTATCAAACCCACTTAAAAACGCCAGATCCGGAAGACCCCGCGCTGCCGGGGATTCTGGCCGATGCCAAATATGCCGCGCTGCTCTTTGAGACCATCCGCCCCGAGGCCCCGGCGGATGTCCCCGTAACGCTCTATGCCAACCAGTGCTATCAGCTGGTCAATGATGCACGACGCGCCCGCATGACCTTGGTGGCCAAAAAGAATCAGTTTGCCATGGCGTCCAAATCGCGGCACCCGACCCTAGCCCCCTATCCGACACCCGAGCCGGACCCCACCGACACCTTTGCTCCCTGCCACATGCAGTTCGGCTATGCCTGGGATACCCTGCCCGCTCCGATTGACCGGCCCGAAACCGCTGAATTTGTTTTCCTTCTGTCCACCATCGCCGAAGCCACCCCGGACACCCGGGCACAAAAGGGACTGTATATTCACGGACCGCTGGAATGGATGATGCCGATGGACAAGGCCTGCAAGGCTCTGGGAGCCAAACCGGATGTGCGCATCCCGATCGAAGGCGCCCCCTTCCCCTATGGCGGCCTGTTCATGCAGACCCTTCCCGCCGGACATTTCGGCACCATCGGCCCCGGCCAACCGCCCTATCCCAGCATCCGCCTGATCACCGATTCGGAACAGCAGCTCGTCGCCGTCCAGTTGATCGATGAAAAACCGGCGCCCCCTCTCCAGAATTCCCCCATCTCCTTCTCCACCGTCAACAAGGTCATGGACTTTGTGACCGGCCGGACGCTGCCGGAAAAAGGCGATGTCCGGGTCTCCCATCGCACGCTGAAAGGCGAAGGCACCCTCCGCATCGACTCGGAAGCCGGCGATTTCACCAACGGGCCCGATGGAGAACCCGTTTTCCGCTCCGTCCTTCTGCTGCCGCAGGCGGTGGCTGACAACCTGCTCTATCACCTCATCGGGTCCAGTGAGTAACGGATGGATCCGCACCTTCTATTTCAATATTTCCCTTATTTCCTGTTGACTTAATCTCATTAAACAGACTTAATCATATCTTAATAATCAGCATGTGACCGGATTCCCGCAGTTGCGGATGGAAGAGAAGAGATTCAATGCCACGGCCCATTCATGACAGGCTTCAGCAGCAGATAGACCACTATCTGGCACAGCATAACGCGCCCGCCCCGGCGCTGGACGAATTCCTTCAAGCCGTCAGCGATACCTATCTGGAGTTCGACCCGGCTCAAAAGTCGTCCCCGCCCCGGAAGCCGACTGTGAAACAAGCCCGGACACAGGCCCCTTCACCGTCTTTGGTGCTGGATCCGGGAGGCGACATTGAAACGCTGAAACTGGGCGACATCATCGATGTGAAAGCCCTGCAGTCGATCATGGAGGATTTCTATCGCTTCACCCAATTCCCCAACGCCATTTCTGACCTGAACGGAACGATTCTGGTCTCGGCCGGGTGGCAGGACATCTGCACCCGGTTCCACCGGTGCCATCCCGACACGCTGAAGAACTGTCATGAAAGTGATGTCATTCTGGCTCAGGGGCTCGCGGATGGAGAGGTAAAAGCCTATCGCTGCCAAAACGGGCTCTGGGATGTCGTCACCCCAATCCACGTGGGTGGCCGGCATCTCGGCAACCTCTATATCGGCCAGTTCTTCTATGAGGATGAAGAAATCGACCGCGAGGAGTTCCGGGAGCGTGCCCGAAGCTACGGATTTGACGAAACCGAGTATTTAGACGCATTGGACCGTGTGCCACGCTGGACCCGTGAACAGGTCGATGCCGCCATGACCTCCTATGGCAATCTCGCCCGAATGGTCTCCGAGTTGAGCTACAGCCAGATCAAGCTTTCCCGCGCCGTATTCCAGAAGGAACAGGTTCTGGCGCAGCTCAAAGCCAGTGAGGCGCAGGCGAGTTCCGTTCTCCAGGCTTCCCCCGACGGGATTGCCATTCTGGATATAGAAGGCCGCATCGGCATGGCCTCTCCCGGCGTCTATTCCCTGTTCGGCATCCCGCCAGAGAAGGAACTGACCGGGATGGCGGGCCTCGACTTCCTCGTTCCGGAAGACAGGGAACGGGGCATGACGAATCTGGCGCTGCTGGCTCAGAATCAACAGCACGGGCCGATTGAATACCGCGCTCAACGTGTCGATGGAACCCTCTTGGATGTCGAGATCAATGCCCAAACCCTTTTCGTCGGCCAGCCGCCGGTTCAACAGGCCCTGGTCATCGTCCGTGACATCACGGAGCGCAAGCAGGCGGAATCCGCCCTGCAGAAAAGTGAGCAGCGGCACCGCGACTACCTCACCCACTCACCCTACGGCATGTTCGTGGCCAACGAGAAAGGGCGCTACGTTCAGGTCAACCCAGCCGCCTGCCTCATCACCGGCTATTCCGAAGAGGAACTGCTCCAGTTGAGTATTCCAGACATGTTTTGCCTGGAGGACCAGCACCTCGCTCCACAGCACTTCCAGCAGCTGCAGGCGGACGGCCACATCGAAAGCGATGTTCCCTTTCGACCCAAGAGCGGGAATCGCCGCTGGTGGCATCTGTCTGCCGTCAAGATTTCGGATACCCGCTTTCTCGGGTTCTGTAACGACATCACAGAGAAAAAGAAAACGGAAGCGGCACTCAATGAAAACAACCGGAATCTGCAGCTCCTGTTTGAGAATCTAAACAGCGGCATTGTGGTCCATGCCCTCGACTCCCAAATCCAGATGGCCAACGAAACGGCTTGCCGACTGCTGGGTCTTTCTCCGGACACGATAAGAGGCAAGCTCGCGGCAGACCCGACCTGGTCATTTGTCCGCGCTGATGAAACACCCATGCCCCTCGAGGAATATCCGGTTAACCAAGTCCTGGCCGATGGCCAGGCGGTGGTGCGCAACCAGACACTGGGCATCCAGCAGGGATCTTCTGAAGTCACCGCTTGGGTTCTCGTCAATGCCTATCCTGAAACCGACGACAGCGGAACGCTGCAGCGGGTGGTCGTGACCTTCGTGGATATCACAGAGCGCAAGCAGGCCGAAAAGGCTCTGCAGGTCAGTGAACAGCAGCACCGCGATTATCTCGCTTACTCGCCATACACGGTCTTCGTGGCGGATGAAAACGGTCGGTTCATCCTAAGCAACCAGAGCGCCAGCAAAGTAACCGGCTATTCGGAAGAAGAACTGCTCCAGATGAGCGTTCCCGACTTTTACCTTCCGGAGGATCAGGATCTGGGACGCCAGCAGTTCCAGCAGTTGACTCAGGAAGGCCAACTGGACTGTGAAACACGCTATCAGCTGAAAGACGGCAGCGCCCGCTGGTGGCACATCTCTGCGGTCAAGGTTTCGGACTCCCACTTTCTGGGCTTCTGTGAGGACATCACGGGCCGGAGACAGGCCGATGAGGCGTTGCTCGAATCCCGGCAGATCACGGACGGCATTCTCGATGCCCTGCCCATTCGGGTCTTTTGGAAAGACAAAGAGCTCCGCTATCTGGGCTGCAACCAGGCCTTTGCCAAAGATGCCGGCTTCCACTTCCCGGACGATGTCATTGGGAAAGATGACACGCAGATGAGCTGGAAACGCCAGGCGGGGCTCCACAAAAAAGAGGATCGCGAGGTCATCCGCAGCGGACAAGCCAAACTCTTGTATGAGGAGATCATCCTCTCCCCCGATGGAAAAACCATGAATCTGCTGGCCAGTAAAATTCCCCTAAAGGATGCCGATGGCCTCACGACCGGCCTGCTGGGCACCTATTTGGACATCACCAAACGGAAGGAAGAAGAACAGCGCTTCAAGGACAGCAACGTGCGGCATCGCGCCATTTCCGACAATATCCCCGGCGTGGTCTATCAGTTCCATTTTGGGCGCACCGGATTTCCTGAGCTGACCTACATGAGTTCAACCTGTGAAGAGCTCTTTGGGCGGCCCCTGGTCGACTTGAACTACTCCGCGCTGTGGTTCGACCACATGCCCCCTGAAGATCTTGCGGAATTCCGTAAATCCATTACCCAGGCCGCCCGGAAACTGGAGCGGTGGAGCCTTTCATTCCGGATTCTCACACCCGACGGCGGGATCAAATGGCTGCGCGCATCCGCCAACCCCCAGAAGGACCCCAAGGGCCACATTCTCTGGAATGGCGTCGTGCTGGACATCACCGATCGGAAACAAGCCGAAGAAGAAGTCCGGGTGCGGATGGACGAGCTGCTGCGCTGGCAGCGCGCCACCCTCGGCCGCGAAGGCCGCATCAGCTCGCTCAAACGCGAAGTAAATGCACTGGCCGCCCGGCTGAACCAACCCCGGCCCTACGAAAGCGCAACGGGGTCGGAATGAAACCGCCAAAGAAGATGAACCGCTAATGAACGCCAATACACGCCAATGGGAAACAGATCCATGGGATTCCAGAGGATTCCTATTCGCGCCCATTCGTGTGCATTCGCGGTTATATAATTCTTTTGCCCCTTCCCCACCGCCAAAGAAGATGAACCGCTAATGAACGCTAATAAACGCCAATCCAGAATAGGTCCATGGGGTTCCACAGGATTCCTATTCGCGCCCATTCGTGTGCATTCGCGGTTATATAATTCTTCCGCCTTTCCCACGCCGCCAAAGAAGATGAACCGCTAATGAACGCTAATAAACGCCAATCCAGAATAGCTCCATGGGGTTCCACAGGATTCCTATTCGCGCCCATTCGTGTGCATTCGCGGTTATATAATTCTTCCGCCTTTCCCACGCCGCCAAAGAAGATGAACCGCTAATGAACGCCAATACACGCCAATGGGAAACAGATCCATGGGATTCCAGAGGATTCCTATTCGCGCCCATTCGTGTGCATTCGCGGTTATATAATTCTTTTGCCCCTTCCCCACCGCCAAAGAAGATGAACCGCTAATGAACGCTAATAAACGCCAATCCAGAATAGGTCCATGGGGTTCCACAGGATTCCTATTCGCGCCCATTCGTGTGCATTCGCGGTTATATAATTCTTTTGCCCCTTCCCCACCGCCAAAGAAGATGAACCGCTAATGAACGCTAATAAACGCCAATCCAGAATAGGTCCATGGGGTTCCAGAGGATTCCTATTCGCGCCCATTCGCGTTCATTCGCGGTTACAGAATTCTTTTGCCCCTTCCCCGCCGACCCACAAATGCACCCTGATAAGAGGAGGCACCACCTATGAATGTTCCTGAACGCGAATTGATTCTGAAAGAGGAAGTCTATCAGATTGTGGGCGCGGCCATGGAAGTGTCCAATGAACTGGGATGCGGCTTTTTGGAGGCGGTTTATCAGGAAGCCCTGGAAATGGAACTGTCTGAACGGGGAATTCCATTTGTGCCGCAGAAGCGAATCCAGATTTCCTACAAAGGTCAGCAGCTTCAGAAGGAGTATATTGCGGATTTTCTGTGTCATAACCAGATCGTGGTTGAAATCAAGGCCATCCAGTCCATCACCGTGAACGAGGAAGCACAGGTTCTCAATTATCTGAAAGCCACACAGCATCCGCTTGGTTTACTCATTAATTTCGGCGCACCTCAACTGGAATGGAAACGTTATGCCTATACAAGAATGAACCGCCCATGAAACCTCGAAGAAACTGAACCGCTAATGAACGCCAATAAACGCCAATGGGAAACAGATTCATGGGACTCCAGAGGATTCTTATTCGCGCCCATTCGTGTTCATTCGCGGTTACAAAATTCTCCTGCTTTTTCCGCACCGACAAAAAGACTGAACCGCTAATGAACGCAAATGAACGCCAATGGGGAACAGATTCATGGGACTCCAGAGGATTCTTATTCGCGCCCATTCGTGTTCATTCGCGGTTACAAAATTCTCCTGCTTTTTCCGCACCGACAAAAAGACTGAACCGCTAATGAACGCTAATAAACGCAAATTGAAAATCAATTCCATGAAGGATGAATGTTTATTCTTCGCGCTCATTCGTGTGCATTCGCCATTCATCAGATCTTCCCTCTTTTCTTCCTCATTTGGGTCCTTCCCATTCGCGCACATTCGCGGTTATTCGCGGTTTAAACCTTCTGTTGGCTCTTCATTCTCCCCTGGTACCCCATGAAACGCCTTCGTCCAACCCGCCTGTTCCTCCGCCTGACCCTGGGCCTCGTGGCGATGGCCTTCGTCGTCGGGGCCGCCTTCTGGTCCGCCCGCCTCACACTCCAGCATCTGCGCGAGGACCTTCTCCATCACACCCGGATGGCCGCTCTGGGTATCGATTCGGATCTGGCGGCTCAATTAAACGGGTCCTCCGCCGACCTCGGGACCCCGGCCTATCAACACCTCAAGGAACAGCTGGCCGAGATCCATGCCGCGCATTCCGACAGCCGCTTCACCTATCTCATGGGTCGCAAGCCCGACGGAAACATCTTCTTCTTTGTCGACAACGAGCCGGATGAGTCCGAAGACTGCTCTCCGCCCGGTCAGGTCTATGAGGAAGCCTCCCCCGAGCTGATCCGCCTGTTCACCACCCGAAAGGAGCTCGTGGAAGGCCCCCTGAAAGACCGCTGGGGCAACTGGGTCAGTGCCGCAACTCCCTTGTCAGAGTCGTCCTTTGCCGGTGCACCCATCTATCTGGGCATGGATGTCGATGCCCGGTACTGGCGGCAGAATATCCTGGTCTTCGCCGCTCTGCCCGCCGGGCTGGCGCTGCTCGTTGGGCTGCTCGGACTGTTGGCGGTCTGGCTCCAGCAAAGCCGCCGGCGCATACGCCAGCAACAGATGGATCAACAGAATCTGCTGCAGAAGATGATCACCTCCTTCAGCGTCTATGATGCCGTGCTGGACCCACAGGGGAATTGCATCGACCATCGCTTTGTTCTCATCAATGATGCCTTTGAAAAGTCGGCAAATGTCCGGCGAAAAGACGTCATTGGAAAAACCATCCAGGAGATCTGGCCCGATACCGCCCCCGCCTGGTTCGAGGTGTGCAAGGAAGTCTCCATGAATGGGGTCCCCAAAGACTTTGAAATGTTTCATGCTCCGACCGGGCGGTTTTTCCATTGCAGCATCTACCGCCCGGATGCCGCTTCCCCTCGGATCTGCGTCTTCTCCGAAGATATCACCCAACGCCACAAAACCGAGATGGCCTTTAAGGAGAATGAAGCCTTCGCATTGCCTCAAAATAGATGACACCGAAGGCCGAGGGTGGTGAGGGAGAGAAA
>CAZGMQ010000101.1:0-9759 GCA_964526745.1 uncultured Verrucomicrobiota bacterium
CGGCTCCACTCCGATGTCCTGCATTGCTTCGAGATCGTCCTTGTAGTTCTTCCGGTTTTTTGCGGCCTTCGGATAGGCCTTCACCAGCGCGGAACGGGGATAGGTCTGCGGAGAAATCACCGTCCACATCCGTGCTTCCGCCTTCTTGCGCTGCATCGTGGAGCCCTTCTTGCCTTCGACGACAGGATCCACAATCTCTTCGGCCATCACACTGGCCCCGTTGCGACGGGCGCTCTTCACCGTTTCTGAGATCATGGCCGCGGTGACCATCGGGCGGGATGCATCGTGCACGCAAACCCACTCCACCTCTTCACTGATGTGGCTCAGGCCCACCGCCATGGAGGCCGGACGCTTGGCGCTGCCGACCACGATCTTCTTCACCTTCGAAAAACCGAACATATGCACCATGCCCAGCACGCTTTCGGCACGGTCCCGGCTCACCACCACCACGATGCCGTCAATGTCGGGGCAATTCATAAATTCCGCCAGAGAATACGCGAGAACGGGGCGGTCATTCAGATATAAAAAAGCAGTCTCGATATCCGATGAGATCTGCTCGTGTTTCCCGGTGGCCATAATCAGGCCCCAAGTCAATTGTTTCATGCAATGCTCCTCAGGCGAAGTTCAGCGCCAGACAGGACGCACCCCGTCTCGATCTGCTCTTCTTCACCTTTCTAAGTTTGGGTGAAAGACCTGCTCTCGTCAAGAAAATGCGGCATAATACGGCGATTTTTAACGAAAAAGAGGCAAAAGGAGGGCGGCAAGGCCTAAAACCACGCCGGCTTGAAGCCGCCACTGGACCGGCTGGGGTCCGACCAGTCCACGGTGGAGCTGGGAACCACGGGAATCACCGTTGGATCCGACACCCGTTTAAACGGGGACAGCGGACGACTCTCCTGCTGACGCGCAGTCCAGCCGGCCTTCCAGGATGGGGCCTTGACGGAGCCACCTCCCCCAGCTGAAGACGACTCCAGAGAGCGGGAACCCCGCCCCCATGAACGGGAGCCGGCGTCCCATGAACGGGCGGAAAATCCAGAGGAGGGGCGGTCCATCCCACCGGCCCGATTGTCGCGGGCTTCGACGGTCGCCACCGAAGAGAAATCCGGACGGGCCCCGGCAGACCAGTCCGAAATCATGGCACGGGTCTGGCTCATGTCCGCCATTCCGGCCGGAGCCGAATAGTCCTTCATGGTCGAAGCTTCGGTTCGCGAGCTCCCCCATTCGGGAGCGGGAGCACGGGTCCGGTCAACGGACGCGCCGGTGACTTCCGTGCCCGTCCGCTCGTCACCCCGGAAGGTCCCGCTCCTCTCGTCATCCGAAAAGCTCCCGGCCGTTTTCCTTGCATCGGCATCCTTGAAATCCGAGGACGACTCCACGGGGCGGGTCGAATAGGGATTCGCCGGATCCGTACCGCGCCGGGAATCCTCCTGAATCAACCCGAGATTCATTTTCTCTTCTGCAAGCAGATCCTCCGCGAGCGCGGAGGCGTCATCCGATTGCCCGGACACCTCGTCGGCCAGCCAGCCCCATCCCGAACCCGGCGCGCCGGCCGACATGGTAGAAACCGCCGCATTGCTGGACGACTGCCCCAGAGAAGGTAGAGCCAAACTCCCGGCCAGCCAATTCTGACCGGACTCCTTTTTCTGCCGACGGCCGCTGTCGCCCGACGAACTCGGGACCATGACGGCAGTAGCGGGCCGCTTGGCGCTGAAGACCGATTCCCCGGATTCAAACCCCAGATCCAGAAGCATTTCCTTCCCTAGATAGGCTTCCTGTGCCTTGGCATCGCGCATCGACTGGAGTCTCACCTGATCGGGTCCCTGCTGCCGGTCTTCGCTTATCACCGCTCCGCGATCATCATAGAACTGAACCGACCGGGTATACTCGCGGTAGACGGGAATCTCTCGCGCACGTGCGCCCCCCGCGCCCAGCAACAGCAGGCTCAGCATCACCCGGATGACGATTTTGTTCCTCATTGCCTGCGACCCTACGGCATCCCCCCCGGCTTTTCAATCCGCATCCTTGCATCCCCGCGCCTGATTGTCCTATCATGCCCGGATGAAAAGAATCCTCCTTATTCTCTGTTTGGTCCTGTTCCCCCTGTCTGTCCAGGCGCAACTCCTCCCGTCAGACGGCCTCCTGCTCGACAGCTATGCCGCCCTGGTGAACGGGAAAGTCATCACCGTCGGAGACATTCTCTCCTCCCTCCAGCCGGTTCAGGCCCGCCTGGCCACCCAATATCAGGGGAAAGAGCTGGAACAACACATCCAGGAGCACTATGTGGAAGCACGCAAGGCGCTCGTGCAGTCCGAGCTGATCCTGATGGACTTCGAGATGCAGGGGGGGGCGCTCCCCGACCGGGCCATCGAAGACCATATCAACACCATCATTCATGATCGCTTCAACGACGACCGCGCCGCCTTTCTGCGGGCTCTGGCGGAACAGCGCCTCACCTTCGCCGAATGGCGGAAACAGATGAAAGAACAGCTCATCGTGCAGGTGATGCGCCAGCGCGCGGTGTCCTCCAAGATTCTGGTGACGCCCTACGACATCCAGATGGCCTATGACCGGATGAAGGCGGAGAAATTCTTTGTCCCCGAAAAAGTCAGTCTTCTGACGCTGACGCTGGACAAAGGCGCCACGGCCAAAGAACAGGAGACCATCCTCCATCAGGCGCAGGACCTGCGCGCACGGCTGCTTTCCGGAGACCTCCAGATGGCACAGGCCGCCGATGAAGCCGGCGGCAAGATCGAAGAGGCCGAATGGTTCGACGTGTCCGCCCTCAATGAGTCCATCCTCGGCGCCATTGACGGTGTGACGCCGGGAGGCATCTCCGCCCCCCTCGAAATAGGAGACAGCCTCTATCTGATTCAAGTGCTCGAACGCCAGCTGGCGACCACCCTCCCCTTTGAAGAAGCCTCCCCGGAAATCGAACGGGCCCTGCGGAACGACGAATTCGACCGCCTCAACCAGATCTGGATGGACACCCTGCGGTCCAAATACTATGTCCAGGTCTTCAGCCACAACCTGTTCGAATGAGCCACTGATGAAAATCCTCGCCATCGGAATCACCGCCGGCGACCCCAACGGTATTGGACCTGAAGTCGCCCTCAAAGCCGCTCTGCAGCCTCAGCCCGACCACCGGCGACTTATCCTGATCGGACATCGCTCTGTCTGGCAGCGAACCGCTAAACAGCTGCACCGAAAATGCCCGCCCGAGATTCTCACGCTGGCCCGGCCGTTACCCCGCTGCAGCACCTGGGATCCGGATATGGCGCCGCCACCGCGTCACAGCCCCGGCAAGGTACGCGCCGATGCCGCCCGTGCCGCCTATGGCTACATTCTCGCCGCGACAGCCGCCGCCCAAAACGGCCGCATCGACGCCATGGTCACCGCCCCCATCTGCAAGGAAGGGTTTCAACTGGCGGAAATCAATACCCCCGGCCACACCGAACTGCTGGCCCGCCTGACCGGGACACGTCGATATGCCATGATGCTCTTTGGCGACAAACTCCGCGTGGTCCTGGCCACCCGCCATCTTCCGTTGCGGAAGGTCGCCAAGGCCCTCACGCCGGACGCTGTTTTTGAAGCCATTGAGATGCTAGCTCTTGCCCTCCCCTGGATGGGATTCAAGCGAGCGCGAATTGGCGTCTGCGGATTGAATCCCCACGCCGGCGATGGCGGAGCACTCGGCACCGAGGAAAAAACCGTGATTACCCCCGCCATCGCTAAGGCCCGAAGGAAAAAATGGGATGTGACCGGCCCCGTTCCCGCCGACACGATTTTCCATCAGCACCTCACTGGAGTGTATGACGCGGTGGTCGCGATGTATCACGACCAAGGCCTCGCCCCCATGAAGATGCTCTCGTTTGACTCCGGCGTGAATCTCACGCTCGGGCTCCCCATTGTCCGGACATCCCCTGATCACGGCACCGCCTTCAATCTTGCTGGCCAGAACAAAGCCAATCCCGGCAGTATGCGCGCCGCGATCGACTGGGCCGCGACACTCGCCGCCCGGCCCAACCCCTGGGCATGAGCCCCGCGCCTGGCACAGAGGCCAGAGGTCGGAGGTCAGAAGCTCAGGAATCCCCCGTTGCGTTTGCTTGCGGCTTGAATCCTGTTCCCAAACAAAAAAAAGCCTGCCCCTGAACAGGGACAGGCAATCGCAATCGGTTTTATTACCACGCGCGCACAGAAAAGGTTCCTGAGTTTCCGGCCTTGTCTGCCCAGGTTCCTGAAATAGTGGCTGCAGCAAAATCCACCTGACCCTCCAGCGAGAACAGGATATCATTTCGTTTGACGGCGAGCAAAAAAGTAGTCCCGCTCAATGAACCGCTCAGGATTGGCGACCCGGTGGGATCCGGCCAAAAGGCATACGTTCCCGTCACGGCCTCACCGTCCTGCGCGAGGTCCAGACTCAATCCGAGCTTCTCTGTTCCATCTACACAGAACCCGATCCATCTTCCTGTAACCGTAGTTGCCGCAACTGGTGCGCCAAACGCCTCATCCGCTTCAGTGGCGGGCTCCGCCACCGCATCAGCAACCACATCCTCGACGGCGACGGCATTGGTCTGGACCGCGCCGGTTGTCGCATTGGTGGTGACGACCGTGGTGGTCGCCGGCGAATCGTCATCCCCGCCCCCGCATCCGACCATTCCCAGACACAGCCCCGCCATCCATAGAGAGAGAAGTATTGTTTTCATAGCTTTCATATATACCGGTCTCTCCATACAGCAACAAGGCCGAATACATTTACATTCAAAGACGGACACTACTGATTACGGTTATTTACGAAAAGAAAAGGTGCCACTTCCGGACTGGGCAACCCACGTGCCGGAATAGAAGGTGTATTGAGCATTCATCTGGCCCTCCAGCACGACATTCCGGCCGCCCCCGCCATCCAACTGCTCTCTGATACTTAACGATACATGCGTGGCATCGCTAAACTGCCCCGTGACAATACCCCGGCTGTCATTCGAAAAATAAGCCAGCCCTTCCACCTCTCCATATTGGTTAGGAGCCAGTGTCATCTGAAGATGGGTTTCTCCGGATTCGCTCTGATACGAGCCGCTCCAGTCTCCCTGCACCTCCCTCTGGATAATGGCGACTTCTTCATCGGATAACCCCTCCACCGGCACAACAACCTCATCCACAGCATCTGCTACAACCGCGTCTTCGACCGCCACGACATTGGTCTGGACCACTCCCGTGACGGTGTTCGTCACGACAACGGTTGTCGTCTCAGGAGAATCATCGCTTTCGCATCCGAGCATTCCCAGACTCAGCCCCGCCATCACAAGAGAGAGTAGAATTGTTTTCATGAATCTTTTTATACCCATCCACCTTTCTTCGCTCAAGAACGAATGGTTCTTTCCCCTATTCTATAGGGGAGGAACCGCAACCGTGACGCGATAGTGCCCAGCGACGGGCACATTGGAATCGGTCATCCAATATTCGCTGCCTGTTCCTAAAAGATTTTCCTGTCCGGGGACCGGCACCCAAGAGAAGTGTTCGTCGATCACCATCAGGTTGGTGGTGACTTCCAGGCTGTAGCGGCGGGACGAGGAGGAATCGAAGGACACCTTCATGTCATCCGGCACCGCATTCGAGATGGAGGTGACAAAGAAGAAGGAATTGCTGTCTGTGGGGATGGTGTCGGCAATCCATTCCCCCATGTTGTCGAAGGGATCCGTGTCCACGTTGTTGGTCGGGCCGGCCTCCAGGCTGCCGATGCCGAAGTAGCCCACCTGCCAGCCATCCGGCAGGCCGTCGCCGGCATAGGTGCCGAAGTTGTCGTCATCCACATCCACCACAAGGAAGCTGCCCTCGCCCTCGACACCGGCATAAAGCCCGGTGACTGAAGCGGTGGTGTCCTCATAGACATTGGTCGCAGTCGCCACGCCGGACGTGCTGATGCTCAGCAGCGGGAAGACCGCAATAGACCAGGACACTTCATTGCCGGCCAGCATCGTCACGGAATCATCATCCAGCACCGCGCGCGCCTGCAGCGGCTGGCTGTCACCTTCATCGATCGCGGGATCCTGCGGCACGACCGTGAGCGACTTCACATCGGTCAGCTGCCCGATATAGCCATGCCGGAGGGTTTCCTCCGGCGCGGCCGAGGTTGCGATGCCGCCAATGCCGCCGAGGCTTTGATCCATGATGACGTCGCCAGCGGCAGAGCGCTGCCCCCCGCTGTCAATCGTTTGAGGGGAGTTGACCACAGCGGCGGACGCCCAGGAAACCGCCAGAACCCAGAGACAACAAATACAGATAAGGGGTTTCATATTCACTCTCCTTCGGGAGGCGGATCACCCATCCACATGCGGACTTTGAGTTCCAGTTCGGTCAGTCGCGCATCCAGTGTTGCACTCTTGCTCTCCTCCTCGGCCATCCGAGCCTTGAGGGTTTCATTCTCGACCTTGAGGGCCTCGTTCTCCTTCGCCAGCCCCTGAATGGCCGCCAGCGCCACGCCGTCGAGGTCCGCGCCATCCAGGCCTGTCTCATCCCGTCCCAGATCGAAGGCCGCATGGAAGTCCTGCGCCATCGGGCCGATATGCTGCACATCGTAGCCCTTGTATATCCACCATTTCAGCGGCAGGGCGCGCACCTTTTCCAATACCGCAGTGGCATCCACCGGGCGGAAGTCTTCTTTCAGGTTCTGATCGCTGCTGAAGATCCAGGACGCATCGCCCGGCTCCCATCTCATCCGCTGGTTCAGACCCACCAAAGCTCCACTGGTGAAACGCACCCCGCCCTGACACCGGAACGCCACTTCATTCGACGTGATCGACCCGAAGTCGGCATCCTGGTTGTCCGCCCAGACAAAGGAGCCGGAATGGCCCTCTCCCACCTGTGCGCGACGGCCGCCGGCAAACGCATGCTGGGCATCATTAGAAATCGTGCATTCGTATCCGCCCGAAATAATGCTGTAGCCCGCATTCGTTCCGATGACATTGAGATACCCTCCGGCGATGTACCCGCAGGCCGCATCTTCCTGAATCGTATTCCGGGAGCCACCGGAAATTCCGCTGTAGTGCACATCTGATTCAATCGTGTTCTGAACGCCGCCCCCAACCGAACTGCCCCACGAGTTGGTGTTGATTTCATTCTGGGCGCCACCGGCGATGGACGTATAGAAGGCCGTTTGCTGAATGCGATTACTGAAGCCGCCGCTGATGGTGGCATAGGCAGAATTGGTAGAAATCACATTCTTGCCGCCCCCGGCCACCACGGCATAATCCGAGTTGGTTTGGATCTGATTGTAGTACCCGCCAGCAATCGTACTGCAGGCGGAATTGGTCTGAATGGCATTGTAAAACCCGCCGCCGATGGCGCTGTAATTCGCATACTCGTGCAGCTTGTTGCCCACGCCGCCGGCAATCACCGCATAGGAGGTACTTTGCATAATTGTATTAATCCGGCCGCCGCCGATAGTGCTGTCGGTGGAGCCGGCAATGCTGTTCAGCGAGCCGCCGCCGATGGTCCCCCGGGTGACACTGGCTTCGATGGTATTCTCCTCCCCGCCGCCGATGACGCAGTGTTCCGAATTGCTCTCCATGCTGTTGCCTTCGCCCCCGCCGATGGAGGAATAGGTTACGCTCTCCTCCATGGCATTCTGAAACCCTCCGACAATCACGTCGGCACCCGAATCAGAGCCTATCACATTCTGTAATCCGCCGCCGATAAACCCGAAATTCGCATCGGGACCAAACTGATTTGCATTGCCTCCCACAACAACACTCGCCTCCACGTCGTTCATAATCAGGTTCTGATTTCCGCTCAGGATGGCACTGGTTAAGGAGTTGGTGAGGATCTGATGGAGCAGACCGCCGCCAATCACGGCAAAATCAGCATTGGAAAAAATGGTGTTTCCGGAACCGCCACTGATCACCGCATCCCTGGCGTTTTCCCGGATGACATTGTCGAGGCCTCCAGCCACTACGCTTCGCCTAGAATTCTCTCCAATGGCATTCTTCTGGCCTCCACCGATGACACTGGCCAATGCCTGCACCTGATTGCTCCAGCCACCGGCAATTACGCTGTTACTTGCATTGTTTCCCATGGAATTATTCAGACCACCACTGATGGCGCTGTGATTCGCATTGGCCCCAATCTGATTCTCCTGACCGCCGCCAATGGCACTGGAGAAGGAGGCCGATTCAATTTCATTGCTCCACCCGCCAGCGATGACGCTGTTGCTGGAATTATTCCCGACCGTGTTCCTCTGACCGCCGCCGATGGCACTGTAAGTGGCATTAGTGCCAATACTGTTGTAACGGCCGCCAACAATCGCGCCATAGGACGAATTAGTCTGGATTGTGTTCTGGGAGCCCCCGGCAATGACGCTTGCGTCGGCATTCCTTCGGATTGTGTTCAGGTGACCGCCACCGATGACACCGTTGTCTGCATTGGTACCCACCCGATTGTATTGCCCCCCGCTGATCAGGCTGGCATAGGCGCCCTTCTGGATCGAATTGTTTAAGCCGCCGCCGATAACGGTTCCGATGCCCCCGCTCTCAATCAGATTATCCTGTCCGTTCAGAATGCTGTTGAGCGTGCCGTTGGTTTGGATGATATTATTCGCCCCGCTACCGATGAAGGAATAAGTCCCAACAGCCTGGTTGACCCCGAAAAAGGGATCGCCACCGCCCGCCACAACGCTGCCCTCCCCATAGACAAGGTTCCCCTCATAGCCTGCGGACCAGCGAGGGGACAACGCGCCAGTAGAGATCCACAATGCCCTCTTATTGTTTACCCGTATCTCGACGGGGCGATTGTCCGTGGTTCCGAGGAAATGCGTACCGGGCAAGGTCCCGCCGTTGCCGTCCGTCTTCCAGAAGGTATTCGAGAACGAGGCGGTATCCACATCGGCGGGAACAATGGTCCCCTCCGCAATCTTGGCGCTGGTGACCGATTTATCAGCCAGTTGATCCTCATCCACGGTTTGATCGGCGATCTTGTCTCCCGTCACGGCGCCCGACGCGAGTTGACTGGTGTCCACAGCTTCAGCCGCAATTTTGGCGCTTGTGATGGCTCCGTCCTGAACCGTTTCGGACATCAGCGCATAGCCGACGGAGGAGATGCGCGAATCCGGAGTCAGTTGCAAAGGTCCGGCCACGCCGTCATCAAAGGTGACCTGCAAATTCACATCGGAGTTGGTGAACACCTCCGGCGGCAGCGCGGCCATGTCCGCCAACGAAGTGTCGCCGAGGGCGACGGCATAGAGCCCCTTCGTGACCGAAACATCCATCGGCGCGCCATTGGTCCAGAACACCTCATAGAGGATATCCGGCGGCGGAGCATCGATGAGCACATTCGGTGCCGTGACATAGCCGCCGCCCGTAACATCCACAACAATGTTCGTTACCTCACCGCCGCCGATCTGGGCGTGGGCGGCCGCGCCACTCCCGCCGCCGCCGCTGAACGACACGAGGGGAACTGAACCATACCCCGCCCCGCCATCATCGACGTTCACCGACGTCACAAAAGCCCCGGTCAGCTGCGCGGTGCCGGTCGCCTGCTGCGACAGATCGGTCCCGCCATCCACCAGGGCAAACTGGAACTGCGCTGTCCCGTTGAAGTTGGTCCCATCGACCGAGACCCGCCCCTGGGTATTCAGCTGTGCCGGGACCTGAGCGGACACCGGTAAACCCGAGACTCCCAAAACCAACGTGAACACCACTCCACACGTCCAAGACAAACCTTTTTGCATCCGAATCCTCCTTAAGGGACTGTAGCGAAACGAGTCCGTTTATT
>CAZGMQ010000102.1:0-9549 GCA_964526745.1 uncultured Verrucomicrobiota bacterium
AATCGGCCCCCCGTTCACCGCCCCTTCGGTGTCATGCTTATTTGAGGCAACACGGTTGTACACGTCCGGAAACGGGCGGATTCCGACCTCCCGGGGAGCCCGGACGAAGCGAAATGGCCCCAAACGGCCCGATTTTTCGGATTTTAGGCTATTTTTTCGGTTTTTGGAGGCGCTACAGCCTGCCCGCCGAAGCATTGGCGAAGGAGGGACCTCGTCGGGCGGTTTTTGGGTTGAGCATTTTCTCGCAGAGGACGTCAAGATACGCCAAGTGGGGGGGTGTAGGGGGTGAGTTGCTTTGCGTGCTTGGCGAGAGCGTTTCTTTATCTTTTCCTGAAAGAGGGTCAAAAATGGAAGAACTGGCTAAAAATAAGACTTTTTAGGCATTTTCAGGGCTTTTGGTGGCTTTCAGAGGCCGTTTGGGCCTCAAAATCTGTGTAAATCAGATTCGATCGAACCGCCGCTTCTCGCCAAGCACGCCAAAGTACGCAAAGAGGTGTTCGCAAACCCTCCAGCCGCTTGGCGTTCTCCGGGCCCTTTGCGAGAGGAATTCTTCAAGGCCGGGCTTGAGCCGCCGCTGGGCGGCATGAGGGGCTACTTCTTCACCTGAATGCCGAAGTAGTGGCAGCCGACGGGGAGGTTGGTGAGGGTGAGTTCCATGGTTCCGGGGGTGGAGCAGGGCATGTTGCTGTAGCCGGGCATTGGGGTAAGCGTGGCGTTGAACATGTTGGTGGCATAATAAATTGTGTAGGTCCGCCCAGTCATGCCGGGCCAGGAGAGTTTGGCGTCAACGCTGGGGGTGGATTCCACGATGGAGGCAAAGATGGACTGGCTGTTGTTTAGTTCGGTGCCGGCGACCCATTCATCGAAATCATCCATGCCATCGCTGTCGGTATCTTTCACATCCGGCGATCCGCTGTGCAGGTATTCTTCGCCGTTGGACAGGCCGTCGTCATCGCTGTCGTCCCAGGCGTCCAATGCATTCCGGGGGCTGAAGCCGTTGGCGGTTTCCCAATCATCGTCCATGCCATCGTTGTCCGTGTCCAGCATGGCGATACTGTCGAAGGTATAGGTGCGGGACACGTCGTCGAAGGTGACGCGATAGAGCCCGGTGAGGGTGGCGGTGACGGCGATGTTGCCGGCACCGCTTTCGGCGACGTTGCGCATGGGAACATTGGTTTCGATCTGATCGGCATCGCCCCAGTTCTGGGCCCAGGAACCATCGGCGGTGAATTTGAAGTCCATGCCGGAGAGGCCCGAAAAACTCATGTCGCAGCGCCAGGTATGATCGCTGACCAGGAACATATTGGTTTCGGTTTCATTCCAGGCATTGAAGCTGCCCGCAACCGTCATGGCCGTGTAGGAGGATTCGGGGCCGTTCCAGACCGTCGGGTCGGTTCCGTTCAGATATTCGTCCAGATTGGTTCGGCCGTCGTGATCCGGATCTTCGGCGGCATCATCCACCAGGAGGTCCAGGCCGTAGGTGGTTTCCCAGGTGTCGGGCATGCCGTCGCTATCGCTATCGGCTGCCGGGGGCTCGGGGGCGGGCTCGATTCGGTACCCCCGGGTGATCTCATTAAAGGTGACCTGATAGTCGCCGTCGAGGCCGCTGCCGGCCTGGATGTTGGCCGAGGTGACTTCAGCGACACCGCCCATATGCTGGTTGGTGACGAGTTGATTGTCATCGCCCCAGCTGAGCGCCCAGCCGTTATCGGCGGTGAATTTGAATTCAACGGCAGTGGCATTGCTGAGGGTGACGGTGCCGCGCCAGAGATAGTCTCCGACGAGCTCCATATTACCGACGGCCGCATTCCATCCGTTGAAGGTTCCGGCGGCGGAGAGAGCGGTGAGCGAGGAGTCGGGAGTGTCGCTGACCTGCGGGTCGAGGCCGGCTTCATACTCTTCGAGGTTCGTATAGGTATCGCCATCCGGATTGGCGGCCGCATCGGCGGTGCCGACGGACAGGCCGTTGCGCGTTTCCCACAGGTCCGGCAGGCCATCGTTGTCGGAGTCTGTGCCTTGAGAGGTGATGAACAGGCTGGGGTCACCATAGAGGGAGAAGGTGTATCGGTTGTTCCACCAGCCGGAGGCCTCGCTCTTGACTTCGTAGAGGGCCTGACCGAAGGATTTCTCATCCTCGATGACCTTGCGCATGAAGTCGTAGCCCATGGAGGCATTGTGGCCCTTCGCTTCGTTGGGCGACCACATGCAGGAATAGAACCAGGAAACCTGACCGGCCGCCACGGAGGCGATGCCGCCATCCTTCAGCATGGAATAGCTGATGTTGTCGCTCACGGCTGGATTCCCGCAGGTGCAGGAGGACATGAAGAGAGTCGCCGGATGATCATTGTCGAGCATCGGGCAGTATTTGCTTTCGAAGAGATAGCCACCGCCATAGACCGTGGCGCCTTTGGACCAGCCATGCGCCCACCAGAGGACCATGCCGTAATCGTTATTCATCCAGTGGCGGATGGTGGCTTTGTCGACGAGCTCTTCATCGGAGGCAAAGATGGAGTTGTAGTTGGTGCTGGCGGTGCCGTGCTGGTAGAGGGTGTAGGCATTGCCCCCGGTGGCTTCCAGGATGTTGCTGCGCGTGTGTTCACCGAGATAGGCGCCATCGGTGTCGGCATTGGAAAAACTTTCCGGGAGGAGCCCGGCCTGGCGCCAGTCGATGTCCAGCTCCAGCTCATATTGTATCGTCTTGAGAATGATGCTGCGGAGGATGGCGCTCCACTGGGCGTCGGTGTGATAGACGGGGATGCGTCCGACATACACCTCGGGATCCAGATCCACGCCGCCGGCAAGTTCCACATCGTTGGTCTCGTTGCCATAGAGCCCGTTGCCGTCGATGTCCCAGTTGCCGGACAGGTCGGCAAAGAAGCAGTCCACGGGATACACATAGTTCTGATAGTGCATTTCTTTCATCGGCAGTTCGTCGGCGGCCGGATCCGGATTGCCAATCAGGAGAACGTATTCGATTCCCATGCTGAGATAGTAGGTCTGAAGCCATTTCCGCATGCGGTCGGCCTTGCCGTCCGGGGATTGGCCGGTGACTTCATTCCAGCCCGTCGCTATCGAATATCCGTTCTGAGTGGTTTCCGTCACCACATACACATCATACCCGAGGGAGCGCTTGTGGGAGATCAATCCATACAGATTGGTGGAGTCATTGTAGATCTGATCGGTCGTCATGATCAGGTAGCCGGTCCCGGCGGGGAGGCCTTTCGGTGTCGGGAGCACCGGATACCAGGCGGTGGCTTCTTTGCCATTCTCAATAAAGGACAGAACCGTGTCATCCATCACGGTGTCAGAAAGCGTGGTGCTGGACAGTCGCTTTTTGGCCACCGTATAGGTGATGTTGAAGTCCACGCTGTTGAGACGCTTGAGGGTGGATGCAACCGGATTGTAGAGGGCCGACTGGATCGTGACGTGAACCAGCACCCATTTCCGCATCTTCGAGACGCGTGCAATGCGAACGGCAGCGGCGGGATAGTCGGCGGCGGTGTCATAGACCTGCAGATCCCGGCCGTCGACGACGTTCACCGCATCTCCAAAGAAGACCTCGGAGTCGACTTCGGTCTGCAGCGGGGGGGCTGGACGGACAGGGGAGATCAGGGACAGCTCCAGGAACTCCATGCCGGTCATTTCAAGGGAAATAGATGCCAGATCGGTGTCCGGAGGCAGGGCGTAGACCTTTTGGAGAACCGGAATCCGGGGGCGTGCCGGATCGGACGACAGGGTCATGTCCTCTGTTGGCATCAGGTCCGTCCAGCCGTCAGCAGCTGCCAGAACATCAATGGGGGTGAGTTCAACGGTGGCGGCCACTTCAGCCGCATGGGCGGGCCCGCACCAGAGGGCGGTCCCGACGCACACAAGAAAGACAATGAGCCAAGGGCGTGTGTTCATGGGTCCCATCTTATGCCGTTTTTGCGACGCCTAGTAAAGCCTTTTACTAATGTTTCTTTTTTAGGGTTCTGGAGGACGCAAACGGCAAACCGTTGCGTATTGCATGGGGCCGGGCCGGACCGAATGGCTTCCTAACCTGAAAAGAATTGTTTTTCGGCAGAAATCGGTCAAAATGATTCCGAACCTAGTGGAGGAACTGATGATGCGAATTTTTATTCTAAGTCTTGTGTGTGTGGCCGTTGTTCTGACAACGGTTGAAGCCCAGCAGCCCGAAATGGCCGCGTGGGAAGCCAACTACAATGCCGTGTTGAGCCAGCTGCAAAGCATGGGGCATGGCTATTACTCTGAAAAGGACTGGGCGGACATCGATCGCAAGGTGGATCAGCTGCGAGATAATGCCATCCGGCACAACGATGGCGATTCCCTGGTCAAGGCCGCGGTCATCCAGGCGATGGTCCTCAGCGACATGCGCCGTCGCCATGAGGAAGCCCTGCAGGAATTGGCGGTCGCTCGCAAGAAGGTCGCCCAGATGGAAGGCGTGGATGCCTCGATGTTGTTTGTGAAGGAGGCGGAGGTGGAAGCCGAAGCCGGGAATCCTGCCGGTGTGGCCGCTCTCATTACAGAGTACAAAGCCAGTCCGTACTACGATCCCAAGCCCTACGCATGGTCGGGTGGTTCTGCTCCCGGTGACCCGCTGGTGATGGCGCGCCCCGGTGCAACGGATGGCAATTCTCTGCCGCTGACGATGATGGAGAAGTCGCTGACCCGTTCGGAGAGCGCGCCGGGCGTAGTCTTTCCCGATGCGGTGCTGACGGACATCAACGGCACTCAATTTTCGCTCTCCGATCTGCGCGGCAAAGTCGTGCTGGTGGATTTCTTTGCCCGCGGCTGGAAAGTCTGGGAAGGGGATCTGCGCCAGAAGCGGGAGGCCTGGAACCGCTATCATGATAACGGCTTCGAGGTGGTCAGCATCTGTCTGGAGCGCAATTCGTCTGGATTGGAGACGCTCGGCCTGCCCTGGACCGTCGTGCCCGGCGCGAAGGACTTGACCAAACCCCTCGGGATTTTTGGTGAATCCACCAGCTATCTGCTGGATCAAAACGGTATGGTGATTGCCCGCGATCTGCGCGGTCAGGATCTCGCTTTTGCTGTGCGGCGCGCTCTGGGCCAGTAGGCGTTCGACGCCCCTATGTCCTCTCCGGTATTTCATGGACTGACCGGTGTCGGGCTGGCCTATGTTCTGGCGGGGGATGCCCGTCTCCCACTTTCGGCTTCCCTGCGAAAAGCGGCTCCGCTTCTTCTGGCGGGGGCCATTCTGGCCTGTCTGCCGGATGTGGACTATCTGCCCGGTCTGACGCGCGGCGCGCTGAACACCGCGCATCAGCAGATCACACACAGCCTTGCCTGGATCGGTCTGGTGACGGCCGGACTCTGGATGCTGGGGCGGGCCTGGAAGCCGGAACGGGTTGGCTGGCATGCCGCGCTGTTCCTGGTGGTGATGCTGGGGAGTCATCTGGGGATCGATCTGATCACGCAGGACCATCTGGCCCTCTACGGGATTCCGCTGGGTGCGCCCTTTTCCTGGCACGTCGTCCATGGGCCGGTCTCCTGGATGCCGTCCTGGAGTAAATCGTCGCTCGCCGATCTGTGGAATGCCCGCAATCTGACATCGTTTGGCATTGAACTCGGTGCCGGGAGCCTGCTTGCCGCCGGCTGTGTCTCGGTAAAGAGAGGCTGGACGCGACGGAAAGCCACGGTATGATGGGGGCCATGAACGAATTGCCTCCCATTGAAATGCCGGAGACCCTGGGTGTGATTGCCGGTCGCGGCACCTATCCCTGGCAACTGGCCCGCTCCGCTCATGCCCAGGGCGTGAAGAAGGTCGTGGTCTTTGCCTTCAAGGGTGAAACCCAGGGCGTGATCCGCAAGTATGCCGACGAAGTGATCTGGCTTCATCTGGGACAGCTGGGTGCGCTCCTGGATGCCGTGAAGGCGGCGGGCATCACCCGGATTGTCATGGCCGGGCAGATCAAGCCGACGCGGCTGTTCAGTCTGCGGCTCGATGCCAAGAGCCTGTCGATTCTCCGGCAGCTGAAGGCGCGGAATGCGCATACCATTTTTGGGGCGGTCGCGGATGAGCTCAAAGGCGTGGGCGCAGAACTGATGCCGGCCTATTGTTTTATGGAAAGCGAGATGCCGTCTCCCGGCGTGCTGGGGACCTGTGCGCCGACGGAGAGCCATCAGACCGATATGGAGCTGGGCATGCAGGTGGCCAAGGTCACCAGCGGACTGGACATCGGTCAGACCGTTGTCATCAAAGAAGGCACGATCCTGGCGGTGGAGGGCTTCGAGGGAACCGACGATACGATTTTGCGCGCCGGCAAACTGGGCGGGGCCGGTGCGGTCGTCGTGAAGGTCGCCAAGGGCGGCCACGACATGCGCTTTGACATCCCGATCATCGGCACCCGCACCTTCAAGATGCTGAAGAAGGCGAAGGTCGCCTGCCTGGCCGTGGAAGCCAACCGGACAATTCTGCTGGAGCGCGAAAAACTGGTGGCGGAAGCCAATCGCCTGGGCATTGCCTTTGTGGCCTTTGATGCGTCCCGGCCGGAACCGACTTGAGTCAGACACATTTCGAAGAGGAGAATTTCATGACGGAAGAGCAGAACAGAAAAATCAAGGTAGGCGTGGTCGGGGTCGGCAGCCTGGGACAATGGCACGCGCGAATCTATTCCGAGATGCCCAATGTGGAACTCGCAGGCGTCTATGATTCGGACAAGAAGCGCGCGAAAGAAATTGCCGAGCGCTATCACTCCACCGCCTACCGGACGATTGAAGAATTGGCCGATGCGACCGAAGCGCTGAACATTGTGGTGCCGACGGATAAGCATCGCGCGGTCGCCGGGAAGATCATCGAAAAGGGCAAGCACGTCCTCGTCGAAAAGCCCATCGCCTCCAGCACCCAGGAAGCCGAGGAGCTGGTTGCGCTGGCCCAGCAGCATGGCGTGATTCTGCAGGTCGGTCATGTCGAGCGATTCAACCCAGTGCTGGCCGTGGTGAATCCGGCCAAGCAGCAGCCCCGATATATCGAAGCCCTGCGCATCGCCGAGTATCCGCCGCCGCGGTTCGGTCTGCTGCCCCGCGGCACCGAAGTTAGCGTGATTCTGGATCTGATGATCCATGATCTGGAAATCATTCTGCATCTGGTGCAGTCGAAGGTCGTGGATATCCGCGCGGTCGGCGTGGCGGTCCTCAGCAAGAGCGAGGATATCTCCAATGTGCGGCTCCGCTTCGAGAACGGATGCATCGCCAACGTGACCGCCAGCCGCATCAGCATGGAGAAGCAGCGCAAGATCCGGATGTTCCTGCCGGACTCCTATGTCTCCCTGGACTATCAGGAGCAGACCGGAAAAATTCTCAGGAAGAAGCTGCTCGGGATCGAGAAAAAAGAAATTCCGATCCATAAGGGCGAACCGCTGGCGCTGGAGTTGCGCGCGTTCGTGGATTGCGTCCGGAATCGGTCGGAGCCTGTGGTCAGCGGCGAGCATGCCGCCGAGGCGCTGAAGCTGGCCGTGGCGATCTGCCAAAGCATCCGTAAGGGCCAGACTTGATGACGAAGAAGGTCATGATCATAGCCGGCGAGATGTCCGGCGATCTGCATGCCGCCCGTCTGATTCGTGATCTGCGCGCCGCGCGGTCGGATGTGGAGTTCTTCGGGATCGGTGGCGATGCCATGCGGGAGGAGGGCGTCCGCATCGAGATCGATGCCCATGAGATGGCGGTCCTGGGTTTCTTAGAGGTACTGAAGCGCTACTTCTTTTTCCGCCGCGTGTTCGCCCGCATGGTCGATCTGCTGAAGACCGAGAAACCGGATGCGCTCCTGCTGGTGGATTATCCCGGGTTCAATCTGCGGTTGGCCAAACAAGCCCATGCGCTGGGCATTCCAGTGCTGTACTACATCAGCCCGCAGGTCTGGGCCTGGCACAAGAGCCGGATTCCGGCGATGGCGAAAATGCTTGATCTGCTGATGGTGATTTTTCCATTCGAAGTCGAGGTGTTCAAAGGCACGGGCCTGAAGACCGTCTTTGTGGGGCATCCGCTGGTGGAATCGGTTAAGCGCACACTGGCCAAGCCACCGGTGGATCTGCCGTGGCCCGCCGGCGACAAACGCGTGGCGATTCTGCCGGGCAGCCGTCGCCAGGAAATCGAACGCATTCTGCCGGCGATGCTGGAGTCCGCCGCTGAACTGCGCCGACGGGATCCGGCCACCACCTTTTTGATTGCGGCTGCCACTGAAGATTCCGCGACACGGATCGAGGCGCAGTTGAAGGCGCGTCCCGTCACCTCCCGTGAGGGAGTAGCGGTCGTCGTGGGGCAGATGCGGGAAGTCGCGCGGCAGGCGCGCGCCGGGATGGTCTGTTCGGGAACCGCCACGGTGGAAACCGCTTTGTTGAAGTGCCCCATGATCGTGGTCTATCGCGCGGCGTCTCTGACGGTCTGGCTCGGTCGAAAACTGATTCAGGTGAAGTGGCTCGGAATGGTCAATCTTGTTGCGAACCGTACCCTCTGCCCCGAATTCATTCAGCAGGACGCTGACCCCAGGGCCATGGCCGATGCGCTGGAGCCGCTGATTGCGGATTCGCCGGTACGCCAGTCCCAACTGGACGGCCTGAATGAGGTGGGGGCGGCTCTGGAAGGATCACCGGACCTGCCGACAGCCGGGCAGCTCGTCGCCAACGCCCTCGGTTGAGGCGGTCCGCACTCAATCCATTTTTCTCACGCAGAGAACGCCAAGGCCGCCAAGTGATTCAGTCATTGCAGAAAGTTCTTTGCGCTCTCCGCATTCTTTGCGTGAGAAGTTTTCCTCTTTCCCAACCTGTTTTTCTGATTTTCATGCTTTCTTGATTAAATTCGTTTTTTGGGGCCTCAATCCGCAACGAAACGCACAGGAGAGGTCCCAGCAGACGAAAATCATTCAAAAAAGGTTAAAAATGGTCATTCCTAGGCTAATCTATGGCCTTTTTGGGGGTCTTGGAGCGAGTTTTGGGGGCCTATTCGAACGGTTCGCCGCCGAGGAGCTGGCTGATGGCCCGAAGGAGCGAATCGAACCGTTTGGACTCATTTTCGCTGTAGGTCGGCCTGCGGGCATCTGGATCGCTTGGGAAAGCGTTGCTTCCGGCGGTCCGGATGGCGTGATGGCCCCATTCGCATTCGATTTCCCATGAGGTGCCATCGAGGACATCCGGATTGAAATATTCGCGGTTCCACTGCCAGAATTCGACTTGATCCATCATTTTCTTCAACGCATGCCAATGAGCGGACGTCGGCTGGATGATTTTGGTCACCATCGGGGTGTAGCCGTCGGCAAATTCGGTGTATTCAACGCCTTTGCCGGTCAGAGAGGCGGAAAAGCTGAAGCCCAGGACCCCTCCGATACGGGCTTCGAACTTGCTGGGCATGGACTGTTTCATCGGTTGTCCTTTCTGAGACGGAAGCGCGGGAAAGGGATGGCGCACATCACGGTCTCGATGGCTCGAAGTATAGCGTGGGGGTGGGGAAAAAAGCAATGCTGAATTCGGTCTGGGGGGGCGGAGCGCATTGCCTCAAAATAGATGACACCGAAGGCCGAGGGTGGTGAGGGAGAGA
>CAZGMQ010000103.1:0-9524 GCA_964526745.1 uncultured Verrucomicrobiota bacterium
ATCTCATAGATGAAACAAGACCACTATATCCGGCATTTCACTTTACAATCCACCTCTATTTATTGGGGGAACCTCCATACTCAGCCCTCTCTGTGGATGGTCGCGAACAGACTCCCCGCAGCTGGATAAACACAAAACACATCAATCCGGTTGCCACCAAACGGCTTCTGCTCTAAACTGTCCTCCAAAAGGAAAATGACTACGCTATGAAAACACTAATACTTGCCGGAACCCTGCTTCTCGCAGTTTCGACCACCACCATCGCGACAGAGCCTCAAGCGCCCACCCTCGCCTCTCTGAACGCCGAAGTCGATGACCTGACGGGGCAGCTAAGAGAGGCTCAGGAAGAAATCCGCTCACTGAAGGAGCGGCTGGCGACGGTTGAAGACCGTCTTGGCAATTCGTTCGGCGGGACCTCACCATTCAACACAATCGAACGGCGGCTTGAGGAACTGGAGCGGGATAATAGGCGCTAACAGATTATCCCCAAATGAAATATCTCGACTACTATGCTGTGCTTGGCGTGGCCCGCGGGGCCACGGCAGACGAAATCAAAAAGGCCTACCGCAAGTTGGCCCGTAAATATCATCCGGATGTGAACAAGGACTCCGGAGCGGAAACCAAATTCAAAGAGATCAACGAGTCCTATGAAGTGCTCTCGGACCCAGAAAAGCGGAAGCGATATGATGCCCTGGGACGCAACTGGAAGTCCGGACAGGACTTTACCCCCCCGCCCGGCTGGGGCGGTGGCCGTGGCGACGGGGGGATTCACTTCGATTTCGGGGGCGCGGGCGGCGGGGAGGACTTCAGCGATTTCTTTTCAGCCATCTTCGGACAGCAGGGCGGAGCGGGACGCTCCGCTCGCGGACAGCGCGGCAGCAACCCCTTCGGCGGATTCGGCGGCGGCAGGAGCCAACAGGGATTTACTCCCCGGGGGCAGGATTTCGAGGCCAACCTCCCCCTCTCCATTGAAGATCTCTTCAACCGCAGCCCCAAAAGCATCACGCTCCAACTACCCACCACCCACCCGGACGGTTCGCGCTCAAGTCAGGCCAAGACCTTCAAGGTCAAGATTCCTCCCGGCGCCAGCGATGGCACGCGCATTCGCCTTTCCGGCCAGGGAGAGAATGGTGGCAGCCTGTATCTGAACCTCCGCGTGACGCCCCATCCGGTTTTCAAACTGAACGGCCATGACCTGGACCTCACCCTCCCCGTGGCCCCCTGGGAAGCGGTTCTGGGTGCGAAGATCCGGATTCCGACCCTGGAAGGCACGGCGGCGCTGAGCATACCTCCCGGCACTCAGGGAGGCGCTCGCTTGCGCCTCAGTGGCCAGGGGCTGCCGGATAAACACGGGAAACGAGGGGATATTTTTGTCCAAATTCGCCTCGCTATCCCCGACCACCCCACGGAACGCGAAAAAGAACTCTTTCAACAGCTGGCCACAGAATCCACATTCCAGCCGCGGCCCGGCTAATTGTCCCGGCTCCGGGCTAGCGCCAAGTGGACCGTTTCGTTGACAGTGTCTCGAGCCGCGTGATAGATTTCGCGCATGGTAAATCGCATTCAACAGTGGATTTTCAGACGGGCGGCCCGCGTTCTTTTTCCTTGCTGGATGGGAATTCTCTTCAGCCTGTTCCTTCTGCCGGCCACAACCACAGCAGCCCCCCGGAAAATTCCTGTACCTCGTGCCCATATTTCCGGCGTGGAACGATCCTTTGTGAATCAAGGCGTCACCCCCGTTTCCGGCGCAGGCCTCCGCTTCTTCCAGAGCCCGGATGCGGACACATCCGGAACCGAGCGCTTTGACATCCGCTGGTTTGCCAACCCTCCGGGGCTTCCACCCGGGGCCATGGTGATGCTTGAATCCCTGCAGGATCGAAGCGCGAGCATCAAAAACCACATTCTGCGCATCCATCAGAAATCAGAAGGCAACATCCTCTCCACGATCGAAATTCCCTCGCAAGACATCCGCAAGGCCGGACGCACCCAGCAATGGCGTGTGCGCATCATCTGGCGCGGACGGTCTCTAGCCACTCAAACTTCAACCAATTGGGAAAGTTGACCCGCACTATGGCCTCACCGCATCCCATCGGAAACCAGATTCTCGCGGCCTCGGCGGAGCAATGTACCCTGGTGGTGGTCAGTGGGGCCGCCACCTATAAGCTGGCCCCTTCTTTCAAGCAGGCCACTCAGGCGGCCCGGCTCGCAGGGAGCCTTCTCATCGTGGTGGATATGGCCGCCTGCACTTCAATGGACAGCACCTTTATGGGCTCGATTGCCTCCCTTGGATTTGCCGTCCAGAAATCGGAAAACACTCCGCTTATCCTGATCAATCTGCGCCCGAATGCGGCCGCCCTGCTGAGAGGGCTTGGAGTAGACCGCATCCTTCAGGTGTATCCCGCTGGGGCCCTGCCTGAGGGGATCGGCGATTTATCCCCGCTGGTTCAGAATCTCCAGCCCGTCACGGTCGAACCCGCCACCGAGCGCGATATGGCCGCATTGATGTATGATGCCCATGAAACCCTCACGAAAGTGGACCCGGAAAATCTGCAGCGCTTCAAGGATGTCCTCGCCTTTCTTCGCGATGACCTCCAGCGTCTATGACGCCCGGGCGGTTGCACATTTGACTGTTGGTGGCATGCCATCACTTTGCTAGCCTGATTGCGAGTAGCCATGTTGCGAAGAAGTTTCAGATTTCAATCCGAATTAGCTGCCACTCTGGATGCCGTCCTGATCTGCGGCACTCTGCTGGCTGCCCTGGTCACCCATAAACTGCTGGCCTGGCTCTTTCCCGACACCTTCGCCATTTTCGACATGTTCTGGTCCAATTCCTGGCTCTATGTGCTGGTCGTGCCCGTTTGGAGCTTTGTCCTCGATTTCTCTGGAATGTATCGCCAATTTCTGGGCATCTCCCCCGGGCGCATGATCCGGCAGGTCACGCAGGCAGGACTGCTCAGTTTTGCCGTCCTCCTCGGCCTGCTCTATGTGCTGCAACTGAACATGGTGCCGCGCACCATTCTGGGCATTCACTGCCTCTATTCCATCGTGGCGATTTCCCTGCGAGCCCTCTACATCCAGCCTCTTCTGTTGCGCCTCGAACCGCGACGGCGTCTGCTTTTGGTGGGTCATCCCTCCGAGGCGGGAGCCATCCACGACTGGTTGTGCCACCCCGATTATGCGCGATTCTTCGATATTGTCGGGATTTTGCCGCCCGCCGGCGTCCCCCCCCCCTCCGGATTTGAGTCCTTGGGCACGCTCGATGATTTCTCTGATGTGCTTCATTCCAGCGTCATTGATGCGGTCGTGTTGCTCCCTCGGGGCATTTCCTTCTCTCAAGCCAGCACCTGGCTGCGCCTGTGCGAAACCGAAGGCATCGAAGCCTGGCTTCTGTCAGACTTTCTCCGTACCGATATTGCCGAAGTGACGCTGGACCAACTGGCCGGAGAGCCCATGCTGCTCTTCAGCACCACGGCCAAATCCCCATGGGCTTTGATGGTGAAACGGATCTCCGACATTCTGCTTTCCTCCGTCGCCCTTCTGATCCTGTCTCCTCTTTTGTTCGCCTTCATGGTCATCATCCGAACCACCTCTCCGGGGCCCGTGTTCTTTGTGCAGCGACGCAGCACGTTGCGCGGACGCGAATTCAACATGCTTAAGTTCCGGACGATGGTTCTCGATGCCGAAGCCATCCGCGAAGAGCTGGATCAGCACAACGAAGTCTCAGGCCCTGTGTTCAAAATGAAGGACGACCCCCGCATCACCCCCTTCGGACGCTGGCTGCGCCGCTACTCCCTCGATGAACTGCCACAACTTTGGAATGTGCTGAAGGGGGACATGTCCATTGTGGGGCCCCGCCCCCCGATTCCTGCGGAAGTCGCCCAATACGAAAATTGGCAGCGCCGCCGCCTCAGCCTGCGTTCCGGTTGCACCTGCCTCTGGCAGGTCGGAGGCCGGAACCATCTCTCCTTCGATGACTGGATGAAGCTGGATCTGAAGTATATCGACACCTGGTCGATCGGACTCGATTTTCAGATCATGTTCAAGACCATCGGCACCATTTTCCGCGGAACCGGATACTGATCGAGATGAACCCGGACCCCCTTCGGCCCTGTATCTTTTTCGACCGCGACGGCGTAGTCAATCAAAGTCCTGGTCCCGGCTACGTCAACCACTTCGACGACTTCCATCTCCTGCCCGGCTTTATCGACTGCGTGCGGATGGCCGCCGCCCAAGGGCTGCCCGCCATCATTGTCACCAACCAGCGCGGCATCACCCGGGGCATCACGCCACCGGAACAATTGGAGACCATGCACCGTCATATCCAGGAGGAACTGGCCGCCGAAGACCTGTCGCTGCTGGATATTCTGGTCTGCACCGCGAATGACAATACCCATCCCGATCGGAAACCAAATCCCGGGATGCTCCATACGGCCGCCACGCGTCATCACCTCGATCTCGCCCGATCCTGGATGATCGGAGATCGTGAAACCGATGTGCAGACCGGACAGAATGCGGGCGTTTCCACCACCGTGCTGGTGGATCCAGGGGAAGTCCCAACCGCCGCCACCTGGCGTGTCCCCAACATGTCCGCCTGCGCCGACCTGCTGCGCGAACAACTATAACCAATGTGTCCTATGTGCTTCGGGGTCTTTCAAAGACCATCCGCTCATGTACGACAGAAGCATCTGCTCCCAGATAGGGCTTCAGAGTGCCTTTCACAACAGGCGGTGCCATACTCACGGTCACTTGGCGATCCAATCCATCCGCCACCAGCCAGATACCCTCAGGGCTTAACTCATCTGCCCGAACCACACGGAGCACATTGGACAAACCCGCCATGTCAGGCGCCAGTTCCTCCAGATGATTCGGCGCCTGCATAAAGGCGTCCAGATTCAAGCGGTTCCCCTCTCGGCCGGGAAAGAGTGCAAAATAAAGAATATTCATCTCTACAAGTTCACCGAAGAAATGCGTCCCCAATGACACATCCGGCGTCAGAAATTCATGCATCATCATGAGTTCGCAGATGACCGAGATGTGATTGATTTCTGAGAACCGTACCGGCACCCCCAATGACGCCATATGGGTCCCCCATCGTCCCGGTCCGATCGCCATGGCCACACCCCCCTGCCCTCCGATTGCGCGGTTCACCGCCCCCACGGCCCGGGCCAGTTGATGACGATCCCTTTCCGCCATTGGCCCATAGGTCTCCGGCGCCACCAGAATCAGCCAGTCCAGGCGCTCCACGCGGCTGTGCCCGACCACAGCCCCTTCGGCTGCTATCAGGATTCCCTCCGCAGAACAGTCCACTTTCGGCACCGCCGGATTGTTTGTGCCCTGCACTTGAAGAGGGCGGCACTGCAGCAAATTGATTTGATAGTTCTGGCCATCCGGGAGGAAGTTGGCAGCAAATTCGATATCCACCGGCTTCCCGTAGGTGCGCTCCAGCGTCTGAAGGATCTGCTGAAAATCTTTGACAAAATCGGTGCGGGTCAGCAGCCCGTCAAAGGTCAAAATCCGGCCGGCTTCTTCCTTCTCCGCCGTGAACAGGTCCAGCGGCACGCCCTGGGACTCTTCAATCAGATCTGAAAATTCGCCACTGATAATTTCATCTGCTTCCAGATCCACGAAGTCCATCTTCCGCTGTGAGTGGCGGACAATTTCATCAAAGCTGCCTTCCGGCCGACGGAGAGGCGCATTCAAAGCCACTACGCGAGTATAATCATCGTCCACCCGGTCCACCGCGCGGGTTCCTAGTCCATAAACCAGTCGCAGCACACCGGCTTTAGGATCGATTTCCGGCCCCCAGGCGAAGGGGTTATAGGAGAATCCAACACCCGCCAGATGCGGATAAAAAGCACTGCCCTGCAGTTCCCCCGACACCCGCATCACCAGCAGGGCCATTTGTTCGTCGCGCTTGAGCAATCCGTGCCGCTCTCGGTAGGACAGCGCCTCGCGGCTCATGCTGCTGGCATAGACCGTCCGGATCGCATTCTGGAAACTCCGGAGGCGCTCCTCCACGCCCCCCTGATTGGCGCAAAAGACACTGTCATACTTGCCTGCGAATGAGTTTCCATAGTTATCTTCCAAGAGCGAGCTGGACCTCACAATCACCGGATACTGACCAAAGTAATCCAGCATCTTCTCAAACAGACGCACTTCATGACCGGCAAAGGTGCCATTCAGAATATACTCGTGAGCTTCATCCACGCCGTCCAAGAATGTATCCGGCGAATACTGTTTCTCCCGCCACTCCCAGAGCCGGTTGCGAACTAAAAAGGAATAAAACACATCGGAACCAATATAGAAGGAATCATGCGCTTCCAGTTTCTCCGCCAGTTGGGGACATTCGCGCTCCGCGATCTTTCGAGCCAGCAGCATTCCCACTGCCTTGCCACCAATCAGCCCGGTCCCCGCCATCCGCCAGCGAATTTCCAGCACATCCTCCATCGTCAGGTATTTGTTCACCAGAGGCAGAATGGATTCATCCCGTGTCACCATCATGGCGATCAGTTTCTGCTTGAGCTTTTCGACTTCCGGCCCCTCCGCCCCCGACCGCAGCATCTCTGCCGCCTCTCCCTCCACATCATCCCCGAAGGTCCCGATATTTTTCCCTCGCGAGAGCGCACGGGACATCACCTGTGTCATCACGGAACTGGATCGGACAATAGAAAAATGTGCGGGCGCCTCCCACTCCAGCATCTGATGAATTTTCAGTGAGTGACGGAACTGCGTCTTCACGGGAAGCACATAGAGTTTTCCTCGATAATTAAACACCTCCAGGAACAACTGTGTCGTCTTCCGGATCGGATCCACCGCATTACGGGAATGCCTCCCTCTCAACAGTCCGAAATACGCCACGGTCTCCAACTGGAACAGCCGGGGACAGGTCAGCATGAAAAAATTGCCCAGCATCGCATCGGAATACCAGTTCGTCGCCAGATCCGAGAGGCAGTCGAAAACATAATAGGCCCCCAACCCTTTCTGCCCAATAACTTCGTGGATTTTGTGAAGAAAAACCTCAAACCCTTTTTCCGGAGACAGCCGGCATTCCTCGCAAAAGCCCTCCGGCAGCAATCGGTCATGACTCGCAAATCGAAAATAGACCAGCGGGCGGCCAGCCCATTTTGCTGCTTCCGCAAACGGGACGGCCAGACGCCGATATTGCTCCACATCATCCAGATTCCAGACAATATTGTCTCCTGCCAAAATCCCAGACAGCGAGGCATCGAGTTCCGGCATCCCGGTCGTATCAATGGGCGTATTATTCTTGGGCATGGAATTTCACTCCCGTCTACAGGGGATCGGCTACAAGGTGCTGTCCGCCATCCACAAATAAAATCTGTCCGGTCACAGAGGACGCTTCCGCTAAAAAGGCCACGCTTCGAGCCACGTCTTCGGGGGTTGGGCGGCGGGCCGACAGCAGCGGTCCGGCTGCCTCCCGGGCTCCTTCCGGCGCCAAAACCGGTCCCGGCGCGACACCGTTCACCCGGAGGCGGGGCGCATACTCCCGGGCCAGCCGTTCAACGGACTCCGCCAGTTCTCGTTTGGTTGTCGCATAGATCGTGAAAGGAGCTGCGGCTTCGCGAAGAATCCGGCTATCCAGCATCTGGATGATCCCCCCCTCTCCGCCCGCTTCCGCCATCAGGCGTCCCAGCAACAGAGGAGCCTCGAGGTTCACCGCACGCAAGGCATTCACGTCAGCCGACTCATCCGACTCAAACCGCGAGGCATTGTTCACCAGCAGATCAACCCGCCCCATCCACTCCTGCGCCTCACGAAAGACCCACTCGCACCCCTGGGGAGTCGACAAATCCCCGCGCACCGAACACACGCCATTTTTCAACGAACGGTTCATCGCGATGGCCCCCGCCTCGGAGTGGAGATAGTGGACGACGACACGGCCCCCCCGGGACGCCAGTTCTCGGGAGATGGCGGCCCCGATTCGGCGCGCCCCCCCTGTAACCAGGGCCACCTTTCCCTGCAGACTCCGTTCATCCTTCATAGGTCACCGCACTCAGACCGGCTTTTCCCGCTGATCGAGAACGCGGACCGCTTTGCCTTCGGAACGGGGAATACTGCTGGGTTCAACCAGGCGCACTTTAGCGTGCAGCATCAGTGCATTGCCTAGCTTGTTTTCGATTTTTTCCTTCATCTCCTGCTGTTTCCACATCTGATCAAAGAAAATGCTCTCGTTGGCTTCCACGCGCACCTCCAGCTCATCGAGCAGGCCTTCGCGGCTGACCACAATCTGATAATGAGGAGCCACCCCTTCAATCGATAGCAGCGTCTCTTCGATCTGCTGCGGATACACATTCACGCCGCGGATAATCAGCATGTCATCGCTGCGGGCCGACACCTTGGACATCCGGCGCCCTGTCCGGCCGCAGGGACACGTGTCCGGCAGGAACTGGCACAGATCGCGTGTCCGGTAGCGGATCACGGGAATCGCTTCTTTCGTTAGCGTCGTCAGCACCAGTTCGCCACCCGTGCCCGCGGGATCCGCAGCCGGGTTCCCGCTGGCAGCATCGATCAGTTCAGGAAGGAAGTGATCCTCCGCGATATGCATCCCGTTCTGTTCCACACATTCGCAGGACACGCCTGGCCCCATCACTTCGCTCAACCCATAGTTATCTGTCGCAAACACGCCCAGATGCCGCTGAAGCGCATGACGCATGGCATCCGTCCAGGCCTCGCCCCCGAACATTCCCAGCCGCAGCCGGATCTCGTCGCGCACGCCCGCCTGCTCGATCAATTCCGCCAGATACAGGCCATACGACGGCGTACAGATCAACACCGTGGACTGAAAATCCTTCATGATCTGGATCTGGCGCTGGCTCTTGCCGGACGACACCGGCAGCACCGTGGCTCCAAGGGTTTCCACCCCGTAATGATGCCCCAGGCCTCCCGTAAAAAAACCATACCCGAAGGCAATCTGGACAATATCGCTCTTCGTCACCCCCGCCGCCATCTGCAGACGCGCCATCAGTTCCGACCAGCACGCCAGATCATTGCGTGTATAGCCAACCACCGTCGACTGCCCCGTGGTGCCTGACGAGGCATGCACACGAACAACATCCTCCATCGGGACGGCAAACGCATCATAAGGGAAGCACCCGCGCAGATCATCCTTGGTGGTGAACGGCAGCTTGACGATATCCTCCAGCGAGCGGATGTCCGCCGGCTTCACCCCGGCCGCCTCCATCTTGGTGCGATAGTACGGCACCCGCTCCCAGGACGTCTGCACGATCTTCAGCAGGCGCTCCAGCTGCAATACGTCCAGATCGTTTCGAGGCATGCACTCGCAGGCCGGATTCCACACGCGGTTCTCGGGCTTTTTCACTTCATTCATAGACCGACTACTCTATCGCCTTCCCCCGACTTCGTTCAACCCCAATCCCTTTCCGATGCGCTTGCCTGCGTCCGGGCCGCTTGCCTGAAGGTTTCCATGGTATGGAAAAAATGTTTCCACAGTATGGCGGGGCCGCCAAAAGGCAGATCTCGCCAATGAGCTGGCTGTTGGGCTG
>CAZGMQ010000104.1:0-9298 GCA_964526745.1 uncultured Verrucomicrobiota bacterium
GGTGGTGTGGAAGGGTCACGGGGTGCAACTCCCCGTGACCCCATCCGATCAACCCCCTACAGATAATCGAAATCGGTTCTAGTCACCCGACAGCGGCTGGTGGGCGAAGGCTAATTCCTCGACCGGCTTTCCGCCGATGAGATGCTCCTGAATGATCCGCTCCAGCACCTCCGGCGTGCAGCCGCCATACCAGGTGCCCTCGGGATACACCACAGCAATGGGCCCACCCTGGCAGATGCGCAGACAGTTCGCCTTCGTCCGGTTGATATCCGCTTCGCCGGATTTCTTCAGTTCATTCAGACGTTTCTTCAGATAGTCCCAGGATTCCAATCCTTTTTCCTTCGTGCAGCAGTTTGGATTCGTCTGGTCGCAGCATAGAAAAATATGATGCTGGGTCGATGACAGCCCGCGCTGTTTAAATACGTTATTCAGTGTCTCATTCATATTGCTGTCTCCTTTTATGCGTCCAGCCCGTCGCGCAGTTCATGGATCTTGGCGGCCATGCGGTCGGGGAGATCCGTGGCATCCGGGGCGTGGCCAATGACATTCACCAGAACCGATCCGACGATGATGCCGTCGGCCATCGGGCCGAGGGCCTTGGCGTCCTCGCCGCTGCTGATGCCGAAGCCGAGGCAGACGGGGAGGGGGCTGACGGCTTTCACTTCGGCGGCGTGCTTCGCGATCAGGTCGCGGTTCAGGCCACCTTCGCCGGTGGTGCCGGCCTTGTTGATGAGATAGAGAAAGCCACCGGTTTCGTTTGCAATCTTCTGTACGCGGTCCGGGCGTGTGGTGGGCGCGACGAGGAAGATGATCTGGATGTCGGTGCCTTCAAGCGCGGCCTTCAGCGGCCCGGCTTCTTCGGGGGGGAGATCGACCACCAGCAAACCGTCTACGCCGGCCTCAGATGCTTCTTTGGCCAGGCGATCCAGGCCATACTTGAAGAGGGGGTTGTAATAGCCGAACAGCATCATCGGCGTTTCGACTTCTTCCCGCAGACGGGCGGCCATCGCCAATGTCTTGGAGAGCGACATGCCAGCAGCCAGGGCGCGCTGGGAGGCTTCCTGGATGGCAGGACCATCGGCCGTGGGATCGGAGAAGGGAACGCCGAGTTCCAGAATATCAATGCCGGAGTCGCAGGCTTTGCGCAGAATCTGAAAGCTGGTCTCCGGGTCGGGATCACCGGCCGTCAGATATCCGACCAGGGCTTTGCGGTTGGCATCGGCAAGTTTTGAGAAAGTGGCGGTGATTCGGTTCATGGGGAGGGTTCCGGGTTCAGGCGTTCGGGGTGGACAACCCCCATGGCCTTGTGCCATGGGTGAATGAGGTCTGTAGTGGGTGCACGCAAGGTGGCAGGGGTCTAGGAAAGACGTGTGGAACATGCTGGCGGGGCTAGGAAACATAGTAGTCCTTCATCCAAGCTGTCACATGATCCAGGTCCTTGTCCCCGCGGCCGGAGAGGTTGATTAGGATGTTCTGTTCCTTCGGGCGCTGTTTAGCTGCGCGAATGGCGGCGGCGAGGGCATGGGAACTCTCGAGCGCGGGAATGATACCTTCGTACTCGCATAGAAGTTTGAACGCCTCGATGGCTTCCTTGTCGGTGACCCCTTCATATTTCACACGCTTCAGATCATTCAGCAGGGCATGTTCCGGGCCGACGCCGGGATAGTCGAGTCCGGCGGAGATCGACCACGCCTCATGGATTTGGCCTTCATCGTTCTGCAGCAGATAGGTCATGGCCCCATGCAACTCGCCGGGGGAACCCCCGGTGATGGAGGCAGCATGACGCGGGGTGTCGAGGCCATCGCCGGCGGCTTCTGCCCCAAGCATCTCGCAGGGGTCGTCAAGGAAGGGATAGAAGAGGCCCATCGCATTGCTACCGCCGCCGACGCAGGCAACGAGCAGGTCCGGCAGTTTCCCTGTTTGCTTCAGCATCTGTTCACGCGCTTCATCGCCGATGACGCGCTGCAGGTCGCGCACCATCTCGGGATAAGGATGGGGGCCGGAGACGGTGCCGATGACATAGAACGTGTCCTCGCTGGTGCCGGCCCAGTAGCGCAGGGCTTCATTCATGGCATCCTTGAGCGTACTGGTGCCGGAGGTGACCGGGATGACTGTTGCGCCGAGAAGTTCCATGCGGCGGACATTGGGGGTCTGACGGCGGATATCCTCTGCGCCCATGAACACGGTACATTCAAACCCGAATCGCGCCGCGATGGTGGCCGTGGCAACACCATGCTGTCCGGCTCCGGTCTCGGCAATCACGCGCTTTTTGCCCATGCGGCGGGCGAGGAGGCCCTGACCCACGACATTATTGATCTTGTGGGCGCCGGTGTGGGTGCAGTCTTCGCGTTTCAGCCAGAGGCGGGCGCCGCCGATATGATCCGAAAGGCGTTCAGCAAAATCGAGCGGGGTCGGCCGGCCGGCATAGTTCGTAAGCATGTGCCGGAAGTCTTTCTGAAAGGCCGGGTCATTTTTGGCCTCGTTCCATGCGGCTTCCACATCCAGCAGGGCGGTCATCAGCGTCTCGCCGACAAAGCGGCCGCCATAGGGGCCGAAGTGACCGGAGGAATCAGGATATTGACCCATCAATTTTGACGTCTTCATACTAGACTCCAGAGTTCAGGAAGCAGACCCCCCATGGCCTTGTGCCATGGGTGAATGAGGCTTACGGTTGGTGCATGAAGGGTTGATCTGATTCACCTGCCACACAAGGTGGCAGGGGTCCATGGGGTTCAGGAAAATAATCATTCTGACTTCTGACTCCTGACTCCTGAATTCTGCTGCATGACTTTTGTCATGCGGGCATGGGCTTCGCGAAGGAGGGCTTCCGTGGTCTCCCAATCGATGCATTCATCGGTGACGGAACAGCGGGGATTCAACAGGGCCGGGTTGCTATTCATGGGTTGGTTGCCACCCTCGAGATTACTCTCCAGCATAAATCCGCGGATGGAGGTGTTTCCGTTTTCAATCTGTGTGAGTATATCTTTCATCACGGTGCCCTGCAGTTTGGCCTGTTTGTTCGAGTTGCCATGGCTGCAATCCACCAGGATGTTCTGCGGCAGATGGGCCTCGCGCAGGGCGGTTTCGCAGGCGGTTACGCTTTCAGCATCATAATTCGGTTTTTTGCCGCCACCGCGCAGCACCACATGCGGATAGGCATTTCCGGTCGTGCTGAACACAGCGGGGAGCCCCTCTTCGGTGACCCCGAGGAAGTGATGAGGCCCCATGGCGGAGCGCACGCCATTGATGGCCCCACCCAGTGTTCCGTCCGTCCCATTTTTGAACCCGATAGAGGTGGAGATGCCGCTGGAGATTTCCCGGTGGGTCTGGGCTTCTGCGGTTCGGGCCCCGATGACATTCCAGGAAATCAGATCGCCGATATACTGCGGCATGAGCACGTCAAGCAGTTCGGTGCCCGCCGGCAGGCCGATCTCTGTGACCCGGAACAGGAAGTGGCGGGCCATGCGAATGCCTTCCTCAATATGGAAGGTGTCATTCATGTAGGGGTCGTTGATCAGTCCCTTCCAACCGATGGAGGAACGGGGTTTCTCAAAATAGACGCGCATGACGACGTAGATGGAGCTGGAAATCTCATCGGCTAGTCCTTTGAGCTTCTGGGCATACTCTTCGGCGGATTCGAGGTTGTGAATGGAGCACGGCCCCACCACGGCAATGAGGCGGGGGTCCTCGCCATCAAAGATGCGCTCCAGAGTTTCGCGCCCGTGTTCCACCCGGCTCAGGGTGGTCGGGGTATGGGGAATCATCGCCTTCATCTCCCGGGGGGTGGGGAGCGGCGTGACCGACTCGATATTGATATTTTCCAGATGCGGGTGACTCATGATGATCCTTTCCAAGAAAATGGGGAGGCGGGGGCTGCTACTCCCGTCATCGCCTGCATGAACGCCTTCACGGCGGCTTCATCCTTAATGCCCGGCGCGGACTCTACACCAGAACTGATATCGAATCCAGTGGCATGGCTGACTTGTGCGGCCTCGAGAATATTCTGCGGGCTCAGGCCACCGGCAATCGCGAAGGGTCGCTGTGCGGCCAGCGGGGCCGCATCCGCCCAGTTCCAGGTGGCCGCATTGCCGCCGGGCAGCACACCCTTGCCGCACTCCACCAGCACGTTGACATCTGCCGGAAGTTTGCGAGCCTGTTCCAGCAATTCATCGCCGGTCGTTTTCAGCACCTTGATGACATGGAAGCCGGCCTGTAGCACGTGTTCCATAGCTTCTGTCGGCTCATTCCCGTGCATCTGTACCGTATCGAGTCCGGCGGCCTGCGCTATGGCCACCATGGCCTCGGCGGGCATATTCACAAAGACGCCCACTCGCGCAATGGCTTCAGGGAGACCGTCGAACAGAAAGCGGGCCTGCGCCGGCGATACATTCCGCGGGCTTTTTTCAAAGAAGATGGCTCCGAGCGCCCCGGCACCGGCCTCGGCGCAGAGCAGGGCGTCGGGCTTTCGGGTGATACCGCAAATTTTAAGGAAATGAAACATGGGGTGTTCTCCGGTTCAGGGAATGAACGGGTCTACAGACAGGGAGGTCCACTCCTGCAGCGTGGCGGCGGGGTCCGGTAGCCGGACCAGCGCTTCCCCGATCAGGAATCGACGGATTCCTTGATCGAGGGTCCGCTGCAAGTCTTCAGATTTCAGGATGCCGCTGGCCGCGACCACTGCGGCATCCCTTGGCAGAGCTGCCGCGATCCGGGCCGCACGGGCGGTGTCCGTATGGAAGTGGGTCAGATCGCGGTTGTTGATACCGATCAGCAGGTCATCCATTCCGTCCAGCCGCGCGGCATCGGTTTCATCAAAAATCTCGGTCAGGACATCCAGGCCGAGGCTGCGGGCGAGGTCATGCAGCTCACGCAACTGCTTGTCATCCAGAATGCGGACGATCAGGAGAATGGCATCGGCCCCCATCGCGGCGGTTTCGACCACCTGATACGGCTCCAGAATAAACTCCTTGCGCAGGACCGGCAGCTTCACGGCCTGTCTCGCCTGCTGCAGATCCTTGGCTGATCCCTTGAAAAAGGCGGGTTCGGTCAGGACAGAGATGGCGGCCGCGCCTCCCTGCTCATAGGCAGATGCCAGGGCAGCGGGATTCAGATCCGGGGAGATGTCGCCCCGTGAAGGGGAGGCCCGTTTGATTTCGGCAATCACGCGCACGCCGGGTTTGGAGAGTGTGGCCGCAAATCCCCGGAAGTCATTCCGTTTGGCTGCGAGCTGTTCCAGCTCGCTCAGCGAAGTGCGGGCTTTGGCTTCAGCAATTTCCGCCTGTTTGGATTCTAAGATTTGTTCAAGAAAAGACATAAATATTTTTGACAGGATTTACAGGATGGACGGGATATATATTCGTGTTTTTCGTTTGATTCGGTTTGGCTCTCTTAGCTTTTTGAAAACTCCACCAGCTCATCCAGTTTTTTTAGGGCCGCACCGGAATCAATGGATTCCGCTGACATCTTGATTCCGTCCGCCAGGTCATCCGCGAGCGTTCCGGCCATCAGAGAGGCAGCTGAATTGATCAAGACGATATCGCGCTTGGGCCCGGTGATGCTGCCATCGAGAATCCCGCGGGTAATCGCCGCATTGTCCGCGGGTTCGCCGCCTTCGAGATCCTCATTCGTGCAGGGCTCTTCAAAGTACAGGGAAGGATCGATATCATAGGTCTTAATCACGCCGTCCTTCAGTTCGGAGCAGCGGGTATTCGTTGTCAGCGTGATTTCATCCATGCCGTCGTGGCCGTGCACCACGAGCACGCGGCGTGAACCCAGCTTCTTGAGCACTTCGGCGAAGGTCTCCGTCAGTTCCGGTTCGAATACGCCGATGAGCTGACTGGGAGCGCCGGCAGGGTTGGTCAGGGGACCGAGCAGGTTGAACAGGGTGCGGACACCCATCTGCTTGCGAACGGGGCCGGCAAATCGCATCGCTTTGTGGAAGGACGGGGCAAACATGAAGGTGATGCCAATTTCGTTGAGCGCCTGCTCCATCACTTCGGGGTCGACATCCAGATTGAATCCAAGGCATTCCAGGCAGTCCGCACTGCCGCTCTTGCCGGAACTGGCGCGGTTTCCGTGCTTGGCCACGACAGCGCCGGCGCCCGCCGCAACAAAGGCGACGGTCGTGGAGATATTGAAGCTCATGCCTCCATCGCCGCCGGTACCGACGGTATCCAGCGTGTTGGGTGTCAGCGACTGGATGCGCGTAGCTGCCGCGCGCATGGCACGGGCGCCCGCTGCGATTTCATCGATGGTTTCACCCTTGGCGCGGAGCGTACCGAGGAAGGCGCCGATCTGGCCTTCGGTGAGTTCCCCGGACAGGATCGCAGTGACAGCATCATACGCCTCGGTTTCCGTGAGGTCCTGCCGGGCAATCAGTTTTTTGAGGATGGGGGTCAAATTCATGATGGGGTCCTTTCAAATAGTTAATAGGAGAAGAGTTTTAGACAGGATGAACAGGATCGACGGGATTATGATCCTGTTGATCTGTGGGTTTTAAATCTCTTACCTTTCGCTTCACTTCTACTTTATGTTCTCCAAAATTGATAAGTAGTCCGACATCTTTCTTTGTGGCGGTTAGGTAGTTTACCAACTGCACCTCATGAGCTTTTACAATTTGGTGAACGGATTTCAGTTCCAGAATGACTTCATTTTCCACGATAATGTCGGCAATAAAATCACCTACATTCTGATCTTCATAATAAATGGTTATTCGCTTTTGTGCTTCCGCGCTTAGTCCAGCCTTCTCCAATTCAATCAGCAGACAGTTTTCATAAACAGATTCAAGGAATCCAAATCCCATCTGATTATAAACCTGATAGGCGCAACCAATAATCTTCTTTGTAAGCTCTTCGTGCTTCATCCGATTATCCTGTCTATCCTGTAAATCCTGTCAAAATAATGATCTACAGGATCTCATTTTCCTATTCTGACTTCTCGGAATTTTTCAAAAAATTCCTCAGGATCCGTTTGCCCACCGGCGTCATGATGGACTCTGGGTGGAACTGGATGCCTTCGAGCGCAAACTCTTTGTGGCGGATGCCCATGATTTCGCCGTCTTCGGTTGTGGCGGAAATCACAAAGTCATCGGGGAGGGTGTCCTTATCGATCGCCAGCGAGTGATAGCGCATGGCCTTGAACGGGCGGCTGTTGAGGCCCTTGAAGATACCTTCGCCGTCGCAGGTGATTTCAGAAGTCTTTCCATGCATCAGTTTCTTGGCATGGATAATCTTCGCCCCATGGACGGCAGCGATGCTCTGGTGGCCGAGGCAGACGCCGAGAATCGGTACCTTCCCTTGAAAGGCGCGGATGACATCGCAGGAGATGCCGGCGCCTTCGGGACGGCCGGGGCCGGGCGAAATCACAATGGCATCCGGGGCCATCGCTTCCACCTCTTCAACGGTGATGGCATCATTGCGGACCACCTTCACATCGGCGGACATCTCGCGTAGATACTGCACCAAGTTGTAGGTGAAGGAATCGTAGTTATCAATCATCAGAATCATGGTCGGTCTCCGGTTAGGCGCGGGCGGCCGCTTCGGCGGCTTGTGCAGTTTGCAGCAGTTCGATAGAACGGGCCATGGCGCCGGCTTTGTTCAGGGTTTCCTGATGTTCCGTTTCCGGATCGGAGTCGGCGACAATGCCAGCCCCGGCGCGGATGGTGAGACGTCCGTGCTCGGCCACCGCGGTGCGGATGCAGATACAGAAGTCCATGTTGCCATCGAACGAGAAATAGCCGACGGCGCCGCCGTAGGGGCCGCGCGGTTCATCTTCAAGTTCGGCGATGATTTCCATCGCCCGGATCTTCGGGGCACCGCTGAGCGTGCCGGCGGGGAACGAGGAAGCGAACAGATCGAATGCATCGTGACCCGGTTCCAGATCGGCGGTGATGTTGGAGACCAGATGCATCACGTGCGAGTAGCGCTCCACAATCATCAGGTCGGTCACCTGCACGGTGCCGGGGAGGGCGACGCGCCCCAGTTCGTTTCGTCCGAGATCCACCAGCATCAGATGTTCTGCGCGTTCCTTTTCGTCCTGCAGCAGGCTGTCGGCCAGCTTGCGGTCTTCCTGTTCGGTGGCGCCGCGCGGCCGCGTGCCGGCGATGGGCCGCAGCGTGGCCGTGTGGGAATCGAGCCGGATCATCACTTCGGGGGAGGATCCGATCAGTGTGCATCCCTGCGCCTTCAGATAGAACAGGTAGGGCGAGGGATTCACATGGCGCTGGGCGCGATAGAGACTGACCAGATCATCCGGCGCGGGCCCCACAAAGCTCTGCGAGACGACGCACTGAATGACCTCCCCTTCGTAGACGTGTTTTTTGACCGTGTCGACCATGCCCTTGAAGTACTCTGGCGGATGGACAGGCTCCGGCTTTCGGATTTGTGTTTTGCCAGTGACGGAGCCGACGGGCATGGGTTTCGCCAGCGTCGCCAACAGTTCCTGCACCCGCGCCGTCGCGGCATCATAGAGGGCATCGGCCTCGCCGTCTTCTTTGAAGGCCAACGCCAGTGCGGTCAGTGTGTGATTGATGTTGTCAAAAATCAGCAGCGTGTCCGGAATCACGAATTCCGCCATCGGCTGCTCAGGCGGCAGTGTGTTCGGTACGCGCGATTCGAAGAAATGAACCATCTCATAAGAGAAGTATCCCACGAGTCCGCCGCAGAAGCGGGGCAGCCCCGGCAGTTCGGCGAGGGAATAGGGCTTCATCAGGTCGCGCAGGACAGACAGGGGATCGCCCTTGTGCGGAATGCGCTTCTCATCGATGCCCTGACGGATCACCACATCGTTCCGGAAGACCGTGACGGAGGAACGGGCGGAAACGCCCATGAAGCTGTATCGGCCCCAGCGTTCGCCGCCTTCTGCGCTTTCGAGCAGAAAGAGGTTGGGGTGGTGCGGCGCAAAACGGGCCAGCACAGAAACCGGGGTTTCCGTATCAGCCAGGATGCGGGCGCCGACGGGCACCACACTGGAGGTGTCGAGCAGGGAGCGGAACTCCTCGCGGGATGGGAAGGTCTCAAGCAGCATACAATTTCCTGTTCTTCATCATGGTTCTCGGTTCAATGTTTCTCCACATAGAAACACTCATTGGGCCGTTTGTCAAGCGGGAGACCCAAAAAATATGCGAAAATCCCTTCTGGCACAATGCCTTTCGTCTCCTGCCTGTCACGCCGCTTGGCTGCGGCATGAAAGTTTTCCATACTGTGGAAACATTTCTTCCATACTGTGGAAAAATCGCGAAACATTTTTCCATACCATGACGCCAGCGACAAAAGGCAGGTGGCGACAATGAACTGGCTTT
>CAZGMQ010000105.1:0-9230 GCA_964526745.1 uncultured Verrucomicrobiota bacterium
AGATCTTATCGAGCTTTCGTGAATCTCTGTTGCGATAGCCACTGGCTGATGGCCATCAAAAGGGGGGGATGCCGCAAGCAAACGGCTTGAGGACGGGTTCAGGATCGGCCGAAGGCCGCTTTGAGGCGCCGGCGGAGGGTTGTGTTCCGGCGGCCGGCTTCGCCATTGCGGACGGCGATGCCGAGGGCTTTTTTCGTGCCGACCACCACGACCAGACGCTTACCGCGGGTGAGTCCGGTATAGAGCAGGTTGCGCTGCAGCATCACATAGTGCTGGGTGTGCATCGGCAGAATCACACAGGGATATTCGCTGCCCTGGCTTTTGTGGACCGTCACGGCATAAGCGGGGCTCAATTCATCGAGTTCCCGGAAATCATATTTCACTTTTCGCCCGTCATAGTTGACGGTCAGCTCCTGCTCGGAGATGTCCACTTTCTGCACGAGGCCGATATCCCCATTATAGACTTCCTTGTCATAGTCATTTTCCGTCTGCATGACGCGGTCGCCTTCGCGGAATCGCCAGCCGAAGCGTTCGACATCGACGCCGCGCGGATTCAAGGCCGCCTGCATGGCGGCATTGAGATTGCGGGCACCGAGGTCGCCCTTCTGCATCGGGGTCAGGATCTGAACATCGGTCATGGGATTCAGTCCAAAGCGCCGTGGGATGGCCTCGCACACCAGTTTGCGGATCAGCTCCACACCACGTTCGGGGGTATCGGCCTCCACGAAGAAGAAATCGTGGGCCTCGGAGAGTTTCTCATCTTTCTCCGGCGTTTCCGGCATGTAGCCAGCATTCACCCGATGGGCATTCTGGACAATCTGGCTCCCTGCCCCCTGGCGGAAGACCTCGGTCAGTCGATAGACAGGCAGCGTTTCCGAATCAATGATGTCGCGCAGGACACAGCCGGGACCGACTGACGGCAGCTGGTCCACATCGCCCACAAGAACCAGCAGGCCCTTTTTCGGCATGGCACGAAAAAGATGAACAGCGAGCTGGATGTCGATCATGCTGGTTTCATCGACAATCAGGACATCGGTTTCGAGGGGATTGCGGGCGTTGTGACGGAAGTTCCCCGTCCCCGGCTCAAAGGCAAGCATCCGGTGGATGGTCTTGGCCTCCATACCGGAGAGTTCGGCCATGCGTTTGGCGGCGCGGCCGGTCGGGGCGCAGAGCATGATGCGCAACTTTTTGGCTGCCAACACTTTCACCAGTGAACGAACCAGTGTGGTTTTCCCGACACCGGGGCCGCCGGTGATGACCAGAACCTTGTTCTGGAAGGCCCCGAGAAAAGCGGATTTCTGCCCCTCGGCGAGCGTCATATCCAGTTGCTTCTGCACCCAGTCCATTGCGATGGGCAAATCGATCTTGGGGCATGGATGCGTCCCCTGAGCAATCTCCGCAAGACGGGAGGCGGCCTCCCGCTCGGCGTAGTCCAGTGTACTGAGGTACACCCAGGGTTCGCCATCTTCTCCCGGGTTCACGGTGAGCTGTGTATTCTCGACTTCGATGCGCAACGCCTCTTCCATCGTCTCCAGCGGAATTTCGAGCATGTCGGCTGTTTTCGACAACAGCGTTTCGCGGGGATAGGCGCAGTGCCCCTGATTGGACAGCTCCAGCAGCACATAGGTGAGGCCGGCACGAGCGCGCAGGATGGATTCCTTTTCGATGCCCAGCTTTTCTGCAATCTGATCGGCAATCTTGAATCCGATGCCGTGGATGTCGCGAGCAAGACAGTATGGATCCATACGCACCTTGGCGATGGCTTCTTCCCCATACGCCTTATAGATGCGGAATGCTCGGCCGGTGCTGACCCCGTTGGCAAACAGGAAGGTCATGATTTCACGGATGGTCTTCTGGGCCTTCCACGATTCCTTGATCTGCTTGCGGCGCATGGGGCCGATGCCCTCCACCTGTTCCAGTTCAGCGGACCGGTCCTCGATGACCTCCAGCACGGTCATTCCGAAGGCGTCCACCAGCTTCTTGGCATACACGGGCCCGATGCCCTTGATCAGGCCGGATCCCAGAAATTTCTCAATGCCTTCAAGCGAGTCGGGCACCACGGATTCAAGAGCGGCCGCCTGGAACTGGCGACCGTGTTTGCGATCGATGATCCATTTGCCCTTGGCCTTGATCCACTCCCCCACATTGATGCGGGGGACCTTGCCGATGACGGCAACGGTTTCGCGGAACCCACGGGCTTTGACCTTGAGAACACAGAACCCCGATTCCTCGCTGTGAAAGGTAATCAGATCGACAAGCCCCTCCAGGGTCTCGTCCTGCATCGTGTAGATGGAATGGCTCGAGCTCATACGCGGGACAGTATCCCAAACCCAATGGCCCCGGCCAAGTCCAACCGCCTAGCCTACCCGGATCTTGGCGAAGCCGCGTTTTCCGCTCTTGATGATGATGCCGTCCTTCGGCTGCAGTTCATAACGGAAGTCCGTGACCTTCTCATCGTCAATCTTGACCGCGCCGGCTTTCACCAAGCGACGGGCCTCACTCGTGCTGGACGTCAAACCGGCCTGAACCATCAGAGTGAGAATCCCGATGGGTTCCGCCGCCACGGTGACTTCCGGAATATCTGTGGGCAACTGATTCTTCGAGAACACGCGGGCAAACTCTGCGCTCGCCTCAACCCCGGCTTCCGCGCCGTGAAATTTTTCCACAACGCGCTGACCCAGGACATCCTTGACCTCACGCGGGTGGCGCACACCGGAGGCAACCGCCTCCTGGAGGGCCTTAATTTCATCTTCAGGCAAGCACAAAACCAGCGAGAAGTAGCGCCACATCAGATCATCACTGACGCTCATCGTTTTGCCGAACGTATCGGTGGGCGTGTCATTCACCGCAATATAGTTGCCGAGGCTCTTGCTCATCTTCTGAACGCCGTCGAGGCCTTCCAGAAGAGGCATCGTCAGCACAATCTGGGGATCCTGGCCATGGACCTTCTGAATTTCCCGGCCCAGCAGCAGATTGAAGAGCTGGTCGGTCCCGCCGATCTCTACATCGGCCTTGACCATCACAGAGTCATAAGCCTGCACAAGCGGATAGAGAAACTCGACCAGTGAGATGGGCTGGTTTCCCTTGTATCGTTTGGAGAAATCATCGCGGGCCAGCAGCTGAGCCACGGTGACATGCGCGCTCAGGCGGATGACCTTGTCGAAGGTCATTTTCCCGAACCATTCGGAATTAAAGTGGACTTCGGTACGCTCCGGATCCAGGACCTTGAACATCTGTTCCTGATAGCTCTTCGCATTCTCCATGACCTGCTCGCGGGTCAGCTGCGGACGGGTCACAGACTTCCCGGAGGGGTCGCCGATCATCCCGGTGAAATCGCCGATGATAAAGACTACGGTATGGCCGCAATCTTGGAAATCGCGCAGCTTGTTCAGCGCTACGCAATGCCCCAGATGCAGATCGGGAGCCGAAGGGTCCGCACCCATCTTGATGCGCAGCGGGCGGTTATCCGCAATGGATTTTGCCAGCCGCGATTTCAGCTCATCAAAGCTGTGCAAATCGACACTGCGCGCGGTGATCCGTTCCAGTTGTTCCTCGAGATTCATCATGATGAGGGGGGCCCTATTCTTCCACTTCCACATTCCAGCTATGGGTGTCCGGCAATTCACCGTACTGAATGCCCTGAACCGTCTTGTAGAGTTTTTCCAGCACCGGACCGCACACGGTCTCGGAGCCGGTATCATACACCATGCCAGCCCGCTCGATCTGCCAGACCGGGGTGATCACTACAGCCGTGCCGCAAGCGGCCACCTCGGCGAATTCCGTCACCTCATCGAACGCAATCGGACGCACTTCGATTGGAATCCCCTGGTCTTTGGCGAGTTGCTGCAACGTGATGTTAGTAATGCTCGGGAGGATCGAGTTGGACTTGGGTGTCACATACGTTCCGTCCTTGGTCACCGCAAGGAAGTTGCTTGTTGCGAACTCATCAATCCACTTGTGTTCTTTGGCATCCAGGTGCAGCACCACGGAATAGCCTGCGCGCTTGGCCACCAGATGCGGAAACAGGCTGGCGGCATAGTTTCCGGCGACCTTGATGTGGCCCAAGCCCTGCGGAGCGGCACGATCATACTGATCCAGCACAATTGCCTTCACTGGCTTCAAGCCGCCCTTATAATAGGGCCCCACGGGGGTCACCAGCACAATAAAGGTATACTCCTCCGCTGGCGAGATTCCAATTTGGGCTCCGCTGCCGTACAGGAGCGGACGCACATAGAGAGAGCCGCCGGTGCCATAGGGCGGCACAAAATCCAGATTGGCCTTCACCACCCGTTTGCAGGCATCCACAAACAGGTCTTCCGGCACTTCGGCCATACAAATCCGTTGCGCGCTGGACGCCATCCGTTTGGCATTCTCCTCCGGTCGGAACAAACAGACCTTGCCATCTTTCCGACGGAAGGCCTTCAGCCCCTCGAAGGCTGCCTGCCCATAATGAAGAGCTGTCGCGGCGATATGGATCGGGATATACGGTGAGGTGGTCAGTTCCCCCTCGCTCCATTGGCCATCCTTCCACACATATTGGATGTGGCAGTTGGCTTCCATATAATTGAACCCTAGATTTTCCCAATCGATTTCTTTCATCGTCGATTTCCTTTCAGAATCCCCTCAGGGATTGTGCCACCGCCGGATTCGACAGTAAATCCTGCGCCACACGACGCGCGATGACTTCAATTTCTTCGTCCGACAAAATGCCGGCTGTGCACGATTCCGCCGTCGGGGAGGCTTTCTCGCCCGGGCCCACGGGGGCCGAACCCAGAGCCGCAGCCTGACACAAAGTCACGGCCGCCACCCCTACAATATCCTCTGCGCTGCATCCGCGCGACAAATCGTTGACCGGTTTGGCCAGCCCCTGCAGAATCGGCCCCAGCGCGATGGCGCCGGCCAGACGCTGCACCAGCTTCACCGAAATATTGCCGGCCTGCAGGTCCGGAAAGATCAGGACATTAGCGGCGCCCTTCAAGGGGCTGTCCGGTGCCTTCTGCATGGCCACCTCAGGCACCAGCGCCGCATCCGTCTGCATCTCGCCATCCAGGATCATTTCGGGATCCGCCACCGCACCTTGCTGAATCGCCATCTGGGTCGCTTTCGACACCTTATCCACCAACTTGTGCTTCGCGCTCCCGCGCGTCGAGAAACTCAACAGAGCCACGTGCGGAGGGGTCCCCATCAGGGCGCGATGCGTCTGCGCGGTCGCCATCGTGATATCCACGAGCTGCTCAGCCGTTGGATTCGGGTTCACACCGCAATCGGCAAACAGCAGGGTGCTGTCTCCTGCCGGCGCCGGCGTCTTCAGACGTAGCAGAAAGCAGCTGCTTGCCGTCTGGATACCCGGAGCCGTGCCCACGCAATGAAAAGCCGCCCGCAGCATATCAGGAGTGGAGGCGATACTGCCCGCCACCATGCCGGAGACCATGCCCGTCTCGACCATCATGGAACCAACATACAGCCGCTTGCGCAACGCCTCGCGCGCTTGCTCTAGGGTCAGGCCTTTGGAAGCCCGCTTCTGCTGATAAGCCGTGATCAGTTCTTCCAGAAACGGAGCGGCGGCCGGATCGACCACTTCGACGCCTTCGGCGCTCACGCCCGCCGCCGAACAGGACTGTTGTGCTTCCGCCGGAGACGCCAGCACCACGACCCGCGCGAAGCCGATGCGTGCGATCTCCGCCGCCGCCTTCATCACTCGTGGATCCTGACCCTCCGGAAGCACAACGCTTCCATTGAAAGTTCCAGCCCTGTTGATCAATAATTCCATAGCGGGTCATGCTATCCTGCCCCCCCTCCCCCGTCCAGCAAAACCAGTTCCATTGCCCAAGACAACAGGGACAGGGCTCCTCGCTTGACTTCCCCCCCCGATTTTAGGAGCATCCACCGCATGCTATGCGCCCTGAATCCAAGATCATCTAATGAATAACGTCCACAGGCCTCCCCTAATATGAAAATCCTGATTATAGGCGCCGGCCCTACGGGCTTAGGTGCAGCGTGGCGTTTGAACGAACTCGGTAATTCTGAGTTCACCGTAGTCGATCGAAACCCCTATGTCGGAGGACTGGCGGCTTCCTTTCTGGATGCCAAAGGCTTTACCTGGGACTTTGCTGTCCACGTGGCCCACTCCCACTACCATTATATTGACCGGTTAATGGAGACCGTGCTTCCCGACGGATTTCTGATCCATGAACGCCGGTCATGGGTGTACACACAACAGAGATTCATTCCCTATCCCTTTCAGTATAATTTTCGCCATTTGCCATCCAAGGCCCAGCAAGAGTGTCTCGATGGACTGTTGACCCGTTCCCCGCGCTCACCCGGTGGGCCTTCCGACTTCCAGGAATGGATCGACGATGCGTTCGGCCATGGCATCGCCAAGCATTTCATGGTGCCGTACAATACGAAGATCTGGACGGTTCCTCCCTCTCAAATGAATTGCCAGTGGCTGGGAGATCGAGTGCCGGAAGTCGATGTGGCCCGGGTGCAAGCTAATATCAGGGAGTGCCGGGACGATGTTTCCTGGGGACCCAACCATGTGTTCCAGTTTCCCCGCACTGGCGGCACCGGCAGCATCTGGAAAAGTATGGCCAAGCGTATCGGAACAGATCGTATCCGCCTTTCCACTTCGGTTGTCGCGCTGGATGCCCAGGCACAGGTTGCCACCCTTTCCTCAGGTGAAAGAATCCAGTATGACCATCTCATCTCCACAATGCCGGTCGATTGCCTGATTGATATGGCAGGACTGCAGGACCTGAAACCCGACGCAAAGCGCTTACTGCACTCTCAGGTCCAGGTGGTATGTGTCGCCCTGCCCTTTCCAATCCCCGAGCGGTTGCGGGAGAAAACATGGATCTATTGTCCTGATGAAGGCTCCATTTTCTACAGGATCACACCGTTTTCTATTTTCTCTCCTGCACATACCCCGGACCCCGCACACGCCTGTTCGTTCCTATGCGAGATTGCCACACCAGGCCACACGCCGATGCACAACGAGGCCGAACTGAGGGCACGGGTCCTGACTGATCTGCGTCAGTCCGGCTTGCTTGAGTGCTCAGAAGACCAAGCGCTTGTGATCCATTTGAATGCAGAATATGGTTATCCCATCCCGTCACTGGACCGCGACGAGGCTCTGGCGAATATTCTGCCGAAACTGGAAGCCCTCCACATCTACAGCCGAGGACGCTTCGGAGCCTGGAAATATGAAGTCGGCAATATGGACCACTCCATCATGCAGGGTGTCGAAGCCGTAGACCATATTCTTAGCGGAAAGCCGGAAATAACGTATCTGGATCCAGCGGCAGTCAATGCTGGAAAGCAATAAGATCCAAGACGCCTATGGCCAATCGAAAAGTCAGCTTTCTGGTTCAAGATATTTACTCTCCGGTTCTCGGTCCGGTCACGGTTCTCGCCCGGCATCTTGAGCCGGATTTCGATGTGGAAATTGTGGGTCCGGATTATGGTCATGGCATCTGCCCCATGTATCGGGGCTCGTTCCCCTACAAAGCAGTCGACTGTCCCCGGATCTATCGCTTTCCGAATTATCTATGGGAATCCCGTCGTCTTGAAACCGCCCTCTCGGGCGATGTGATCATCGCAGTCAAAGCCTTTGCGACCAGCCTTCCCGTCGCCCTGGCCGCCAAGCGCCACCGCGGAGCCAAAGTCATCGCCTATCTGGACGAATGGGATGGCGCGCTGATGGCCCGCCTTTCCCCCACCCAAAAGGCCAAGCGCTTTCTGAAACACATCCACCATCCCGTCGATGACCTATACTGTCCCTGGGTCGAGCGCCTCCTCCCCCGTTGTGACCACGTGCTGTCCACCACCACAGCGCTCCAGAAAAAATTCGGGGGGGAAGTCCTGCCCATGGGTGTGGACATGGATGACTTTTCACCCCGGCCCGCCGAGGAATCTATCGCGTTGCGTGAGCAACACCACTTGCAGGGGAAACGAGTAATCGTCTTCGGCGGCGTCGTCCGCCCTCACAAAGGGATCGAATTGATTCTGGAGGCACTGGCCCAACTGGGTGATCCCCGAAATCAACTCGTGATCGTTGGCCCGATCAACGAACATGTCGCCCACTTACAGGCCCATGCTGGGTTTGTGCCCTATCTAGCTGCCATCGGGCCACGCCCCAAAGCGGAAATGCCGCGATACCTCGGATTGGCAGATTTGGTAGTCCTGCCCCTTAACAATGACCTGCTCGCGCAAACTCAGATGCCATGCAAAGTGTTTGAAGCCATGGCCATGGCCAAACCCATCATCGCCTCCAATGTGGCGGACATGCCGCAAGTCCTGGACGGGTGCGGCTGGATCGTCCCCCCCGATGATACAGAGTCCTTAGCTCGGCAAATTGGGTGGGTTTTTGCCCATCCTCAAGAAGCAGCCAAATTCGGACAGCGGGCTCGCCAGACTTGCGTGGATAAATACAGCAAATCGATTGTGGCCGAGAGAATGAAGGCTTTGATCACCCATTCACTTCTTTGAGTACCGGGCACCAGACGGGCCCGCCATCTTCCCCGCCAGTGCCTGTCCATCCGCGAAGGCACGGTCGGACCAGATATATTCCCACGTCCCAAACAGTCCGGCGGTTTCAATGCCGCACCCGCTCAGCCACTCGCGCACATGAGAGACCGCATCGGCACACTGCAGGTCCGAGACCACATAGGAGAACGGCATACAGCGGATTTCAGCCGACGAGACATCTGATTCACGAAACTTCAATAGGCAGGCCATATCCGCAAGCGCCCGGTCACGCATCGCTTCCTCGTTAGGGCGCGCATCACCCGGCACAAAGATTTCCGCCTGAATGGCGGTCTGTGGGCGATCCTCTCCCGAAAGAGTGAAGGGGAAAGATACACGTGAAATCGCAATCTCGGGATCATAGACATAAAACCAGTTCGCCGGACTCAATTCCGTCCGCTCCACGATACAATTGACACAGCAATGACGAAGGGCCTGCAACTTTCCGGCGGCTTCCCGGACATCGACCGGAGCCTCGGGCATCAGAGCCACCAGCTGCGGTAACGGGATGGTGGAGACCAATGAATCAAATTCCTCGCATGTGCCATCTGCAAACTGAACACAGCGCCTGGCCGCATCCACCTGCATCGCCCGCTTGTTCAGATGCAGATTCACGTCATCATACAACGGCTTCAGCATACCGAAGAATCCACCCTGCTTCGGATAGCGGAAGGTCCGGAACACGGCCTGCTTCTCCTCCTGCGATC
>CAZGMQ010000106.1:0-9032 GCA_964526745.1 uncultured Verrucomicrobiota bacterium
GCCTTTGCGCCCCTTGCGTTAATCCTCTTCCTCTTCACTTCCGGCTTCTGGTATCCTTCCCGCCGTATGAAAACTCTCACGCGCGATGAACTGGTCTATGGCTTCACGCCCGAGCCGGGCTTGGTGGCACTCGAGCACACCCCCGGCGAAACCGGCGACGAAATGACCCTGTTCATCCGTCAGGATGGCAAGCTGAGCACGCGACAGGAGCCCTTCAGCCCCTTCCTCTGGATGACCAAGGCCGACTGGCTCAAGGATTTTGAACTCGCTCCGGAAATCACGAAGCTCACCGGCGACAATCCATACAGCGTCCTCGCGCGATTCCCGACCTGGACCGACCTCGAACGCGCCCTGAACCACCTCAAAAAGACCACCGGCCGCACGCCGTCGAATCCTTCGGCCCCCTACTTCGTACTCCGCGATCCGGTCCAGCAGTTCCTGCTGGCCACCGGACGGACCACCTTCGGCGAGATGCTCCTGCCTGACTTGAACTTCCTGTTCGTCGACATCGAAACCGACTGCGGCGAGGACCACGAATTCTCCAATCCCGACCGCGAAGAAGACCGAATTCTCGCCCTTGCCCTCTCCGACGGCAAGGGCTGGGAGCAGCTCCTCTCTGCGCAGGATCTCGACGAAAAGGTCCTGCTGAAAGAATTCGTCAAGATCGTGAAGAAGCGCAATCCCGATGTCATGGCCGGACACAACCTCTTCAAGTTCGATCTCCCCTATCTGGAGACGCGCGCCAAACGCCACCGCGTGGTGCTCGCCCTGGGCCGCGACGGTAGCCGCATGAAAATCAGTTCGTCGCGGTTCAGTGCCGCCGAACGGACGCTCACCTATCCCAAGGCCCATCTCTACGGCCGCCAGGTCGTCGACACCTATCTGCTTGCGCTGAGTTATGACGTCTCCCACCGCGCACTGGAAAACCACACCCTCAAGACCGTCGCCAAACACTTTGGCGTGGCGCCGAAAGACCGCACCTACATCGAGGGGGACCAAATCGCCGCGACCTTCCGGAGCGATCCCGACGCGTTTGCCCGCTATGCGCTCGATGATATCCGCGAGACTGCGGCCATCACCCCCATTCTGCTCAACGCCAACTTCGCGCAGAGCCAGATCCTGCCTGCCCCCCTCGAGACCATTTGCCTGCGAGGCAACGCCGGCAAGATCGAGTCCCTCCTGCTGCGCGAATACCTGCGCGACGGCCACTCCATCCCTGCGCCCGAGCCCGCGCACTCGTTTGAAGGCGGCTATACCGACCTGTTCTTCGAAGGCCTCGCCCTCGGCGTACAGCACTGCGATGTGCGCTCGCTCTATCCCTCGATTCTGCTGCTCGAAAAGCGCAATCCTCACAGCGACACCCTCGGCGTCTTTCTTGAGCTGCTCTCGCATCTGCGCACCTTCCGCATCGATGCGAAGAAGCGCGCCATCGAGCCGGGCATCGACCCCGATCAGGCCAACCGCTGGGATGCCCTGCAAACCACCTTCAAGATCCTCATCAACTCGTTCTATGGCTATCTCGGGTTCCCGCAGGCGCGATTCAACGATTATGATCTCGCTGCCACCGTCACCGAGAAGGGCCGCGAGATCCTCCGTGGGATGGTTGCCAAACTGCGCGAACTCGGCGCCCGCCCCATCGAAATCGACACCGACGGCATCTACTACACGCCGCCCACCGGCCTCGAAGGCAAGGCCCTCGACAAATTCCAGACCGACTTCCGCTCGCACCTGCCCAAGGGCATCGAGGTGGAATTCGATGGCCACTATCCTGCCATGTTCTCCTATAAGATGAAAAATTATGCCCTCCTGGAAGAAGACGGCACGGTCATTCTCAAAGGCGCCGCGCTCAAATCGCGCGGCATGGAGCCGTTCCTGCGCGACTTCCTGCGTGAGTGGCTCACGCTGACCCTCCACGGCCGCGCCGAAGAAATCACGGAGATGGTCCTTCGCCGGCGCGCCGAGGTCGCCGAGAGCCGCCTGCCGGTCACGAAGCTCGCCAAGACCGAAAAACTCAACGACTCCCCCTCCACCTATCAGCGCAAGCGCGAAGCCGGCGGCAAATCGCGTCAGCCCGTCTACGAAGTGGTGCTCGCCTCGGGAAAACCCTACCAGGCCGGCGATTCTGTTTCCTACTATGTCACCGGCATCAAAAAGAATGTCCCCATCTACGCCAACGCCAAACTCGCCTCCGAATTCGACCCCGACGCGCGCGATGAAAATGTCCTGTTCTATCTGGGCAAACTTGACGCGCTCGCCAAAAAGCTGGATGCTCGGATTCCGGAAGCCATTGAAGAGAACAATCAACCCACCTTATTTTAAATTATGAATACATCCCTTCCAACCTCTGCCCCCCAACTTCCGACCTCCGACCTCCGACGGCTGAGCCCTGCCCCCTGTCCCCTGTCCCCTCGGACTGCGGACTTCCGACCTCGGACCTCTGGGTTTACTCTTGTAGAGATCCTCGTGGTCATCGCCATCATCTCGCTGCTAGCCAGCGTGGTGCTGCTGAACATCGCCCCGCAGATCGGCATGGGCAGCCAAGCCGCCGCCAAATCGCAGATCCAGGTGCTGTCGTCGGCCATCACGACCTACCGCATGGCCCACGGGCGCTATCCCACCCAGACGCAGGGGCTCAAAGCGCTCGTCATCAAACCCAACACCGAGCCGGTTCCCCAGAACTTTCCCGACGGCGGCTATCTCAACGGCAAGACCATTCCGATGGATCCCTGGAAACGCGACTACATCTATCTGATCCCCGGCCGCCAGGACGAGAACTTCGAAATCCTCTCCTACGGCAGCGACGGCGAACCCGGCGGCACCGGCGCCGACGCCGACATCAGCTCGACCGAAGCGCAGTAACGGAAACAGCCGACGCTCTCACAGAGTCACAAAGGCACAGAGAAGATTCACTACATAATAGATAAGAAAATGGATCTGCTAGCATTAGGATATGACAACTGGGTGGCGTCGCATGCCGGTGAGTTGCTCCAGGACGGACAAGCCCTCGCCCGGGTGATGACCGTCGAACGCGGCGCATTTATCCTCCAGAGCGAGCACGGGGAGACCGCCTCCGAACTCTCCGGAAAGTTCCACTTCGATGTGGAAGTCCGTACGGACATTCCCTGCGTGGGCGATTGGGTCTGCATCGAGCAATCCTCGCCGACCCTCGCCATCATTCATGCCGTGCTACCGAGGCGGACCTTCCTGCGCCGCAAAACACCCGGCAAGACCGTGGATTTCCAGATGATTGCCGCCAATGTGGACGTCGTGTTCATTGTCCAGTCCTGCCACTACGATTTCAACATCCGGCGGCTCGAGCGCTATCTCATCGCGGCCAACGAAGGCGGCAGCGAACCCATCCTCATTCTGACCAAGACCGACCTCGTCACCCCCGAAGAGCTGGAGGGCATGATCGCGCAGATTCGCGAGGCCGGCATCTCAACCCCACTCCTCCCCATCAGCAATGAGACGGGCGACGGATTGGAGCTCTTTCGCGAGACCCTTTCCTCGGGCCAGACCTTCTGCCTGCTCGGCTCATCCGGTGTCGGCAAGAGCACGCTGATCAACCGCCTGACCGGGAATGAGGACCTGGAGACCCGAGCCGTCAGCGAAACCGGCGAAGGCGCTCACACGACCACGCGCCGGCAGCTGATGCTTCTCGAAGGCGGTGCGCTGCTCATCGATACCCCCGGCATGCGCGAGCTCGGACTCATCGGCGCGAGCGAAGCTGTGGAGGACAGCTTTTCAAACATTCGCGACCTGGTCCTCACCTGCCGCTTCTCCGACTGCAGCCACACGCAGGAACCGGGCTGCGCCATCCGCAAAGCCCTTGAATCCGGCGAACTGGACGCAGACCAGTTCCAGAGCTACCTAAAACTCAAAAAAGAAACCGACTTCAATGACCTGTCCTATGTCGACAAACGGAAAAAAGACAAAAACTTCGGCAAGATGATTAAGTCTGTGATGAAGAACAAGAAGCCATAACAGCTCGGACAGGAAACAGCCGGTTCTCACACGAATAGATGAGTGCAGAGCCCAAGTTCCGCGAAAGGGGGACGAAGGGCGAACGCGATATTCTATAAAGGCACGCGAAGCGTGGCTAACAAGAGAGCAAAGCGAACGGAGTGGTAACGCACGAAGACACAAAGTGAAGAAGACATAAGAGAGGCAGGCAGCGCCAGACAACTATTCTGAATGGCACTCACACACCGTTCTGCTATTCTTGAGACCATTGATTTCGTCCTGATAAAGAGATGGGAAAACCCAGATGACCAAGCAACCTGTTTCAGAATATGAGAGTTTCATCGGCTTGATCCAGGCCGCCACGGAAGACAAGGCGATCCGGGATAGCATTCTCGGGTTGGCGCAACTGGATGCCTTCAACCGGGAATCCCTCCTGAACACCTTCACCCAGAGTATGGCGCTGCGCGGGGCACCCCAGGCGCTCCTCGCCTCCCTATCCATTCTGAAAGATGATGCCATTGCCGCCAAAGTGGTGGACATGCTCAAATGACGCAAGCCCCCTCCCCCGACTCCTTAGAATTTTAACGCAAGGGGCGCGATGGACGCAAAGGGGCGCAACCGTTAAAAGAGGCCTGCGGCGCTAAGAGAACAGCCGAAGAAATATTTCCCACAGAGATTCACGGAGACTCACAGAGTTAAGAACTCAGATGTGGCAGGGTTAGCCGCTGCGCGGCTTGCAGAGGGCTGCTTGCTGGCGAGCGGGCACGCGCATCGTGTGACCGGCGACAGAAAGCAACCCTCGTTGATCCCGCTCTCAAAGAGAACGGGAGGCCTGCCATTCTTCCCCCTTTGTGACTTCGTGTCTTCGTGGCTTCGTGTGAGAATCTATTTTCTTCTTTCGGTGTTGCACTTCCCCATTGGGGGGATAATCATTCTGGAATGAAGAAGCTTCAAGCCATCCGACTGATCACGAAGATTTGCTGGATGCTGTCCGGACTTACATTGGCCTGCTACGGACTTCTGCTTACCCTGAGCGGGTTCCTGGGCTCTGAGCCCCTCCCCTCGATTCACTGGTCCGAAGTGGTCTTTGGAGTCTGCCTCTTCCTCACCGGCGGTTTCTTCATCCGACTTGGAAAGAAAAGCGGATGAGCGAAAAAAACATCAGTCGAGCTGATGGAGAAGATCAGAAGCTCCTGGCCCTTTGGGCAGCGGATTGCGCGGAACATGTAATTCATCTGTTTGAAGAGGCGATGCCGGGGGAGGTGCGGCCACGGCAAGCGATTGAGGCCGTTCGCGCCTGGGCGCGGGGTGAAGTGAAGTGCGGGAAGAGTCGCGAGGCTGCGTTTGCCGCCCATGCGGCGGCCCGCGAGGCGAAAGAACAGAATCTGCAAGCCGCTTGCGCGGTGGCTCGGGCCTGCGGACAGGCCGCCGGGGTTGCGCATATGGCCGGGCATGCGCCGCATGCCGCGGCCTATGCCCAGCAAGCTGTCAGCTTTGCGAATCCCGATGATGCGGCAACTGCCGCCGCTGCCGAACGGGAGTGGCAGATCCAGCACCTGCCGGAACATCTCAGGGCGGTGGTCTTCCCCGACTAGGAAGCAGCCGACTCTCACACAGAGTCACAAAGGCACAGAGAGCGGAGAAGATGTTTAGACAGGATGCTCAGGATCTGAAATGGCAGGGTTAGCCGCTGCACGGCTTGCAGAGGGCTGCGTTCTGGCGCGCGGGTACACGCCGCGTGTGTCCGGCGTCAGAAAACAGTCCTCGTTGATCCCGCTCTCGAAGAGAACGGGATTTCCGCCATAGATCCCCCTCTTTTCTCCGTGTCTCTGTGAGAGAGAACTCTTCTGGTTTCCTCTTTGATGTTCGGCCCCTTTTTGAGAGGGTGGAAGCCGCCTGATTTTAAGCCTGAATTTTGAATTCGAAGGGACGGACCTTTCATGTGTTTTCATCGATCCTATTCGCTCGCACGCGCCGCATTCATGCGCTCCCATTATGAGCACCTGAAGATCACCAAAAAGTTCTTCGAGGGTAAAAGAACGGAGCCCAATCTGCACCCGCAGATTCAGTTGCCTCCCACTTCCCTGCCCTCCGCGCCGGCCGACACCGCGCTCCTGAATGCGCATCTACATGGCCATCCCGATGCGGACTGCATCCTGCTGAAAGAAAACCGGATTCTGTACACAGGAACGGCTCAGCAGGCGAAGGAGCTCATGGACGAGAGCACGAAGGTCCTGGATGTCCGGGGCGGGCTGGTGACGCCCGGATTCGGAGAGTCGCATATCCATCTTACCATTGGGGCTGAACATGTTCAGGGCTGCGATGTCGAGAAGGTCACCACGCTGGCGGAACTCGAAGAAAAGATTCGGTCTTTCTCGAAGGCGCATCCCGACCTGGGCGCGCTGCATGTGTATGGCCTGCACTACCTGGACCCGCCGATTCTGCCCGCACAGACCACCCGGAAACTCCTGGACACCATCGTGGATGACCGCCCCCTGTTCATCTATGCGCACGACCTGCACACCGGCTGGGCCAATACGCGCGCATTGGAAGTGGCCGGACTGATGCATCCCATGCCCCCCTGGCCCAACCTCCTGGAGGAACTCAACCTCACCGGCAACGTGGAACTGGACGCCGACGGGATCCCCACCGGGGAGCTGAGAGAACCGGATGTCTACTTCATCGTGGAAGCGACCTTGCGCGCGACCTATCCACAGACGGTGGAGCAAAAGCTCGATGGCCTGCGCAATGCTTGTGAATACCTGGCCGCACAAGGGCTCACCAGTGTGCACAACATGGGCCTGGGCCTGCCGGAAGAGGATATCGAATTGCTAATTCTGCTGCTCGAATTGGAAGAGCGCGGCGAACTGCCGATCCGGGTCTCGACGTCAATCTCTGTCCTGCCCGATGAGAGCATGTTCGAGGATATCGACGGCGCCGCACTCATTCGCAATGCGTTGATGGACGCGCGGGCCGGTCGGTTGTCGCGGAGCAACCTGAACGACCTGCTCATCCGGGAGTTGAACGTGGCATCCCGGAGACGTCATGAAATCTGTCTGTCCACCGCGACCCGTCACCCCCACACGAAAGATCATCCGCATCTGCCGGTGCATCTCCTGACCTCCCTGCATTTCCACCGGTCGATTCATCAGATCCATGTGCAGCCCCATCTGGATCGCCAGGAACAGCGCAGGAAAGAAACCGAGGGCAAATTCCTAAGCGGCTCCGGCCGAGTGACCTTCCATAACCTCAAAATCTTCATGGACGGCGTGGTGGAAAAGGATACGGCCTTCCGAAGCGACACGACCCCGTGCGCGGGTATTCCCGTCTTCAACGAGTCCGAACTCGACGCGGTCATCGGCCGGGCGGATCTGCTGGGATTTCAGGTGGCCGCCCATTGCATCGGCGATGCCTCGGTGGATGCCGTCCTGAAGGCTATCGAACGGACGCGCGAGCGCCATGCCAAACAGGATAAAACTCGGGGACACCGAATCCGGCATCGAATCGAGCACATCGAACTGTGCCGGCCGCAGGCAATCCCGCAGTTTGGCCCGATGGAAGTCATCCCCTCCATGCAGCCGCTGCATGAACGCCCCCCCATCACCATGTGGCACCAAAAAGTGCCCAAAACTGAATGGCCGACGGCCTTTGCCTGGCACAGCCTGCTGGACGCAGGCGCGCATCTGACCTTCGGCAGCGATTGGCCCATTGTCTCCTGCAATGCGCTCGACGCACTGCATCGGGCCGTCCGGCGAACGCCCTGGGAGCCGGGGATGCCGAACCAAGGGGTGAATTTCGATGAAGGAATCCACGCCTTCACAGCGGGGCACGCCCATAGCGAGTACGATGAGCACGTTCGCGGCGCGCTGCAGTCCGGCATGCTTGCGGACCTGACAATCCTGGCGGGTGACTTCGATCCCCTGAACCCCGCCCCCGAAGCCCTCCACTGCGTGGGCACCCTCTGCGGCGGATCGATCACCTTTCAGGATCCAAAATTCCAGCCGCCGGCGACGGAACCCGCCAAAGAGTAGAGTTCTCCACAAATAGATGAGAGACGAGTTCAAGCCGACGGCGCAGAATGAACGCGAATTCTATCGCGGTCCACCAAAGGTGGAGCGAACGGAGTGGCAATTCCACAGATGGACGCAGATTCTGCAGCCCGGAGCAGCGGAGAACCATCCAAGCGGTCTTGACAGGATGAACAGGATCTTCAGGATCGAAACCTGCGGACAAATCTGAACAGCTCAAGAACGCGTTCAGTTGGGTGCAGATGCAAGGCGTCGAACGGTGAAGCTGTGGTTCCCCACCGCAAACCGGTCGCAACACCGCAGATGCGCCTAAATGGACGCGTTATTGCTTAAGCCAGGCCCAGGCTTCGTCAATCTCGGCATGGGTGAACTGCTTTTCTCCGATGTTCACGAGCTTGGCGAACTGCGCATCAATTTTAATGAGCCATTCCCAGACCTTGCTATCGGTGACAAGGGCAACCTTTTTGAGATTGTGTATGTGGGTCGTAACCCATCTGAGATCCTCGAGGCCGGCTTTTACACCCCAATCGGCTTCTGCGCCCAGCACGACAAGCGCGCTGACCTGGCCATATTCCGCGACGGCTTCTTCGATGCGGGCAATCCATTGCTTCTCTTCTTCCAGGCCGACCTTACCGGTGACTTCGAATCCCAGGACGGCGCCGCTACTTTCGGGTAGTTCTCTGATCATGGTTTTTCTCCTTTATAAGGGGGGGCTTCGTTTCTGATTTGATTTTGGGCTTTTGGAGAAGAAAAGGCCACACCGAAACAAGAAAAAGAGAAGTTTTTGACAGGATGAACGGGATCTTCAGGATGGGGAAACAGCCGAAGATCGGATATTCACCACTGATAAACACCCCACGGTCTAGTGGCTAACGCAACAGAGGGTCATGCGATAAGATAGGCTCTTCGTTACCAGACGAGGAGAGCCCCATGCATCATCACATGACCCTAGAAGAACGTAGATTGCTTTACAACATGCGTCAAGCTGGTGAAGAGTGTAACTTAAAATGCCGCAGGTATAAGAGAGAGCGTTCCATACCG
>CAZGMQ010000107.1:0-9028 GCA_964526745.1 uncultured Verrucomicrobiota bacterium
GATAATCGGTTGCAACACAAAATACTTTTGTCGGTGGCGTCATGGTATGGAAAAAATGTTTCCATCGTGTGGAAAAGTTTACGGAAAAGCCTGAGCCGTACCTAAACCCAAGGAACGGGCTCAGCGTTTATAGGAGGCTAAGAAAGCCTCCAGCTCTTCATTGCCGGCTTCACCTGGAGTGAACCAGGAGCTGTCGTTATGCCCACCCGACATCAGTGCAAAGGTGACAGGGGCGGCGGCCGAAGCATGGAGAATCCGCCCGCTCTGGAAGGGGATGAGTTGATCCTTCGGACTGTGACCAATCAGCTTGGGCAATCCCTCCAGGGTGGCCACCTGACGGGCGGAATCATAGGAAACAGAGAGAAGCCTATCCACCGGGAACGAAGGATACCAGCGAGCGGCGATGTCCGCCGCCGAGGAAAAGCTGGCTTCGATGATGAGGCCATCCGCTGGCCGCTCCGTCGCCAGATTCGCCGCAATGGCTCCACCCAGAGATTGCCCATAGATGAGGATAGGCAGCTTGCCGCTCATCGCTTTCGCGGCATCGAAAGCCGCCCGTGCATCCGTATAGAACCCTTTTTCAGAAATGTGGCCGCCACTTTTTCCATAGCCGCGGTAATCCCACAGCAGCAGGTTGAATCCCCGTTTGAAGAATTCGGGAGCCAGATGAGCCACCGACCCGATGTTGCCTGCATTGCCATGACAAAACAAAACGGTTCCGCGCGGGCGGTTGGCCGGAATCCACCAGCCAGTCAGCGGGGTGCCGTCTACGGCCGTAAACTGCATCTCCTGAAAGCGGAGTTGAAACTGGGCCGGTGTCATTTCAATGTTGCTGGAGGGATGATACAGCCGGTTGAATTCAAAATGCCGGAGATAGATCCAGCCGACCAGGACTCCCAGAGTCAGCAACAGTAATCCGAATAGAAGGATGGTTTTCATTGCGGGCTAACCTGCCAGTTTCTTGGAGCAACTGGCGAGGCTTTTGTGGCCGGTGCAGGTCACAACAACCGTATCCTCAATCCGGGCACCGCCCAATCCGGGCACATAGAGCCCCGGCTCAACCGTCACCACATTCCCGGCAATCAGCCGGCCGGGTTCATTGCGCAGTCCCGGAGATTCATGAATATCCAAGCCCACACCATGGCCCACGCTGTGAATGAATCCGCACTCCTGCCCGGGGGGAAATAGACGCGTCTCGTGTCCCGCCTCGCGGAAGAAGGATTCCACGGCCTTCTGCACCGCACGGGATTCCACGCCGGGTCGCAGCATCGACAACGCCAACTTCTGCGCCGCGGCCACATCCCGATGAAGACGCCGAACCGAAGCGGAGGCTTTCCCGCGCACCACAGTACGGGTCATATCCCCCCAGTACCCCGTTGATTTGTCGCGCGGAAAAATATCGATTACCACCGGCTGGCCTTCGCGCAACGGGCCGGAACCCGAATCATGCGGCCGGGCTCCCTGCGGACCGATGGCTACAATCGTTCCATCATCCGAACAGTTCCGCTCCCATAACGTGCGGCCAATGATTTCTTTGAGCTGTTCCGAGGTCAGGGTCCGCCCGTTGACTTTCAACAGCCCGGAGCGGGATATCTCGGAGGAGCGAATGCAGTTGATCGCAGCCCGCATGGCAGCGGCGGCGGCACGTTGTGAGCGGGTGATGCAGGAAATTTCCTGCGGCGATTTGATCGCGCGTTGTGGGAAGGGGGGGGTCTGGACCAACTCCACCCGGATGCCGCCCTGTTCAAGCGCCCGAGCGGTCCCCAACGGGAAAGCCGCTCCAACCTGCACACTCCGACAGCCCAGCTGACGCACCCACTCGACCACCTGATCCTCCCAGGGTTGCCGCTGGGGAATGGTGTCTGGAAAGAGCTGTGCCGGCGTCTGAATAATAGCAGTCGGGCAGGTGTGATGAGCCCGGGCTGCCTCCAGGGCCGAAACCAGCAGATAATGTCGAGAACCCCGGATCAAAAGTCCAAATGGATCCGGTGCTACCAGTCCTGTGGCATACCGGACATCGGTGGTTTCCGGACCGGTTGCAATCAAAAGGCGCGAATCTGTTGATTTCTTTGTGTTTTTCATAAATTGGGCTTCTCTATTTTTTGGAATAGGGGGATTTTCAAGGGGTTGGCGTCTCTTTTCAATCATAAAATTACTTGTCAAGACGCCGATGAAACTTTTTGAAATTATTTTCTAATTATACTGCATCTTGTGGAATTCATATTTCAATCTACAAGATATTGCGGAGGTAAAAGTATTATTTATAAATCAGTGGGATGGGACTTGTCGAAATCCAACTTCAAAACTACAGTCGGCTCTGTTCAGCGGGCAAGGAGGGAATATGGGTTGTGTATAACCTGTGGATAAGTCCCTCAAAACCCCTGTCTGACGACTCCAAATAGGGATTTCGTCTGGTGTTTTTTGAGTTTGAAATTTGAGTTGTGCCGGGTCACGCCTCGTGAGAGACTTGCTGACCGAGCAAGGAAGAGGATTTTGGTGGAAACAAGTAAGGCAAAACAGATTTGGGCGAAAGCCTGTGAGTTCCTTTCTGCCACCCTTTCGGAAGATGTCTACAATCGCTGGATTGGAGTCATTGAAACCGTCGGGGATGAAGCGGAAGGCCAATTGATTTTAACCGTACCGAACGGGTTCTATCAGGACTGGCTCGAAGAACACTATCTCCCCATGATTCGAGAAGCGCTGGAAGCCTCCGGCGCGGAGAATCTCACCATCACCTTCATGGTGGATGGCGCACGGGTCCCGGCAGAGCCGGACCCGGAGATGAAAACGGTCGAAGCCAAAAAAGCCCCCGCGAAGCGCCGGATCCTGAAATCCTATAATGCGGGGGGAACGCTCAATCCGCGGCATACCTTCGATAACTTTGTGGTTGGTCCATCCAATACGTTTGCGCATGCCGCCTCGCTGGCGGTGGTGGAAGCCCCCGGGCGCGCCTATAACCCGCTGTTCATTCACGGCGGCACGGGACTCGGCAAGACCCATCTGATCCAGGCAATGGGGCAAGCCGTTCTGCAACGAGGAAAAGGGACTGTCTGCTACACCTCCTGCGAAGCGTTCACCAACGAATTCATTCAGGCCCTCCAGCAGCACAGCATCTCCGCCTTCCGGAAGAAATACCGGAATATCGACTTGCTCCTGATTGACGATATTCATTTCCTGGCCGGCAAACAAAGCACGCAGGAAGAGTTTTTCCACACCTTTAATACCCTCTATGAAAATCAGAAGCAGATCGTCATGACGAGCGATCGGCCGGTGAGTGAAATTGCCAACCTCGAGAAACGCCTTGTCTCACGTTTTGAATGGGGTCTGGGCACCGAAATGGAAATGGTGGACCTTGAAACCCGGGTGGCCATTCTGCGACGGCAGCGCGAACAACTGAAGATTCAGCTTCCGGATAATGTCCTGTTCTTCATTGCGGAACATGTCCGCTCGAATATCCGTAAACTGGAAGGGTCCCTGCTGCGGGCGGCCTCCTATGCCTCCCTGACTCGCAAGCCTCTGACGACCGAGGCCCTGGAATATCTGCTGCGGGACACGATCGAACAAGAAAACCAGACTGCGCTGACCATGGAAGGGATCCAGCGAATGGTCGCCGAATACTACGATATCCGCTTGGGCGACATGAGCAGCAAGCAGCGACCGCACAATATCGCCTTCCCGCGCCAGGTGGCCATGTATCTCTGCCGAGAGATGACCGAGCAGTCCCTGCCCTCCATCGGGAACGCCTTCGCTAGGAACCATGCCACGGTCCTTCACGCGCACCGCTCGGTCGGGACCAAGATGAAAACGGACACCGGTCTGCGTCAGACGATCCTCTCCTTACAGCAGCGCCTGGGCGGAGTGGTCTCCCCTTGCTAATATGACGTTCTTCCAGTCCATTTCACCCAGGGCTTTCATAGAATGCCTCGGTTTTTTTCGGCTTGTGCACAACCTCGTGATAACCGATGGGTACCCTGTGGACAAACAGACGCTCCTGTGGACAACCCAAAGTTATGCCCAGAACCCACAGCGAGGGGGGGGTAGTTTTCAACAGGTCCGACAGGCGTTTCACCCCCGTCCTGTCTATTCTGTTCTTGATGTCCACACTGTCCACAGGACATACTAATACGGCTTTAGATATAGATGTTTAAGAAAGAATATAAGAGCAGCGAAGCGGAGAAGGTATGAAAATCAAAGTGAACAAAGAGGCGATCATCGACTGTCTTCAAAAGATCCAGTCCGTGATCAATCCACGAAACGCCCTTCCTGTGCTTTCGAATGTCTTGTTTAAGGCAGAAGATGGCAAGCTGGAGCTAACCGCCACGGATATGTCCTTAACCGTTCGTGCCAGCATGGACGCAGAAGTGATTGAGCCGGGAGCCACCACGCTGCCTGCCAAACGCATTTTTGGTGTCTTCCGTGAACTCAGCGTGGATGAAGCCGAGATGGAAGTGAATGAAAGCAATATTGCCTTCATCCATGCCGCCAGCTCCTTCTTCCGGATTCATGGCATTTCCGAAGCCGATTATCCCAGTCTTCCCGAAATGAACGATCCGAAGACCTACACTTTTGATCAGGCGGCTTTCCGCAATATGCTTCGCCTGACCTCGTATGCGGCCTCCACCGATGCGAACCGCCAACTGCTCAATGGCGTCCTGCTGAGCTTCAAGGATGGAAAACTGACGGTCGTAGCAACCGACAGCCGCCGCCTTGCGCTGGTGGACCACGAAGTGGAATTCCCGGCCGATGCCGAAATGGATGTGATTGTTCCCCTGAAGACCGTGGATGAGCTGATTCGCACGCTGGGCGATTCCGGTGACCTGAAGATTCTGTTGACGCCCAAGCAGGTCGCCTTTGAGTTCGACGGAACTCTCATTGTCTCCAAGCTGGTTGAAGGCACCTATCCGAATTTCCGCCAGGTGATTCCCCAGTCCGCAGGGAACCGGGTCTCCATGGAGCGCGAAACCTTGTTGACGGCAGTCCGCCGCACCTCGCAGCTGGTCAGCGATGCTGTCTCGGGCGTGAAGTTGACCTTCACCGAAAATCGCCTGGAGATTCTGGCCCAGGCCGCCGAGATCGGCGAAGGCCGCGAAACGATGGATGTGAAATACAGCGGTCCCGATATCGCCATTTCCTTTAATCCTGCCTTTTTGATGGATCCGTTGAAGGCGTTGACCGCGGATGAGGTGTTTCTGGATCTGACCGATGACACGAGTCCCGGCGTGATGCGTTCCACCATCAGTTTTGTATATGTCTTGATGCCAATCCGGGTCAGCTAGGGTCGGATCAATCGGGAAGCGGCGTATGGATTCCCCAAAAACGAAAAGCCGTCTCCAACAAGGGACGGCTTTTTGTAAATTGGTTGCCCGACTAGGATTTGAACCTAGACGAACAGCTCCAGAGGCTGTCGTGCTACCGTTACACCATCGGGCAATAGATGGATTGAAACCGCGAGTGAAGGTACTTTTTTTTGGATTAAAGTCAAGCTTTGCCACGAACAAATCAGCGGGTCTGACTTGGAAACAAGCATAAATGAGTGATTTTCAGAAAGACAATGTAGCGCTGATGTGCGACATCGGCGAGCTAGTCGGCCTCTTTGATTTCGAGGCCGGACTGGATGCTTTTTTGGCGAAGGCGGTTTCCACCGTGGCGTGGCACATGCGGGCTGCGGTCTGTTCGATCTATCTGTATGAGTCCGAGACGCAGGAGTTGGTCCTGCGTGCCAATCAGGGCTTGAACCCCATTCTGATCGGGCAGTTGCGGCTTAAAATTGGGGAAGGCATCACCGGCACCTCCCTGAAGGAAATGAAGCCGATTTGTGAGGCACGCGCCACGGATAATCCCCACTTCAAACATGTGTCCGGAAGTCGGGAAGAACAGTTTCTTTCGTTTTTAGCGGTTCCGATTCTGCGCAAAATGAATCCGGTCGGCATGATTGTGGTGCAGGACCCGCAGTGGAACTACTTCACCCCGAACGACATTCAGGCCCTGAAAGTCATTTCCTCTCAATTGGCGGGCGTGGTGGAAAATGCCCATCTGCTGATGCGTCTGAGTGGCACCAAGGAACCCGAAACGCCTACGCTTCCCCATTTTTCGGATAATGAATTCGGCTCGGGGACTCACTGTGTGAGAGGGCAGGGAGCTTCCGGTGTGATGGGCATGGGGCTGTCGACCCGAATCGGCCAGTATCTTTCCCATCCGGACTCGAAAGAATCCTGTCCCGTCGGATTGACTGAAGCCGACTTTGACCGGGCCCTTCTCGCCACAGAGCGGCAGCTGATGGAGTTGCAGCGCCGGCTGGAAGATCAGATTCACGATGCCGCCTCCATGATTTTTGCGGCCCATGTCCTGATGTTGAAAGATGATGCGTTTTCCGGCGAAATCCGAAAAAAAATACGGAAAGGGACGAATCCCTGGGTCGCCATCATGGATGAAGTGCGGCACTACGCCGACTTGTTTTCCCACAGTCCGAATCCGACCCTGCGCGAAAAGGTGCTGGATGTGGAGGATTTGGGTCACCGTTTGCTCCACAATATTTCAGCTCCGTCGATGGAGAGCTCCAGCCCGGATTACACCGGACAGATTATCATTGCCGAAGAACTCCTGCCGTCCGACATCCTGAAACTGTCGGCCGAAGGGGCCGCAGGCCTGGTGGTCCTGGCCGGCGGCCAGCATTCCCATGTCGCGATTCTGGCCAAAGCCCTGCAGATTCCCCTGGTGATTGCATCGGATCAGCGCTTACTCCACTTGCCGGAAGAAACCCCGATTCTGCTGGATGCAAAAGAGGGACAGATTGTGGTCCGTCCGGGTCCAGAAGCCATCCAGACCATGAAGGAGCTGATCCGGACTCTGGCCGATCGGGATCGCTTGGCCCGTCAGACGCTGCCGGAGACCCGGACCCAAAACGGGGTGGAAATCCAGTTGATGGCCAATCTGAATCTGGTGAACGAGCTCGAAGTGGCCTTGAGTGTGAAAGCAAAGGGCATCGGTCTGTACCGGACGGAATTCCCGTTCATTGTGCGCAGCACCTTCCCCACGGAGGAAGAGCAATACATCGGCTACAAGAGGGTGCTGGAGCAGATGGAGGGACGTCCGGTTGTTTTCCGCACCCTGGATATCGGCGGGGACAAGGCCCTATCCTATTTCCCGGTCCAGCATGAAAACAATCCATTCCTTGGCCTTCGCGCCTTGCGGTTCTCCTTGCGGAATCCGGAAATCTTCAAGCAGCAGCTGCGCGCCATGTTGAGGGCGGCCTATGGAAATCCGCAAGCCAAGGTCATGTTCCCGCTGGTGGCCTCGCTGGATGAATTTTTTGCCGCGAAAGAACTGGCCCGAACCTGCCAGCAGGAGCTGGACGAAGAACAGATTCCGAACCGCATGCCGGACCTGGGCGTGATGGTGGAACTGCCTTCCGCTGCCGTGATGGCAAACGAGTTGGCGGCCACGGCGGATTTCCTCAGCATCGGCAGCAATGATTTGATTCAGTATCTGCTCGCCGTGGATCGTACCAATGACGAAGTGGCGGACTGGTATTCCCCTCACAATCCCGCTGTGCTTCGATCCCTTCAGTTTATCGTGAAAGCGGCCCGGAAAGCCAAGAAGCCGGTGTCGCTCTGCGGCAACCTGGCTTTGGATCCTAAAATGCTTCCTTTCCTGCTTGGGATTGGATTGCGCACCTTAAGTATGGATCCCATGGGGATTCCGGCCGTGCAGCGGCGCATTGCTGAAATCGATTTAAAGGAAGCCCGCGGCCAAACGCTGAAGATGCTGTCCTTCGGCAGCTCTGAAGAAGTCGCCGATTATCTGAAGAGTCTGGAAGTGGCTGAATCCGCTTCCTCCTAGGAATGATCTCTGGTGGATACGCTGGTCCATGGTTTCATTGGCGCGGCGATCTGCAGCCGGACCGGTCTCGCCGGGGGCTGTAAAGGACCCGTTGATTCCGTCGGTCAGCGTCAGCTGATGGATTGGACTCTTTGGGCGGCTTTTCTGTTTGGTCTGCTTCCTGATCTGGCTTCGCTCGGCATCCACTTCTCATTGGATTTGATTGCGGGAAATGGCATTCGCTGGTCCGGTATCCCCGGGTTTGTCTTTGTCCTCTACAATTTCACCCACAGCATTGTTGGAATCGTGATCAGTCTGAGTCTGTTGGCTTGGATCAAACGGCCGCTTTTGCTTCCTGCGCTGGCTTGGCCCATTCATGTGCTGATGGATGTGCCCACCCATGGCAGTGGACCATTCATGACACCGCTCCTATGGCCCTTTTCAGAGTGGCAATTCGCCGGGTGGAGCTGGTGGGTGGATCCGCGCATTTTCTATGGCTCATGGATTGTAGCGGGTGTTCTATGGATGGTCGTCCTGATCATGAGGATTTGCGGTAGCTTGAGAAAAGGGAACCACACATGAGTTTTTTGGATCTGGTGAAGCGTCGGCAGAGCGTGCGCTGCTATCAGCCCGGAACCCGTGTGTCTCGGGAGGTGCTGGACCGATGCCTGGAAGCAGCCCGGCTGGCCCCCTCCGCCTGCAATTCCCAGCCCTGGTCTTTTGTGGTGGTGGATGATCCTTCGCGGGTACGCGAGCTGGCCGAAGTCAGCTGCACTCATGCCCCCTATGGCATGAACCGGTTTGCGGCCGATGCGTCCGTGCTCATTGTCGTCGTGACCGAGAAGATGAAATGGGCTGCCCGGATCGGGGCGCAATTCCGCGGGGTGCAGTACAGCCTGGTGGACATCGGAATCGCCTGCGAACACCTCGTCCTGCAGGCGGAAGAGGAAGGCCTTGGCAGCTGCTGGCTGGGCTGGTTTAACGAGCGCGCTGTAAAACGCCATCTCGATATTCCGTGCGTAAAAAAAGTCGAACTGATGATCTGTTTGGGGACTCCTGCGGACACGCCTCGGCCGAAACAGCGGCGCTCACTGAAAGAGATTCGTCACTACGTTTAGCTGCGGCATGAGGGCAGCGAGAAAAGTTTCCACACTATGGAAACATTTCTTCCATACCATGGAAAAACCGTGAAAATAGTTTCCATACCATG
>CAZGMQ010000108.1:0-8957 GCA_964526745.1 uncultured Verrucomicrobiota bacterium
AAAACCTATTTGAAGCTAAAGAAAGAGTGATGTGACAATGGGAATTTACAGAAACCGTGTTGCACTATCACATTTATGCTGTTTTAAAGGGATTTTGACCCACTTATCAGAAATTCACCTTCAAGCAGTTCAGCTGCGGGAAAAAGCCGTACAGAATTTTAAAGGACGGGATTCAGGGGACGAATGGCGGCAGGACGAAATCAGGGCAAAAAAATGGAGCGAGCGATGGGAGTCGAACCCACGACAGCCACCTTGGCAAGGTGATGCTCTACCACTGAGCTACGCTCGCCCCTGAAAGCGGGACGGCACGAAATCTACCATATCGCCTTTCCGGCGCAACCCTTATTTTTGGAGAAAAGAAAACAGGGCGCTAAAAGATCGGCATATTCCGGCCGACCATGTCCGAGACGATCTGCTCCATGGAATACATCCCCGGAGGTTTATCCACCAGCCATTTCGCGGCAAAAATGGCGCCCTGGCCGAAGGCGGCCCGGTTGATACTCTCGTGCGTCAGCCGGATGGTCTGGTTCGGTAGCCCGAAGACAATCTGATGCTTCCCGACCACCCCGCCGACCCGGATGGAGTGGATGTGCCGGTCGTTCTCCAGATTCAGCGTTTTGGCGATCTTGAGAGCGGTCCCGGAGATTTCTCTCTTCTTTCGAAAGTGCTCTTCGATGATTTCGATGTCCGCATGGGGGGCAATTTTCTGCAGCACCTGCGAGGCGACCATCAGAAAATTGATGCCCAGTGTGATATTGGGCGAATACAGCAGGGCGGTCTGCTTCGACATGGACTCGAGGGCCTCAATGTCTTCTGCCTTGTAGCGGGAAATGGCGGTAATGATCTTGATCCCCTGCTGGGCAGCACCCGTGTAATAGCGATAGCCCTTGGGACTGGAAAAATCCACCAACACATCGACGGGGTGCTCACTGAAAAAGTCGTCCTGCATCTTCGAAATCGAGAAAATGCGGCCCATATCCGACTCAAACCCCAATAAACGGCTGGCATATTTTTCGGTGTTGGACCGGGTCCTTTTAATGACCCACTTCACATCGAAACGTTCATTAGTCATGAATTCATGCGCCACCAGCTTCCCGGTTTTCCCGAATCCAAACAAGCCTATGCGTATCTTCTCCATCCGTTATCCTTCTGTGCGCCGGAATCCAGTTCCATCCCGCCTCTTCTTCCTAGCAAGGGGTATTTTGGCGAAAAAACGAAGGAAATTCAAGCCTTTGAGGCACGGCAGGGCTCTCCGCCCCACCCCCCGGCGGGCACCGGGCGAATGCTATTTGACCAGATAGACCAGTTTCTTCGGTTCGCCGTTGCGCTCGACGTCAATCACGACGGCACCGAGGCGGCTCTGAACGAATTCGCCGATGAAGTATTCGGCGCGCCGCTGGCTCGTCATCCGCATGGAATTGACCTTGCGCACCACATCCCCCTGCTGGAATCCCATCTGCGTGTAGAATTCCTTTTCGCCGACATCCATATTGACCCGGTATCCAGCCACTTTGCCGGCCTCATTGCGGGCGGGCTCCATCGCCATGAACAGCGAGGCCAATCGCTCGGGATCATCCATCATCTCCTGATAGTATTCCAGGACGGCGGCGCGACTGAACTCCCAGCGGGTCTCCCCGATGCGATTCCCAAACCGGTTCGTTTCCAGGATCTTCGGCTTGTTCAGATCCGCGGCCACCACCGCCCGGCCGGAGCCGTCAATCGTTCCTGCGGCAAGGGTTATGGTCTCCACATTCGAGCCATTGGAAAGCACGACATATTCACTTTCAACCTTAACGACACGAAAGCCGGCGAGTTGTTCATCCTCCGTGGCCAGAAGCTGCTGCTTCGTCTGCATGTCGTCGAGGATGGCGCATCGGTTCTCTCCGCCGATACGACCGGACTCGGACAGCATCACAAATACACCGGCGAGACGATAGCGGGAGGCCAACGAGCCGGTGGTCGCCCGCGGCGCCACAGGGGCCCCGGAGCGAAAGAGTTTCCACTGCGCGGCCTGAATGCCGGGCCAGCGAAACCCGGAAGGGACCGCCTGCCCATGACCGGCGGAAGGCGGAGCTGTGAAGGTCCGGGCGGCCCGAAGGCTCAGCACCAGATGAAGGGCAAGGGCCAGCGCCAACACCAGCAAAGCCAGTGCCGCTATTCTCAACCCTTTTGTTTTGGTTATTCCCATCTTTGATTTTTCAAACTGTTGACAGCCGGAACTCCGAACGAGTAAGCCGGATTTTGTCACCTGCTTGCGCAGGCCTGGTCATTTATCTATGCGATCAACCCGGAACCACCACGTGTTGCCACGCCTCGGGACGGGCCGCCCCTGCAGTTCCCTATTTGATCTTGCTCCAGGTGGGGTTTACCTTGCACAGGGCCTCTCGACCCTGCACGGTGGTCTCTTACACCGCCGTTTCACCCTTACCTCCGAAACACCTTGCGGCAGTCCAAAGGCGGTCTGGTTTCTGTGGCACTTTCCTTTCCCTTCGTTTACCAAAGGGATTCCGCATCGTTCCCAACACGGACACCCTGCCCTGTGGAGTCCGGACTTTCCTCTGGCCGGCTTGCTTGCGCAACCGGTCAGCGACCAGCGTCCGGAGCTCCGGCTGTCAAAGATCTGATGTGCGAAACAGGTCCTGCCTACATCGAGAGATACAGCATCCGTCCGCAAAAATCGCAAAGCGTCAAGGTGTCGGGTTTTCGAGACTCCACCACCTGCGAGGGAGAAAGCTTCATATGACAGCTGCCGCAGGTGCCGTGTTCCACCAGCGCAATCGCGGCATCGCCCTGCTTGGCAAACAGACGCTCATAGCGGGACAGCCAGGTGGGATCCACCTCCACGGTCAGCCCTTTCCGCTCCTCTTCCTTCAGCTTCAATTCCTCGCCGAGCCCGGAACTGCGCTCCAGAAAGGTCTTCACCTCTTCATCCACGCGTGTTTGGTCCTGGGCCAGAGAGCTATGGCGGACTTCGACGGCCGCTTTGGCCTCTTCCACCGCCTCCATCGCCAACAGTTCCTGATCCTCTAAGGCGCGAATCCCTGACTGCGTCACCGCAATCTCCTTTTCCAGCGCCTTATATTCCACATTATTCTTAATCTGGAGCTGCTGATCCCTATATTTCTGGATCTTCTGACGGGAAGCTTCAATCTCCCCTTCCAGATGCTTGATGCTGGCCTGAGCCTCCAGGAGGAGATGCTCCGCCTGCGCAACGCCTTCCTTGTGCGCGTTCAGGCGCGACTCAATCTGCTCTTTCCGCAACGGAATATCTTCCAATTCCCTGCGCAAACGCTGAATATCCTGGTCACATGCCTGTAAGACTAATAACTGTTCAATCGCCTTCGCCACTCGGGTTCCTCAACTTTCTTCAAATCATAAAAGAACGTTCCGGTCCCTTATACGCCTCTTCAGGCCCGTTTGACAAGCCCTCCGCCCACTTCTTTCCCGCGATGGGGCACAATTCATCATTGACGCCCCCCCCGGTCCCGCCCCATAGTGTGCCGCTTCGATTGGTTTCAAGAAATTTCTGGAGGTCCCCACATGAATGCACTGTTATTGGAAAAGGCAAAAGAGCGGATGCCCAACATCCCGCTGCTCGTCAATGTGGTCTCCAAGCGCGTCCGCCAGCTCAATGGCGGCGCCCGCCCGCTGATCAAGCCAGACACCATCGACATGGATCACCTCGACCTCGCCCTCAAGGAAATCGGAGAGGGCAAGCTTTCGGCTGAACTCGGCTCTCTGCCGACGCCGAAGGTCGAGCTCAGCCGTTCGCTGCTGGCGCTGTAGCGCCGCATCGATCCCCATCGCAATGACCGCAGCAGAGGCTGGCAAGGGGACACTCGCCACCAATCGCAAGGCCCGACACGAGTTTCATATTCTGGATTCGTGGGAAGCGGGGCTTTCGTTAACCGGCGGCGAAGTCAAAAGCTGCCGCGCCAGCCAGGTCAGCCTGGCCGAAGCCTACGCCTCCTTTGAACAGGGTGAACTGTTTGTCCACAGCATGCGCATTGAACCCTATGCGGCCGCCACCACCGGCTTCAAGGCCCACGAGCCGGACCGCCCCAAGAAAGTGCTCATGCACCGGAAAGAGCTGGACCGCCTTCGCGGACTGATCCAGCAAAAGGGACACACCGTCCTTCCGCTCAAACTCTATCTCACTCGCGGCAAAATCAAAATTGAACTCGGATTAGGCAAGGGCAAGCTGCTGTTCGACAAGCGCGAAACCCTCCGCCGCAAAGATTCCGACCGTGAAGCCGCCCGCGAAATCGGGCAAGCCCTCCGCCGCTGATTGCCTGAAAGGCCCTCCCCCATGAAAAAAGACCGCGCCCCCAAAGAACTCACTGTCCGCACTGAAAAAATGGTCTATGGCGGACAGGCTCTCGCCCGCGATGACCGCTTTGTCGTCTTTGTGGATGATGCGCTCCCCAACGAGACGATCCGCACTCAGATTTATAAGAAGAAAAAGAAATTCGCCTTCGGCCGCGCCATTGAAGTAATCGAAGCCGCCCCCGAACGAATTCCATCCGACTGCGAGTGGACCGGGCGCTGCGGCGGCTGCAGCTATCGCCACATCGAATACTCCGCCCAGCTTCGCTACAAAAAAGAAATCCTGACCGAAGCCCTCTACGGGCTGCCCGAAGCGCAGGCTCTGGTTAAGGATGTGGTCGGCGCAGACAATCCGATTGATTACCGCAACAAAATGGACTTCAGCTTCGGCAACGATGTCGATGGCAACGTCATTCTGGGGCTCCATCGCCGGGGCAGCTTCATTCACATCCTCCCCTCCACCGACTGTCTCCTGCAGTCCGAAGCCTCCCGCGAAATCGTCCGGCGGACCACAGCACTGGCACAGGAAATGCAGATTCCCGCCTTCCATGAGATCAAGAAAACACCGGGTCTGCGACAGTTGACGATTCGCGAAGGCAAACACACAAATCAACGCATGGTGGAACTGGTCTCCACCGAAGAAGCGCCTGAGTTCGTCGAGCGTCTGATCGCCGAGTTGGGCGACTTGGTCGACACCTTCTATTTCGCTCTCGATACCAATATTCATGGCACCGCCAAGGCCGACAATCGCATCCTGATGAAAGGCCCAGGCACGATCGAAGAAACCCTCAACGGCCTTCGATTCATCATTGCCCCGGATACCTTCTTCCAAAGCAACACCGCCCAGGCTGAAAAATTATTCACCCGCGTCTGCGAACTGGCCTCCCTCCATGGCCGCCCCGAAGTCGCCCTCGACCTGTTTGCCGGCACCGGCCCCATTGCCCTTCACCTCGCCTCCATCGCGGACCGCGTTGTCGGCGTGGAAAGCTGGAAGCCGTCCGTTAAGGCTGCAGATAAAAATCTAGCGCTGAACGGAATCGAGAATGTTGAATTTATCGCCGAAGATGTGAATGACGCTCTGCCTGCGGGCATCCCGGAGCACGCTGACCTCGTCGTGGTAGACCCGCCCCGCCCCGGCCTCTCCCCCGATGCGATCGACTGGATTGACCGCCTCACCCCGGACACCGTCCTCTATGTCTCCTGCAACCCCTCCACGCTCTCTCGGGATTTGAAACTGTTCATGGAGAAGCCCTACACCATCGAAGCCATCGAGCCCTTCGACCTTTTCCCAAACACCTATCACATGGAAACCATCGCTCTGCTTCGACGCAAAGCCTAGCACTCCGCTCCAATTGATTTCATCCGGCTCAGTTGCGGGATGTGTCAGAAATTCGCATTTTCAGGTTGCCTTATCTTATTGTCTATCGTTAGACTATTAAAAAATTAAGTGAACCTATCTAATTCCATCTGTTGTTGTTAAACGAAAGAAAACCATGAACAAATTTTATCTGCTTATCGCAATGCTTCTCACTGGAATGCTGTGCCTGACCGGCTGCGGTGGGGGCGACGGTGATGGTGATGCCGAAAGTACAGCGGCCGCACCTGCCGACACAACCTCTTCATCAGATTCCTCAGACCCGGCGGATACCGTGGTGGGAGAGCTCCCCCCAGTAGAAGTGGTCGCGGGAGCTGCGGTCGATTTCTCTGCCATTACTCCTACGGGACTGCGGCAAACCGGGAAATCAATCATTTCAGGGCGGGGCACCGTTTTTGATGTCGCCTGCGATCCGATTGAAGGCGCTGAGCTCTATTATTTCGTCCCCAGTTTTCCAGCTGATCACTTCGCCTCCCGAGTTCCCTCCGCCACTTACCAGACAACGGTCGCTCAAGGCAGTGAGCCCTACACACTGAAAGTTTTTGGGGCCAAGGTGGAGCCTTGGGCATCAACCAAGCAAGCTCAAGCCATCCTGAATTAGGCGGCTCTGCCAAAATAGCCAGGGTTCATGCGAAGCCCCGTCTGATCCCGCCCTGTGGAATCCAACTCCGCCGTGCGGGATTTTTGTGATTTCAAGCCTTTCCCTAATAGCCAACCCCTCCATCCCACTCCATTCTGTCCAGTGGCAGCATTAGATCTTAATTCAAATTGAACACTTTCTCCGTTGTTCTGATTTCTGCCTGACAGTAAACTCTTCGTCAGTAAGGGATGGGCCTGCGGTGGGTTCCATCTTCATTTGTGAAGATGAAATAAGGAGAGAACATGTCGAAACTATTCCCGTTGGTCGTCCTTTTATTGAGCGGAATACTTTGCTTTGTCGGTTGTGGCGGAGGCGATGATGATTCCAGCGATGCCTCATCCAGCTCTGCAGCGGCTCCCGCTGCTGTGCCGGGCGCAACCAATGCCCCTGCGGCAGCCCCCGCTGCAGCCCCCGCGGCCGATCCGGGAAGCGTCCTGGGGAATCCGGTCAACAGCGTCTATACCGACGATGAGTTTCGGGCCCTCACCCCTTCCGGACTTAAACTGGTTAAGGGTCTTTCGTCTGGCGGACTCACCCAATTCCAACTCTCGTGCGATGAAATGATGGATGCGGCCAGCTATCGATTCACGACCAGCTTCGGTGCCACGGTCGTCTCGGCCACTCCCAGTGCCGAGACGTGGGTTGACAATGCAGAAGCAGGCGACCCGTTCACCCTGACCCTCTATGCCCGGAACGCAAATAATGTCCCTTCAAAAACGACACAAACCGTTCTCAACTAGAAACTTTATTCCGCTCCGTCCGGCTTGGCGTATGTTGTTGGGCCTTTGGGCCAGTGAGTCGTCTGAAGCCAGTTTGTGGGATAGCCCTGCTTGTCATTGAGTTTGTCCGGGAAGTTCAGGCCGCCATCGGCATACTCCGCAATCAGCCGGTCGCCGAAATTCTGCCAGGCGAGGAAGGTGTTGTTGGCCGTATTCAGGCTGAATTCGGTCAGGAATTCAACCGCAGCGGCGGGGTCCTGCTGATAGCGCTTCAGGGCTTCCGCATCGGTCAGCTCGATGGCTTCAAACGCTTCTTTCTCCAGCGTATCCCGCTTGGCCACGATGTCGGCATGGATATCCTGATAGTTCAGCGTTGCCCAATTCTCCACAAAGTTGAACGCCCAGAAGGCAGAGTCACGCGTGAAGAACCGCGCATCGCACGTCCGGTACACCGGAGCGACTTGCGTGATGCCCGCATAAAACGGCGTGAAGCAGGTCTCCGCCGGCTTGCCATTGCCGAACCAGAAGATGCCGCCGATGGGATCCGGTAAAGAGGAGCGACCCTCACACACAAACACATAGGTACAGTAATACACCGACAGCGCGCGCTCCCAGGCCCCCTCCCGCTTCACGCTGGGATCACCCACGTCTCCGCCGGCGTCATAGGACCCCAGATAGCGGTACGGGCAGCCGAACGGACCGGCGGCCACGCCTTTGGTCAGATCAAATTCGGTCCCCTCGTAATGGTCGCGGTGCAGCGCCATCACATCCTTGCGCGACAGCTTCGCATCCGGCTTGATGGTGAAGGGATAGTCTCTCGTGTAGCCATCCTCCACCCAGGGGCTGAAATTCCGTGACGGAGCCAGGAAGGTCATCAGCCGCCACACGCGGCGCAGCGAATAATACGGATGGCTGTACTCGCCCAGACTGACCGTCTTCAGCCAGTCCATTTTACCGTCCTCCGGCTTCCACCAGCCCTGCGCCTGAGCTGCCGCGAATACATGCTTCCCGATTTTCTGGTCCGGATTGGCCGGATCGATTTCCCGGATGCGCAGTTCGTTCGCCGCGACGAACACCTCGCCATCCGGAACCTTTTGCGCGACCCACAAGCCGGGCACATCGCCGGGACCCGGCACCATTTCAATGACCCAGGCCTCTTGCGGATCGGCCACGGGCAGGGTTTCCCCCGTGCCATAGTAGCCATACGTATCAATCAGATGCCCCATCAGCTCCACGGCTTCCTCGGCTTTCGTGCAGCGCTCGAGCGCAACGCGTGCGAGTTCCGCGCTGTAGAACAGGCGGTTCGGGCCGGGCTGGGCATTGTCCGTTTTGCTGCCGTCCGTGCATTCGCCGAACATCAATTGGTGCTCATTCATCAGGCCGTAGTTGCCGTCGAAGTAGGCATAGGTGTGCGCCACCTGCGGAATGAATCCAATCGGCTCGGTCTGCGGTACATCGGGATTCACATAGTCGGGCCCGCGCGCGCTTCCCGCATAGCGGCGATACGTGAAGCTGGCGTACTGCGGGAGTTCCCCCATCGACACACAGTCATAAAACACCGGGCGCTCGCTGCCTGGTGGATGGTCCGCCGCCGGCACCCGCATCAGGCGCGCATCGCCCAGATGCCCGTCATCCGAATGCGTGACAAACATGGAGCCGCTCTCCGTCGCCCCCGGCGTCACAATTGTCGTGGTGCAGGCCCACGCGCACGCACAAGAAAACAACACGCCAACGCCCATCCAGCCCAGCAGTCTCTTTTTCATTGGAATTCTCCTTTGGTGTTGCCTCACAGTGTAGCCATTTCCCCTCCCCGCTGCAAGGGTTCAGACGGCCCCGTTGCGGCATCGCATTGCCTCAAAATAGATGACACCGAAGGCCGAGGGTGGTGAGGGAGAGA
>CAZGMQ010000109.1:0-8829 GCA_964526745.1 uncultured Verrucomicrobiota bacterium
GGAAACGCTCCAGACATCAGTGGAACCTGGAAATGGTTTAATGGCGGAACTGTATGGATAAATAAAAATGGGACATACCGTGCAGATAATGGAAACACCGGAACATGGAAAGCCACATGGAATGGTTCTGAGTTTACCTATACGATTAATTCGAACAACGGACAATGGATTGATACCCTTGTCCTGCAGGGAAATACTTTAGACGGTCATAACCAAAACGGGACTCATGTATGGGGGAAAAGAATTAACTCACTTCCTACAATAACAACTCCAATACCACCCGGGAATACAGGAAGTTCAGCCACAGCTTCAGGCCTCCTCTACGGCTTGGGGACGAGATGGGATGATTATGAAGAAGGCTGGACGGGCGCTTGGATCCGACGGGGTAAAAGCAATGTATTTGATGCCCTTTGGACATTAGGTTCTAGCCAGGAAAGGGCAACGCTTACGATCAGTATCCATGGAAAGACGGTGGATATACGTCGGCGACAAACAGATAAAGAGTCCTCTTTCTTTGGGCAGGAAGCCCACTATCAAGGCACTCTTGCTGCCGATGGCGTGACCGTGACCGGCACTTATAGCTGTGACTGGGCCCCAGGCCCCTATACTTGGCGGGCGACCATTCGGAGTAAAGATGGCAGTGGCTCCGGAGTGGGCGTACCCAAAAAAAAGATCAAACCGGTCATTACCGGTTATGGCAAAAAATAATAGAAGCGATCAGATAACCACACCGATGAAAGCCCTTCTGACTGGGATGAACGGAACGGTCGCTCCGGCCCTTGCACAATCATTATCGGCTGTCGGATATGCCATTGTGCCCTGGAACCGGACTCTCCACCCCATCGATAACCGGGAGGCGGTGGAGTGCTTCATTGCTTCTGAATCACCGGACCTGCTTTGCCATCTGGCTATGGGCTCCCCCGACTGGGCGGAGTGGATGGCGAAGGTCTGCGCCCAACGGAAAATCCCCTTCCTCTTCACCAGTTCGGTCTCCGTCTTTTCGGGTTCCCAAACCGGCCCGTTTTCAGTCGAAGAACTTCCCCTCCCCGATGATGATTACGGGCGCTATAAATTCGAATGCGAACAGCGCATTCAGGGCGCGAATCCAAACGCCTGGATCGTGCGCCTCGGATGGCAGATCGGTACGGCCCCCGGCGGAAACCAGATGGTGGATTATCTGGACCGCGCCTTTCGGGAACACGGAATTATCGAAGCCAGCACGGAATGGTTTCCCGGATGCTCCTTTCTCCCTGACACTGCAGACAGCCTGACGCAGATTTTATCCCTGCCCTCGGGCCTCTATCATCTGGACGGCAACCCCGGTCTCCAGTTCCATGAAATCACCACTGGCCTGAACCATCTTCTAGGCGAACCGTGGACCGTCGTGCCCATCTCCGGCCTCGTCCAGAACCACCGGATGCTGGACCCGCGTGTGACGGTGGTGCCCATCACCCGCCGCCTTTCTCTGTAACTCGTCGATGACCGAAGAATCAATTCTCTCCACAAGAATGGATTGTAAAATCCATTCGCCACATCCTTAATCTGAAGTATCTTGCTGGCATATACAGATCACCCTGAACAGAAAGGTTCAACTATGAAAAAACTAGGATTTAGCTTACTCATCATCGCCGCCATGACCATGGCGGTCAGTGCATTTGCCTGCGGCGCAGACAAAGCCAAGGCGGCCGTGGCCGAGCAGGCCCTCTGCGGCAAATGCGGTCAGGTCAAGGGATCTGACAGCTGTTGCAAGGCGGATGCAGAGAAGTGTGGCGCCTGCGGACTGGTTAAAGGTTCGCCAGGCTGCTGCAAAATGCCCAAAGCGGGATAGTCATCCTGTGTGACCACCGGGAATGGCCGCTTTGCGGCCATTCCCCTTTTTGCGTCCCTCCCTTGACACCTTTCCCCATCCGTGTAGCCTGTTCTTCAACTGTTGAACATCTACAGAAGATAGAAGGAAACCCATATGGAACCGTATCTGTTGAAACTCAAAGACTGGGCCCTGCATTACGGGCCGGATATTCTCGCCGCACTGGCCATCTATGTCATCGGTCGCTTAATCGCCAAATTGATTCCCCGAATCATTCGACGGGTCATGGAAAAAGGAAAGGCGGATCCCATTCTGGTCTCCTTCACCTGCAGTGCCGCCTATATCGGCATGATGGCCTTTGTGATCATCGCCGCGCTGAACAAGCTGGGCGTGCAGACCACCTCCATCATCGCGGTGCTGGGTGCCGCAGGACTGGCCATTGCCCTGTCGTTGAAAGATTCCCTGGGCAATCTGGCCTCCGGGGTCCTGATGACCATCTTCCGCCCCTTCAAGCTGGGCGACTGGGTAGAAGCTGGGGGCACTTCCGGAACTGTGGAAGCGATGGGCATCTTCTCCACAATTCTAAAGACCGCCGACAACAAGAAGGTCATTGTCCCCAACTCGAAGCTGACCTCCGACAACATTACCAACTACTCGGCCAAGAGAACTCGCCGGGTGGATCTGGTCATCGGCGTCGGCTATCAGGAGAAACTGCCGAAAGTCCGTCAGGTGCTGGAACAGGTTCTGTCCGAAGACGACCGCGTCCTCAAGGAACCCGCTCCAACCATCGCGGTTCTGGATTTGGGTGACAGCAGTGTAGATTTCGCGGTTCGCCCCTGGGTCAAGACTGCTGACTACTGGCCAGTGAAGTTCGATCTCCAGGAAAAGATCAAGATCCGTTTCGACGATGAAGGCATCAGCATTCCGTTCCCGCAGCGGGATGTTCATCTCTTCCAGGAAGAGAAATAGGCCCTTCCAACCCCGGAGGCGGACGGCGGCCGTATTCCATTTTTCCATACTATGGAAAAATGTTTTGAGGTTTTTCCACACCATGGAAACTTTCTTTCCATGGTGTGGAACTTTTTATACTCCGTAACGAAAGAAAATCTGCCGAATCCAGACGGGATAAGACTTGTTCCTTTTTCACCGGAAGAATAGTGTCAGCAAAAGCTGAACACCATTGGAGACCCCCCTATGAACCCGATTCAAACATCAAAAGCCCCCGCTGCCATCGGTCCCTATTCCCAAGCCGTGGAGCATGAAGGAACCCTGTATATTTCTGGACAGCTCGGTATGGATCCGGCAACCGGAGAATTCGAAGAAGGCGTGGAAGCCCAGACACGGCGGGCCCTTCAGAATCTCACGGCCATCCTTGATAAGGCGGACCTCACCCCCGCTCATGTGCTGAAGGCGACGATCTATGTAGCGGATATGGGCGACTTTGCCCTCGTCAACACTCTCTATGCCGAAGTGTTCCAGCCACCCTATCCCGCCCGCGAAGTGGTCCAGGCCGCCTGTCTGCCCAAAAACGGGCTGGTTGAGATTTCCGCCATCGCCGCGGAATGAACCTATTTTGCTTTTCCAACGCTTCTATTCTGGAAAAGCAACCCCGGAGACCCCTCATGACCATTATTGAACCTCATATCCATATGCTGTCGCGTACCACGGACGACTACACCGCCATGTACGAGGCGGGCATCCGCTGCGTGGTGGAGCCTTCCTTCTGGCAGGGGTTCACCCGCCGCCATCCCGGCACGTTTTTTGACTATTTCGGCTTGTCGCTTGATTTTGAGCACACCCGGGCCCTGCGCTACGGGATCGACCACTACTCCTGCATCTCCGTGAATCCCAAAGAAGCGGAAGACCTGCCCCTTGCCCTTGAAACGCTGAAAGGCATCGGGTCCTACCTCGATCATCCCCGCTGTGTCTGTGTCGGCGAAATCGGATTCAATCTCATCACACCGAATGAAGAGAGAGTCTTCCAAGAGCAACTGGAACTGGCCAAAGCCCATGCGCTGCCCGTACTGGTCCATACACCGCACGACACGCCGAAGGTCAGCAAAAAGACCGGAACGGCACGCATTCTGGATATCCTGCGCGAGTTCGACTATGACCCGTCCATGATTGTGGTGGACCACAACACGGAAGAAACGATGCCGCTGACCCGCAAGACAGACTACTGGGCCGGGATGACGGTCTATCCCTACTCCAAACTCAACCCAAAACGCGTGGTGGATATCCTGAAGCAATGGGGGCTGGAACGCATCACGGTAAATTCCTCTGCCGACTGGGGCGTCTCCGATCCCTGCTCCCTGCCGAAGACCGCCGACTTCATGGCCGAGCAGGGCTTCACACCCAAGCAGGTTCAGCAAATCATGTTCGATAATCCGATGGCCTTCTATTCCCAGACCCCGAAGTTCAAGCCACAACTGGAGCTGCCCTACATTGATCCCGCCATCTACCAGCGATAACGGGATTCCTCCTGAGGGGGAAAGGCCCGATGAGGACCGCCGCTGGGACCAGCCAACCTCTTTTCTGGATACCTTGCGGGGGGCTTTCTCACACTCCATCCATGGCGAAGCATGGGGCCGTCTGCTGCGGCTCCCCAATTTTCTAACCATCCCGGGGGACCTGCTGGCCGGATATCTTCTTGCACCCGTGAATGCATCCGGACAGGCTGTGCGGCTTCTCATCGCCATCCCGACCGGACTCCTGCTGTATGCCGCAGGTCTCATCCTGAATGATGTATTCGATTATGCGCAGGATCTTCGTGAGCGCCCGTCCCGGCCACTGCCTTCCGGCGCTATCCACCGGGAAACGGCTGGGGCGACTGCACTGGTCTTGCTCTGGATGGCGGCCTTCCTCTCCGCCTCCTTCGATGCGCTGTCCGTGGGGATCCCCTTGATCCTCTGCATCGTTTTCTATGATGCCGGCGGGAAAAAAATTCCCGTTCTCGGCCCAATTTTGATGGGGGCCTGCCGATCTGGAAACCTTCTGCTCGGCGCGGCCGCCGCGGCCGGAACCGCTGGCATCCTCACCCCAGCTCCGCTGGCAGCTGCGCTCCTGCTAGGCCTCTATATCGCTGTGGTGACCCATCTGGCCCGCCAGGAGGCCCGACCGAATGCCACCTTCAAGCCGGAACACATCGGTAAACTGCTGCAGATGCTGATTCCTCTGCAGGCGCTGTTCTGTCTCGGCGCCATCCACCGCTTCCCGGCCAATCTTCTCGGCCTCCTGTTGCTCCCCTTGCTGGCGCTCCATCGCCGCCTTTCCTCCCGCTTTCCGCCTAGCTGATTTTATCCCCCTCCACGGTGGACGAGTCCCTTCTTTTTCGATACCGTCCCCCCTATGCGCCGCGTCTGCCATTCAGGATCCCTGCTGTCCCTACTGGGACTTGGACTGATCCTTCTTGGTAGTGTTGAAAGGACTGTCATGGCCCGCTCCCCTCTCCAAACCACCCGGATCAAAATCCTCACCGCCAACCTCTCGGACAACACCTCCCAGGCTTATAAAGAACCGGGCATCCGCCTCATCCAGTCCCTGAAACCCGACATCGTTGCGATTCAGGAGTTCAACTACAAGGAGGGGAACACGCAGGATCTGGTCCACCGGATCTTCGGCCCCGACTACACCTTCATCCGGGAACGGGGCGGTGCCCGCCTCCCCAACGGCGTGATTAGCCGTTATCCCATCGAAGCCTGGGGGCAGTGGCCCGATCCCTATGTAAAAAACCGCAGTTTCGTCTGGGCCACCATTGACATCCCCGGTCCGGTTCCCCTGCATGTCATCAGTGTGCATCTAGTGCAGAACCATGCGGTTCGCCGGCCCGATGAAGCCCGACATCTTCTGGAACTGATTCGGAAGCACTTTCCAGAAGAGGACTATGTGGTGCTCTGTGGCGATATGAATGTCAAATCGCGCAATGCCAAGGCCCTTGCCAACCTGACCGAATGGTTTTTGGACGACCACCAACCCGCCGATCAAAAGGGAAACAAAAACACCAATGCCAGCCGCAAACGCCCCTATGACATGGTGCTGCCCAATCCGGCCCTGGCCGCCTATCACGCGGTTACCATCGTAAACCGGAAGCGATTCCCCAACGGGCTGGTCTATGACACCCGCCTCTGGACGCCGCCACCCGAACCCGCCGAATGGGAGGATACGTCCGCCAATCTGCAGCATCTCCCCGTGATGAAAACCTTCCGTATCCCCCTCCAATAGCCAAAAAGGCTTTCCTTTTCCCCATAGTGTGGAAAAATCCCCCCGCTTTTCCATCGGTTGGAAAAAGCCAACGCCAGGAGCTGAACCATGATGACCTCATCCGAAATCCGACAGTCCTTTCTCGACTTCTTCGCCTCGAAGCAGCACGAGATCGTCCCCTCTTCCCCTGTGGTCTTGCCGACCGACCCCACGCTCCTGTTCGCCAACGCGGGCATGAACCAGTTCAAAGAAATCTTCCTCGGCGCCCGCAAGTCGTCTTTTCGCCGCGTCGCCGACACCCAGAAGTGCATCCGGGTCTCCGGCAAGCATAACGACCTGGAGGAAGTCGGCCGCGACACCTATCACCACACCTTCTTTGAAATGCTCGGAAACTGGTCCTTTGGCGACTACTACAAGAAGGAAGCCATCTCCTGGGCCTGGGAACTGCTGACCGAAGTCTGGAAGTTTCCCAAAGACCGCCTCTGGGTTACCGTGTATACCACCGATGATGAAGCCGCCGAGATCTGGCGCACCCAGACCGACGTGAATCCGGACCACATTCTTCGCTTTGGCGACAAAGAGAACTTCTGGGAGATGGGTGAAACCGGTCCCTGCGGGCCCTGCTCCGAAATACATTTCGACAACACGCCGGACGGCTGCAGCGCCGACAAGGTCAATGCGGACTCCCCCGACGTGATCGAGATCTGGAATCTTGTTTTCATGCAGTACAACCGCAAGTCGGACGGCACGCTCGATGATCTGCCGTCCAAATGCGTCGACACGGGCATGGGCTTCGAGCGCGTCTGCGCCGTGATTCAGGACAAGGCATCCAACTATGACACCGATGTGTTTATGCCCTTGATTCAGGCTGTCTCCAAGCTGTCCGGACACCCCTACGAAGAAGGAGAAAATGCTGTGGCCATGCGCGTGATCGCAGACCATCTGCGCACCCTCTCCTTTGCCATCGCAGACGGCGTGATGCCCTCCAATGACGGACGCGGCTATGTCCTGCGCCGCCTGCTGCGCCGCGCCGCGCGTTTCGGCCGCACACTCGGCCTGCACGATCCGTTCCTGTGCGAACTGTTCCCGGTTCTGGAAAAACAGTTGAAAGACGTATTCCCCGAACTGCACGCCCGGAAGAAGGAAATCACCCGCGCCCTCAAGGGCGAAGAGGAGTCCTTCTCCAAAACCCTGGACCGCGGGATTGCCCGCTTTGAAGAGATGGTGGCCGAGCTGGCCCAAACCGGCAAATCCACCCTCACTGGAGGCCAGGCCTTCATGCTCTATGACACCTACGGCTTCCCTCTTGATCTCACGGTGCTGATGGCGCAGGAAAAAGGACTCACCATCGACGCACCGGCCTTTGACCGCTTTATGACGGAACAGCGCGATCGCGCCCGCGCCGCCCGCAAGGATCATTCCGGTGCCGAAAACGACCTGATCGCCCACTTTGTCGAGCAAGGTATTCACACCACCTTCACCGGTTACACCACCCACTCCACCGGCACCAATCTCGTGGCTATTCTTTCCGACGGCAAGCGCGTCAATTCCATTGAGGAAGGGGAAGAGGCTGAACTGCTGCTCGCCGAAACCCCCTTCTATGCCGAAGCGGGAGGACAGGTCGGAGACACCGGCATGATCACGGCCTGCTCGGGCGCCGAGTTCATGGTCGCCACCACCCAAAGCCCGTCCCAGGGCATTTATCTGCACAAAGGCAAGCTGACCAAAGGATCACTTGCTCAAGGAACAGCCGTCGTCGCCACCATCGACGAAAAACGGCGGCTTGCGATCCAGCGTCATCACACCGCCACCCATCTGCTGAATGCCGCGCTTCGGAAAGTGCTGAAAACGGACTCCATCAAGCAGGCTGGATCCTATGTCTCGGAAGACCGCCTCCGGTTCGACTTCACCTGGTTTGAAGCGCTGACACCGGAAGAACTGTCCAGCATCGAACGGACCGTCACTGAATTTGTCGTCGGCAATCACGAGGTGAGTACCTATGAGATCCCGCTCAAGGATCTTGCCGGCACTGACATCATCGCCATGTTTGATGAAAAATATGGTGACATGGTCCGCGTGGTGGCCACCGAAGGCGTCTCACGCGAGCTCTGCGGCGGCACCCATGTGGAGCGCAGCGGCGACATCGGCCCCTTCCGGATTCTGATGGAAACCTCCATTGCCGCCGGCATCCGCCGCATCGAAGCCCAGGTCGGAATGCCGGCCTGCAATCACACGCTCCAGGAGCATGACATTCTGGCCGGACTGGCACATCGGCTGTCGATTCCGACCGCGGAGCTGCCGGAACGCATTGCCCACCTGGTCGAGCACAGCCACAAGCTGGAGAAAGAGCTCAAGCATGTCACGGAACAGAACGCGCTAGCCAAGGGCGGAGCCCTCGCCGAGCAATTTGCCACCGTGGGCGGCATCCCCACACTGATCGAATCGGTCGGCGAACTGGCGGCCGATCCGCTGCGTGCATTGATCGAGAATCTGCGGCAGCAGAATCCAGACAGCATCCTCCTGCTGGCTTCGGTCACGGAAGGCAAAATCATCTTCATCCTGAATCTCGGTGCTGCGGCACAAGCCAAGGGACTCCATGCCGGCAAAATCATCGGGGCCGTGGCCAAGGTCGCGGGTGGCGGCGGCGGTGGCAAGCCGGATAAGGCGCAAGCCGGCGGCAAACACCCCGAGAAGCTTGAAGAGGCCTTGGACACGGCCCGGACACTCATCAGCGACGCACTGGCCTAAGCCGCCTTCCCGGCTCTGTATAATCGAGTAGGCGGGTTTCCCCGCCTCTCACACCACCACACGTGCCTTTTATG
>CAZGMQ010000110.1:0-8678 GCA_964526745.1 uncultured Verrucomicrobiota bacterium
GGCTCGTTGGGAACTTTCATCCCAGCTATATGTCATGTCTGACGTACCAAAAAAAGACGCCGCAGATGCGGCGCCTTTGAAGTCTTCCGGTTCAGGAAAGACTATTTCCCGGCGATGGCCTTCTTCAGGGCATTCGCCTTGTCGGTCTGTTCCCAAGTGAAATACTTGAAGTTCTTGTCCCCTTGTTTGCGGCCGAAATGACCATACTGATTGGTCATGGAATAGATCGGGCGGAGCAGTTTCAGCTGCTTGACGATTTCGGCAGGCTTCAGACCGAAGACCTTCCGCACCGCAGCTGAGATCTTCGCATCGGACACCGTGCCGGTGCCGAAGGTTTCGATGTGGACGGAGACGGGATCGGGATAGCCGATGGCGTAGGCCAGCTGCACTTCACAACGGCTCGCCAGACCAGCGGCCACGATGTTCTTGGCCACATAGCGCGCCATATAGGCCGCGCTGCGATCCACCTTGGAAGGATCCTTGCCGGAAAACGCGCCACCGCCGTGACGGCCCATGCCGCCGTAGGTGTCCACGATGATCTTGCGGCCGGTCAGGCCGCAGTCACCCTGCGGGCCGCCTGTGACGAAACGACCGGTCGGGTTGACATGGTAGATGGTCTTCTTGTCGAGCAAGCGGGCGGGAACCGACTTCTTGATGACCTTCTCGATGATTTCCTTGCGGATCTGAACATTGCTGATGTGAGGAGCGTGCTGAGTGGACACGACAATGGCATCCACGCGGACGGGCTTGCCATCCTTGTCATATTCCACCGACACCTGGCTCTTGGAGTCCGGGCGCACCCACGGCATCTTGCCGGCTTTGCGCAGGTCGGTCAGTTTCCGCATGATGCGGTGCGCGAGAATGATCGGCATCGGCATCAGTTCGGTGGTCTCATCGCAGGCATATCCGAACATCATGCCCTGATCACCGGCGCCTTGTTCCGCCGTCTTCTTGCCGGTGGCCTTCTTGGCATCCACACCCTGGGAGATATCCGGGGACTGGCTTTCAATCGCGGTAAGCACCGCGCAGATATTTCCGTTGAACCCGGCTTCCTGATGATCATATCCGATGGCGCAGACCGCTTCGCGGGCCACGTCGGCATAGTTCACTTTAGCCCGCGTGGTGATTTCACCGGCCAGCACGACCATGCCGGTCTTCGCTAGGGTTTCGCAGGCCACGCGGCTCTTCGGGTCAACGGCCAGACAGGCGTCCAGCACGGCATCCGAAACGGCATCACACAATTTGTCCGGATGCCCCTCGGAAACGGACTCGGAAGTAAACACAGTATTTTTGGACATTCGAACTCTCCTTGCAGGGTTGTAGACCGATTTATTGCGGGAACTCTACCGCATTATTCGGCCAATTCAAGTATTTCCGGTGAGGCCTTCCTGACCATGGCGCGGCAGAGCTCAAGCACTTCGGGACCGGCGGGCATTTCCCGAACGGCCGCAGCCAGAGCCTGAGCCTCCGAAAATCGGATGCGGCGAATCACTTCCTTGACCAGAGGAACCGCGCTGGAACTCATACTCAGCTCATCCACCCCCATCCCCACCAGCAAGGGAACAAGCAGCGGATTCCCCGCCACCTCCCCGCAGACCCCGGTCCAGATGCCGTGTCGGCGCCCCGCATCTATGGTCATCTGGATTAATTGCAGCACAGCGGGATGCGTAGGCTCATAGAGATGTGCAATGCGTTCATTTCCCCGATCCACGGCCAAAGTATACTGCACCAGATCATTCGTCCCGATACTGAAAAATTTCACCTTCGGGGCAATCCGGTCCGCAATCAAGGCGGCCGATGGAATTTCAATCATCACGCCCACTTCGAGATCAGCACGGAAGGGAATCCCCTTGGCCGCCAATTCCCCCTTGCACTCCTCCAGCAAGGCATTGGCCTGATCCACTTCCCCCGTTCGGCTCACCATCGGATACATGATCCGCAGATTCGGATTATGCACCGCGGCGCGCAACAAAGCCCTCAGCTGTGTCTTGAACATCTCTGGGTGGTTCAGACACAGTCGGATGGCGCGGCATCCCAAAAATGGATTCGACTCTTCCTGCAGATTGAACGACTTCGGCAGTTTGTCCCCTCCCAGGTCTAGGGTGCGGATAATGACGGATTCGGGCATGATTTTTTTAGCGACTTCCGCATAGGCCTGGTACTGCGTCTCTTCGCTGGGATTCCCTTCGTTGATCAAATAGAGATACTCGCTCCGATACAGTCCGATGCCGCGCGCACCGTGCGCCCATACGGTATCGACATCGGTAGACAGTTCGATATTTGCAGAGAGCACGACGGAATGGCCGTCTAGGGTGACGGCCTCCTTGTCCTTTAAGGCCTCCAGGCGGCTCCGGATAACATCTCGTGAATGGGAAATACGGCCATAGTCCGCCTCGCGTTCTGGAGAGGGATGCTGAATCAAGAGCCCTCGGAGCCCATCCAGGATCACGCGATCCCCATCTTCCAACTGACGGCTGATTTCCTGCATCCCCACAATCGCGGGCAGTTCCATCGCCCGGGCGAGAATCGCCGAATGGGCGGTGGGGCTTCCCATCTCCGTGATGATTCCCAAAATGTGACGCCGGTCCAATGCGGCCATATCGGAAGGGGCGATATCGTGCGCCACCAATATATGAGGGCTGGTCAGGCCGCTCAGCCAATCCCCTTCGGCCCCCATCAGATTCTGCAGGATCCGCCGCGTAACATCCCGGATGTCCGTGGCCCGCTCGCGCAGATAGTCATCCTGCATCTTTAAGAGAGTCTGGGCATAGCGTTCCGACACCTCAAACAGAATGATTTCGATATTCCGACACTTTTCCCGGAGTTCACGATAGACCTCGTCGAGAAACCCGGGATCATCCAACACATGCAGATGCGCCTCGAAAATCCCCGCGCTCTCACTCCCCATGGCCTCCCCGACCCGTTCCTGGATTTCACGGAGCTGGAGGCGCGTTTCATTCAGCGCTTTCTCCAGCCGGGAGACTTCTTCGTCGGTCTGCCCGGGAACAATCGCATGGTCGGGCAGCGGCAGTTCATCCATTTTCACGAGCAGAACCGGTCCTGACACGATTCCCCTTGATACCCCTATCCCCTTGAACTCCAGTTCCTTGCGGGATTCCATGTCGTCCTCCGTCCGGTCAGTCCTCGAAGAATTTCTTTTCGAACAGCTCCGCCAACGCGGTCAAGGCGGCTTCCGCGTCATCCCCCGACGCGTGCAGTTTCAGGATCGCCCCGTGGTTCCCCTCCAGGGTCAAGAGTCCCATGATGCTCTTGCCATTCACCTGAATGCCGTTCTTTTCGATCATGATGACCGATTGAAAATGCGAGGCAGCCTTCACCAGCAGAGCCGCCGGTCGCGCATGAATGCCATAGCGGTTCAGTACCGACACTTCACGTGTCAGCACCCCTTCTTCATCCTCGGTATTTTTGGTGTCTGAAGTCACAAATCAATCTTTCTGGGCCAATGTCATCTTGAGCCGTTCATCCAGCTCTCTGGCAGAGTTGTGTCCCATTCGCTTCAATCGTTGGTTCAATGCCGCCACTTCGACCACATTTGTCAAATCGCGACCCGCCGCTACCGGAATGGTGATCAGCGGGACATCGACACCTAGCACATTCCGAAATTGCGTGTCCAGCCCTGTTCGGTCGATATCGTCCTCGCCTTCCAGCGATTTTTGAATCCGGATGATCAGATCCAGCCTCATCGCCGAGCGCATTGAGGCCACGCCGAACAGGTTGGGCACATGGATGATACCCAGGCCACGGATTTCCATATGTTCGCGGGTAATGGGTACGGCCGAGCCCTGAACAGCCCCCGTGCTGTCCCGCGTCAGAATGGTGGTATCATCCGCCACAAGACTATGACCGCGCTTGATGAGCGCCAGGGCCACTTCGCTCTTTCCGATACCCGGCACCCCCTCCAGTAGCACCCCCACCCCGTTGATTTCCACCATCGTCCCTGCGACACGGATGCGAGGGCTGGTCAAGTTTTCCATCAGCACGGTCGCCGCATTCATGAAGTGACCCGTCACCAGATGCGTCCGCATCACGGGAATCCGCAGCTTCGAAATGGCTTGCCGCGCATAGGCTGGCAACCGGCGACCGCGAGACATCACCACCGCAGGGACCCGGCCCAGGGCCTCAAACCGCGTCAAGCGATCTTCCGGCGAAAGGCTGCGGAGATAGGTCATCTCGGCGAGTCCCAGCACCTGAATGCGGTGGTTGGCGAAATAGCGAAGAAATCCGGCCAGCGCCAGACCGGGGCGGTTCAAGGCCACCTCGGTGATTTCGCGACCGACGGCGTTCTCTTCGTTCGCCTCCCACTCCATCTGGAGCTGTTCATGGCCGGCTTCGAAAAAATCAGCCACGGTGATTTTCGGCGTATCCGCGGTTCTCCACATGCGCGCTGTTCCTTTTCTCCTTGGGGCGGCTCGTCGCCGCCCCGTTGTTCACCATCCGGACGCAGTCGATCAGGACTCGGCTTCGACATCGGCCAGCCGCTGCCGCTCGTGATGCCGATCGATCATCTTTTCGCGGGATTTCCGCAGCTGCTTTTCGACTTTCTCGGAAGCCACATCGATAGAGGCATTCAGATCGTCTGTGGTCTCTTCCGCCTCAATACGCAAATGATCGCGCCCCTGGATGACGATGTTGGCGGTAAAGCGGTACTTCTCATGCGAGAGAATGACATGGCAGCTCTCGACGCGAGGATAGTCCTCTAACCCTGGCCCCAGGCGGCCTTCGATGCTTTCTTTCAATCCTTCACTTACCGTCACATTACGACCCGTGATTTGAATGTCCATTACGGTTCCTTCTGTTGGTTGTTGTTGTTGGCAAAATGGGGAGTCCTCACATGCTGAATTCCTTGCCCAAATACTTTTCTCTCGCCTGAGGATCGTTCACGAGGAAATCGCGGGTCCCTTCGCAGAGCACCTCACCGGAATAGATCACATAGGCCCGGTCGACAACGGAGAGGGTTTCGCGGACATTATGATCCGTGATCAGGATCCCCAGCCCTCGCTGTTTCAGATCCCGGATAATCTGCTGCACATCAAAGACCGCCAGCGGGTCCACTCCACTGAAGGGCTCATCCAGAAGAATGAGAGAGGGATCGGTCACCAGCGCGCGCGTGATCTCCAGACGGCGGCGTTCCCCGCCGCTGAGCGTGTAGGCCTTTTGTTTTGCCAGATAGCTGATCTTCAGCTCTTCCAGCAGATATTCGAGGCGGCGACGACGTTCGCGCGCGCCAATCGGCAGCGTCTCCAGGATCGCGAGGACATTTTCCTCCACCGTCAGGTTCCGGAAAATGCTGGGCTCCTGCGCCAGATACCCCAGCCCCATTCGGGCGCGCTTGAACATCGGCAGCCCAGTCACATTCTTCCCCTTGAAAAACACGCTTCCGAGCGTGGGCTGAATCAGCCCTGTGATCATATAGAAACTAGTCGTCTTCCCGGCTCCGTTTGGACCCAGCAATCCCACTATTTCCCCCTCGCGCACATTCATGCTGAAGCCGTTCACGACACGGCGCCGACGGTATTCTTTTACCAGCCCACGCGTCTCCAACAGCATGTCTTCTCGAACGGGCTCGGTCACAATCTGTACCTCATCTTAGAACTAAGTTACCCCGAAGCGGCCACCCCATCAAGTCGCATTTGCGTCTATCGCTTAAAATACTCTTCCGCATCTCCAAAATCTTCGGAATAGACCACCAGCCGGGCCCGCGGTTTGCACTCCAGCTTCTGCTCGTCCCGCCAGAAGGTGATGACCTCCCCCTCTAGGATATTCCGTCCCTGCATCACCTGAGGCGGGCCGCCCGCCAACACGATTTTGCCCGACACGACATCATAGGTTGCCACGTCCGAACGCGCCTTCTTTTCGCCCTGGGTCAGCAGTACATCGCCCTCGGCTTTGATCGTCTGGGCGCCGCCATCTTCCGTGAAGATGATGGTCAGGCGGTTCGCGCTCAACTGCAGACGCGGATCGTTCACCAGCACATTGTTCTCAAACAGTGCAAACTTCTTGATGTAATCGAACGTGAGCTTGTCCGCCGTCACCACTGTCGCGGTGGGCGAGGCCTCTAGCGACCGGCCATCATCCTCAAGTGCGGCCCGGACGCCCGTCGGGATGCCCGCGCAGATCCCTGCGACAGCCACCGCCGCCAACCATTTTACCATTGTGTCCATATTCATTCCTTTGTTGCCACGGGTTCAGGTGGCGGTTCCGGTTCCGGTTCCGGGGATAGGATGGAAGCATCCATCTGCCCGTCCAGCGTCACCTTCGCATTTTTGAAAATCTGAAACTGTTCATTCTCGCCGTTCCACGCGAACCCATCCCCGGTCAGCACCGCCTTTTCGGTCACCACGCGGATATGCTCCTTAGAGGCCGCTCGTTTACGGGTGGGGTCGTAGGCGCATTTGGGAGAAAAGACCCGGGCGTTCACCTCATTGTTGCGAAAGATTTCAATCTTAAGGCCCGTCAATTGGATGATACCATCTTGGAGGAATGTGGCCGTTTCCCCATACAGCTGCTGTTTGAGATTGCCATCGGCATCATACTCCGGCAGACGGAACCCCTCCACGGTCTGGCCCTCCAGCTGAGCCCATGTGACAGACAAACCGCCGCACAGGAACAGAACCGTCAGGATCCCCGAAAGCCGCCTACGCCAATTCATCATCAATCCTCCGGCATTGCCGCCACAGCGGTCCCATCGATTTCAAGGGAAGCGCATTATCCTTGTCGGACTTCGCGTCCGGCGGATTCCGGTGGGTTTCCCAGAACAACGCATCACATCCCGCCGCCACGGCCGCGCGGGACAGATACGGGACCCACTTGCCATCACCGCCGGTGCCGGCCTCACGGCCGCCTGGCAGCTGCACACTGTGGGTCGCATCAAAAATCACGGGATAGCCGAACTCGCGCAGTATCAGCAGCGAACGCATATCTGCCACGAGATTGTTATAGCCAAAGCTCACCCCTCGTTCCGTCAGCAGGATTTTCTTGTTCCCCGTGCTTTCGACTTTCTCAATCACATGGCGGAGATCCCACGGCGCCAAAAACTGGCCCTTTTTGATGTTGATCACCCGGCAGCTCTCACCCAGCGCCACTACCAAATCCGTCTGACGGCACAAGAAGGCCGGCAGCTGCAGAATATCGGCCACTTCCGCCGCTGGCCCCACCTCCGACACCTGATGCACATCCGTCAGAATCGGCACCTGGTATTTTGCTTTGATCTCCGCGAGAATTTCCAGTCCCTTCGCCAGTCCCGGCCCCCGGAACGAGCGGACACTGGTGCGGTTCGCCTTGTCATAGGACGCCTTGAAGACCAGCGGGATGTTTTCTTTTTTAGCCAGGGCCACAAGGCGGGCTGCCAGATCCAGCACCATGTCCCGGCTTTCGATCACGCAGGGCCCGGCAATGAGGGCCAGCGGGGCCTTGCCGCCGAAACGGACCGACCCGGCTTTCACGGCTTGTACCGGCGCTGTGGGAAAGGGATTTTTACTCATGAATGGATTCCTCAGGCCTGGGCCAGATGGTCCTGCACGTACTCGCGGACGCCTTCTTCCAATGAAGTAAAGGCCTTGTCATAGCCCGCGGCACGCAATTTGCCCATCTCTGCCTGCGTATAGTACTGGTACTTGCCCCGCAGTTCCACCGGCATCTCGATATAATCAATATTCGGTTCCAGGCCCATGGCCGTGAACACCGCCTTGGCCAGGTCATTCCAGGAACGCGCTTCGCCGGTGCCGCAGTTAAACAGCCCAGACGCGCCCGGATTCTCACCACAGAACAGCGTGGCATCCACCGCATCCTTCACATACACAAAATCGCGGACCTGTTCCCCCGGGCCGTATTCCGGCCGGTAGGACTTGAACAGGCACACCTCGCCATTTTTATGGATCTGGCCGAATGCCTTGTTGATCATCGAGCGCATCCCGCCCTTGTGATCCTCGCCCGGACCATAGATATTGAAATACTTCAGTCCCGCAATCCGGTCCAGCAGGCCATGGCGCAACGCCCACAGATCGAACAGGTGTTTGCTCATCCCGTACATATTCAACGGGGTCAGGGTCGGGGTCACCTCATCCGCATCCGAATAGCCTTCGGCGCCGTCCCCATAGGTCGCCGCGCTCGACGCATACACAAACCGCGCGTCCTGCTTCAGGGCCCACTCGCACAGCTCACGCGTATAATGGGTGTTGTTATCCAGCAGATAGTCCGCATCGGTTTCGGTCGTGCTGCTGCACGCCCCCAGATGATAGACCGCCTTGACGTTCGGTAGCCGGTCCGCCTGGAATGCCTCGCGAAAGGCGTCTATCAGCAGTACATCCTCGAATTTCAGCCCGCGCAGGTTCATCCAGCGGTCGTCCGAGCCCAGCTCGTCCACGATCAGGATGTTCTCCTCACCTCGACGGTTCAGCTCCGCCACCACATTACGCCCGATGAATCCGGCACCGCCGGTCACCACGGTCCAAGCCTTCTGTTCCATTAGAGTCTGCCTTTCACAACCCCAACCCTATCACCGCCGCTCGCTGCCCTTCAAGCCGCAATCTCAGGGCCTTTGCCCCATATGCGTTCAGCGGCGGGACAAAGCCATCTGTCCGGTTTTTCCATACTGTGGAAACATTTTTTCCACACTATGACGCCACCGACAAAAGTATTTTGTGTTGCAACCGATTATC
>CAZGMQ010000111.1:0-8303 GCA_964526745.1 uncultured Verrucomicrobiota bacterium
CTCAGACACTGTTCTTCCGGAAAGGGGTACGCACAATTTCAGCCGGAATCCGCTTGCCATGGATTTCCACTTCCACGCGGGTGCCGGGCTCCTGCACCGACTCCAACAGATAGCCCATTCCGATGCCGGTTTTCAGGCTGGGTGAGAAGGTCGCGCTTGTCAGCGCTCCGACCTGGGCCTCCCCCTGCCATACGGTGCAGCCCGGACGCGGCACCCCGCGGCCGATCAGACGAACCCCGGTCAGGCGCTCAGGGAATCCGTCCTCTTTTCGGCGCAGAACCGCGTCGCGTCCGATGAAATCGCCTTTCTTCGCCTTAAAGACCCACCCACAGTTGGCTTCATACGGGGTGCGGGATTCATCGGCATCCGCCCCATAGAGCAGATAGCCCGCCTCCAGGCGAAGCGTGTCCCGGCTGCCCAGACCGCAGGGCAGCAGGCCGAAGGCCTTTCCCTCACGGCACAGGGCATCCCACAGCGGCACCATCCCCGCCGGAGAGGTTGCAATCTCAAATCCATCCTCCCCCGTGTAGCCGGTCCGCATCAGAAACACAGCCTCTCCGGCCAGAGAGGACTCCATCACCCCGAAACGAGGCAGATCCAGTGCCCCGGGAAAGAGTTCGTTGACCAGCGCTGGCGCATTGGGCCCCTGAACCGCCAGCATCCCGTGGCGATCACTGGCCTGATCCAGCATCACATCGAAGCCTGCCGACTGACGCTCCAGCCAGGCAAAATCGGCTTCGACCGTCGCGGCGTTGACCACCATCAGGAAGCGGTCAGGGCCGAGGCAGAAGGTGATGGTGTCATCCAATATCCCACCGGCTTCCGACAGCAGGTGCGAGTAGGTCCCCCGCCCCGGTTCTGTCGTGATCCGGTTGCACTGCACCCAATCCAGAAAACGGGCCGCGTCCGGACCGGAGAGGATGATTTGGCCCATGTGCGACACATCGAACACGCCGCAGGCCGTGCGAACCGCCTGATGTTCGGCCAGGATACCGGAAAACTGCACGGGCAGCTCCCATCCGTGAAAGTCAACCATGCGGCCGCCTGCTTCCACCAGCGCGTCGAACAGAGGGGTTCGCTGCAATGACGAGGATTCATTCATGGGCTGGAACCCTACCACGAACCCAAGAAGATTTCATCAGGAAAACAGGAGAAGAGAAAGAGGGTTAACAACGAAATACACGAATCACACGAAATAGGAATTAGGAAGATGGGCAGGTCCCGCCCTCGTGAGGGCGGGAGTTGGGGCGGTTCGAGTGTGTCGAAGGGTTCACATCGGATGCGAACCAGCGGCACAGTCGACTCGCCCCGGCGCCGCTCTGCGGTGCCCCCTGCCCGTTCGGAGTCCAACCGTTTTTGCTCTGTGAGTCTCTGTAAACTCTGTGGTGAAATTTCTTTTCCCTGGCGGCTTGTCCACCGTAGCAAGCAAAGCGCGAAGGTGGGCGCAGCCCATTCTTCGCCGTTCTTTTCCCGTTTCGTGTGTTTCGTGAATTTCGTGGTGGAAAAATCTTTTCTCTGGAGGGGCTCAGGGCGCGGCGCAGCCCCCTTCGACATTCAGCATTCTATGTTCGACATTCAACCACGCTGTGGCGTGGCAAGTATCCAAGTGAAGAATTCGTGGCGGCTTGTCCACCGTAGCAAGCAAAGCGCGAAGGTGGGCGCAGCCCCTTCCCATCTTCTTCGTGCCTTTGTGTCGCCGTGTGAGAACCGCCGGATTCTATTCCGACAATGATTTCAGTTTCTCTGTCAGGAATTCGATATCGACCTGATCCTGGCTCCGATTTGCGGCCTGCTTGGTTTTCAGTAAATCCGCAACCGACAATACCCGGCAGAGCGTCCCGTCCTCCAACGGCAACTGCACGGAAGCCGACTCCAGTTCCTCAAACGTCGTGGCTCCCGGAATCGCCAGATGAAACTGCACCACGCCCCGGCGGGTCTGGAAGGTCTGTACAAAATTCTGGCCCTGCTTCCCCAGCGGAAGCACCGGCTCCCCCAGATGGTCCCCGATGGCTTGATTCAGGCGGTCCAGGTTGTCCGCATCGTGCGGCGGGAGCAGGAAATCCCAGTCCATGCTGAAGCGCGGCAAGCCATGTAGCCGAACCGCTTGCCCGCCAATCGCGAGATACCGGACACGAGCCGCATTCAGCTGGGCGATGAGCGTTTCCATGTGAGCCCCCCTTGGCGAACAATCGCCAATTGATAGTTGCGCTTCCATTCGTTCAAAGCCGCATACGATGAAAACCGCTGCGGAGAGAAAGTCGGCAGAGATTCCGGTTCCGGACACGGCACTGGACGGAAGCCCGGCTTGGCTGCCTCGGCTACCCAGAACCGGATCTTGGCCTGATGGTCATCTGTCGCCTTCATACCGTGTAAAATACGCTGTTCAGGCCGGACAATCAATCGAGAAACCCCAAGGCAGATGAGGAAGAGAAGCATTTTGACAGAAAGATTCAATATCCAATATTCAATATTCAATATTCAACCACGCTGTGGCGTGGCAAGTATCCAAGTGAAGACTGCCTGGCGGCTTGTCCACCGTAGCAAGCAAAGCGCGAAGGTGGGCGCAGTCACTTCATATTCTTATTCTTATTCTTATTCTTAATCCTAACCTGAATAATTCACCAAGGTGAATCATTCACCGCTTTGCGGCCGCCACGTGAGTCACGTTCCACGTGCCAACGTGGTCACGTGATGCTTGCCCGCAAAGCGGGCAAAAACGGGGTTAAGCCACGTTTGCGCACCGTGAAAACGGTGCGCTGCACGTCTCTGGCGCAATTTATTGCGCCAGAGTGATCTATTCAATATCTTACAAAGTTGATGAATAGATCAGGCTAATCCTAATCCCAATCTGAATCACGAGTGTCCAAAATACGAAAATCACTCAAAACGTCCCATGATGCACCAAATGCTACAAATCAAGGACTGACCCCTTGCCTGACCCCTTGCCCCCTTGCCGGGCACGGCTTGGGCGGCAGGCTACAACTGAATCTGATAGCGAATGCTCCGACCTCCGCCGCTGGGGAGAAGGACCCGCATGTCCACCAGTTCCTGAAGATCGCGGGTGGCCGTGGCTTTACTGGTCCCGGTAATGGACATATATTTACCGGCACTCATCCCTCCTTCGAATCCATCCGGGCCGGCTTTGAGCATACATCGAAGCATTTGGGTCTGACGCGGGTTGAGTTGTGACCCCAGCCGGTCGAACAACCGGGCTTTTCCTGCCGTGAAATGAATCAGGTTCTCTGCCTGCTCCTGAGCGGTCAACAGCATCTGAATAAAATAGGCAATCCAGGGGGTGATCTCATTGGAGCGCTGTCCGGCCTGAAGTGCGGCGTAATATTGAGATTTATGGGCTTCGATGGTTCGCGATAAACTGAGAGGAACCGCATGCCCGATCCCCTGAAACAACGCCTTCTTTGACAGGGCCCGACCGATCCGCCCGTTCCCATCTTCAAACGGATGAATGGACTCGAAATACAGATGGGCAATCGCCGAGCGAACCGACGCGTGTTTGATTTCGCAGGCTCCACCGGGAGCGCTGGCATTGAACCAATGGATGAACCGCTTCATTTCCGCGGGCACCTGCACCGATGGCGGCGCCTCAAAATGAATCTTTTCGCTCCCCACAGGGCCAGACACAATCCGCATCGGTTCTGGATAGGCACGCCACTGACCTCTTGTGATTTGACGCGTTCCCTTCATGAGCATGGTGTGCCAGGAAAACAGCAACGGCTGACTCAGCGGATGGTGAAGTTCCTTCCGAATCGCCATCATCAGTTCCGCAATTCCTTCCGCACGCTGATTCCGGGCCTGAGGGTCGTGAGGGGATACACCGAGGTTCTTCTGGATGGAGGACATCACATCGGCTCGGGTCAGCACTTCCCCTTCAATCTCAGACGTCTTGATGGCTTCTGAAATCATGGATTCCATCACGGTTTCGGTCCGAACTTTTTCCGGCAAGGGTTGGAGCATTCCCTCCACCCGGCCCATTTTTCGGGCAAAGGAAAACAGCATGTCTTCCAGTGCGACGAGGTCATAGCGGAAATCAGGCCAATCTTTCCGTTTCCAGTTATACGTCATGAGCCGAATCTATTTTATATTCGGCTCATTATCAAACATATTTATGAGCCGATTATAGCATTTATTCGACTCACAACGGCGCGAGCCTTTCCATATCCAAGGGTAGAAAGGGCGGTCGCAGCAAGCTGCGCCCCTACAGGGACAGGGAAATAAGGCGGCGCAGCCCTCCCCATCTTCTCCGTGCCTTTGTGTCTCCGTGTGAGAACCGGCTGTTCTATGGCGCGGCTTGGGCGGCGGCCAGATTTTTCAGCAGCACGGGCGTGCCGGGGGCGTATTCCAGGGCCTGTTTCCAGTAGCGGATGGCGGCGTTGCGATTGCCCTGCTCCATCGCCAGGGCTCCCAGATTGTTCAAGACCTCCGGCTGCACCGGGTTGATCTTCAGACTCTCGGTCCATTGCGTCAGCGCCGGCCCGACATGCCCCTGTTTCGCCAGAATCATCGCGGCCCGGTTGCGGGCATTGACACTTTCCGGATACAGTTGGATCAATGCCGCATAGGAATCCAATGCGCCTTTCTCATCCTTCGCCAGCTCCTGCACGCGTGCCAGATCCGAGAGCGCATCCTCATGCCCCGGCGCGATCTCCAAGGCCTTCTTGAAATGGCGGATCGCACGCGGGTAATCCTGCTTTCCCGCCGAACGGATACCGGCCGCCAGCGATGCGTTCAGCAGCCCCATTTTGTCTGCCTTCACCACCGGAGCCAGCAGATTCTCTACGGGAGCCCAGTCGTCCGTCAATACACACTCCCCATTCCGGGTTCGAAGATCGTCCAACTGCGCCTTGGATAACACAAGACCTTCAAAGGTCCCCGGACGCGTTGTCCATTTTTCGATATTCTTCACATCCAGCGGGGCTTCCGACCCCACAAACACCGTGGTGTTCCGTTCCCCCAGCTCCCGGACGGCCGAAATGGCCTCCACATTCTGAAAAACGGTCTGGAAGGTCTGCGCAATCGCATTCATGAACGCCCCAACATCATAGGCATCAATCAGATTCATGACATACAGGCCGTTCGGCTTGAGCAACTGCTTCACCTGCCCCATGAACTCCTGCGTCGTCAGCTGATAGGGCACGGAGTAATCGCTCACGGAATCGCAAATAATCAGATCGAACAGCGGGACGCTGCCGGGAGCATTCTTATTCTTTCGCAAGGCATCCGCCAGATAGTTCCGGGCATCCATGTGGTAAATTTCAATTGGGGCATCCACAGGCAGGCCGAATGCCTCCTGTGCGGCACGAGTGACGGCCGGATCGATTTCCACCACTACAATCTCGCTGCCCGGTCGCGCGCGGAACAGATAGTTGGGAAACACATAGCCGCCGCCGCCCAACAGCAACAGGCGGACCGGCTTGTTGTTTTTCCCCATCTTTTTATTCACCAGGGCATCATAAATCCGCATGTAGGGATATTTCAGATCCCCCAGATCGGACAGATCCACCTCACTGTGTCGCAACTTGTCCTGATAGAACGAGCGATGGGACGGGTTGCCCGGCTCCGCCGTCACGGTCAGGATTTGATACTGACTCTCGGTGAAAAAAACAGCATTTTCCTCTGTCGGAAAATCCCGGAGTTTCAGGGACGTGGCAAGATCTGCCACCGCCTGCCCCGGCAGAACCGCCAGCAGAAACAAGCCGAAGAAGACAAGCAGGCCGACGGCGGCCCCGGCAGTCGTTTGGGGCTGCGGCTTGCCCCCCCCGCGACGGGCGGACAGCACATAGAGCAGCCCCAGTACGGCCAGGAGCAGAGCCATGCTGACCACAATCCGTACGCTGCCCATCCAGGCGGTCAGATAAAAACCGGTGAGGAAGGTGCCGGCAATGCTGCCCACCGCGTTCCAGGCATACAGCGTGCCGATGGCCCGTCCGGTATGGGCGGCCCGTTCAATCGCCAGCTTGGCCACCATCGGGCTGATGGTCCCCAGCACGGTGGCGGGCAGCAGGAACGCCCAGACCATATGCAGCAGGATTCGCACCGGCCACGACAGGCCCATCAGCACCACCGACGACCCCGCCCAGGCGTTCAGCCACAGGATGGAAATGCAGGCCGCCGCGCTGGCAAAAAACATCGCCGCAATGCGCCGGGGCAGATTGTCGGCGGCATCGGCCATCCGGCCGCCGATATAGTTACCGAGACTCATTCCGGCCAGAATGACGCCAAGGACGCCCGTCCAGGTATAGAGAGAGGAACCGAGGAAGCGGGCAATCAGGCGGCTGGCCACCAGTTCGACGGTCATCAGGGCGGCGCCGGTCAGGAAGACGGTGGCATTCAGCCAGCAGGTGTGTTGTGTTTTGCTCATAGCGAAGAAGCATAGCGGAAAGGGACAAAACAGCAAAAGATATTCATCCCATCTGCCGCCGTTGTAGGCCGGGTGCCCCCACCCGGCGCATCTTCGATCCCGCCCGGTCGGGGGACCGGGCCTACATCATGAGCCCGGTCGGGGGACCGGGCCTACATCATGAGCCCGGTCGGGGGACCGGGCCTACAACTGCTGACCGGTGCGCGGATCGAAAAAACCTGAATATTCCCACGCCTCAGGCGTATCCACCAATCCGGCACGAACAGGATTCATCCGTATGTATTCCCATTTTTCAATCCAACTTTCTTCGCTTCTCAACACATGATCAAAATAGCCCGGCTGCCACTTGAATTCCCGCTGGGCGACGACGGCCTTGAACGCCTTGACCCACTCACCCAATGTGCCGGAATCGGACGACATGGAAACCAGCATGTGGACATGGTCCGGCATCAGCACATACCCGGTCACCCACACCCCATAGCGGCTTGAACTGCCCAAGACAAAGCCCCTCACGCGCTCATGCTTTTTCGTGTCGGCCAAAACCCGCTGCCGATCAACGGTGCAGAAAGTCAGAAAATAACGGGTGTGATTTGCCCATATCCGCGTAAGCCGCCGAAGGCGTTTGGGACGGGATGGGTCTTGCGCGCTTTCCATTTTCACATGGCGCCCGGTCGGGGGACCGGGCCATCTTTGATCCCGCCCGGTCGGGGGACCGGGCCTACATCGTGAATGCCCCCACCCGGCGCATCTTCAATCCCGCCCGGTCGGGGGACCGGGCCACCCTCATGGGTGACCCCACCCGGCGCTCCCCCCTTCTGGGCGCCATGATTGGAGAACGACACGGGTCAGGAGACCCAATTCAGAGAAGGCATTTTGTGTTGCACAACACAATCTCTCAAATACAAGTTGATGAGATTTTGATATGGGATTCCCGATTCCCTTGCCAACGTTTTAAAGTAGTCCAGAATATCAACGCCCAACCGGATGGTAATCTGTTTCTTTAGTTTTTTGGCATAGGGATTCCTGCGCCATTCCATGGTATCAAGATCGTATTCTTTTTTCATTGTTTGTTCCTTTGGTATATACTCCGCTCTTTCGCTGTGGCTTTGCGCGCGGAAATAATCCGAATGGTTTCATCTGTATCCCTGTAGCAATGACAAACCAGTAGAGTTCGAAGACTGAAACTTTGCCCAAGAAGCAGGAATCTGTCTTCACCCTGTGACTGTTGCGGGTCAAAAAACTCCATGGCGCATTCATCGAAAAAAACGGTTTGCGCCTCTTCAAAATATATCCCGTGTTTTTTCTGGTTACTCTCATTCTTAAGATCATCCCATGCAAAATGCAACTTATTCATAACTACAATGTAATTATACTCAGGCGGTTTTGCAAGCGCAAAACAGGGTTCAGGATTCAGGGTTCAGGGGTCAGGGCAGGGTTCAGGGGTTGGAAACGGGAGGCGGAAAGGGAACCGGGGAGAATTTCGACGGGATGGACAGGATGTTCAGAATGGGAATGAAGATTTTCACCACCGCTTGCCACGCCCAGGCGTGGAGAGCACTGAGGGGGAGTCAGAAGATTAAGATTAAGATCAGGAGTAGGAATGGGCTGCGCCGCCCGGAGGGACAAGAGGAGAGTAAACTACGAATCCCGACCTCTAGCCTGGATTATTCATCCACTTTCGAGATGAGTGGATAGCTCTCTCTGAGGTAGGGGATTGTGCCTTTGGAGGGCGGCGCTCTGTCGCCGCCGTGTTCCCGGCGATGACGGAGCATCGCCCTCCATTTTCGGGCAACAATCGACGAATAGAACCACTTTGATGAATGATTCAGGTTAGATCTCCCTCTTCTTAATCGTAATCCTAATCCTAATCGCCCTGCGCTTAACCCCGATTTTAGGACCACTAGCTTAAGTAGAATCTGCGTCCCGA
>CAZGMQ010000112.1:0-8248 GCA_964526745.1 uncultured Verrucomicrobiota bacterium
GCAGATTCTACCTTAAATTAGTCGCTCCGTGGTCTAAGATTGGGGGTAAGCGCATCCGAAGGGCTAACTTTCGTGTGTTTCGTGTATTTCGTGGTTAATGCTCTTCTTCTATCCCCTTAGTGTCTTCGTGAGTTACCACTCCGTTCGCTTTGCTCTCTCGTTAGCCCCGCGTTGCGCGGCTTTATAGAATTCGCGTTCGTTCTGCGCCGCCGGCTTGAAGTTGCCGCTCCACTCGCTGCGCTCAATCGCTCGCCATGCAAGGCCTGGCGCTATAGACTTCGCGTTCGCCCATCGTCTTCGACTCGGGCTCGGCACTCAGCTGTTGGCACTCATCTGTTCGCGTGATTCGCAGTTAACTTCTGACCTCCGTGAATCTCTGTGGGAACAAAATCCTGTTCTTCTTCCCCAGCATTGCATCCCGCGCAATGAATTCGTATTTCGGGTTGCAGAATCCATCCGCGCGGGTCATGATTCGACAAGCCGTTGGCAGCAAGGATATTGAATCCATAAAGGAGCAGCATGACTCAACCAAAAACAAGCCTGTCCCTTTTTTTCCTCCTTCTCGCTCTGGCGGTTTCTGCGGCATCGGGCGCGACCTACTACGTCAGCCAGGACAGCACCCCGCAGCCGCCTTATGACGCCTGGACCAACGCTGCGCACCTGATTCACGAAGCGGTCGCGCAGGCCACTTCCGGCGACACGGTCCTCGTCAGCAACGGAATCTATCGGGGCTACAGCATGGTGCTGGGCGGCGCCAGCAACGTCGTGGTCGTCACCAACGGCGTCCGCCTGATGAGCCTCAACGGCGTTCCGGAAACGCGCATCGACGGCGGATCCAGCAACCGGCCGGTCTATGTGGAAGGCAGCAACAGCCTCGTCTCCGGATTCTGGATCGAGAATGGAGTGGCTGAAGAGGGGGGCGGGGGCTACTGCGCCAACTATGCCGTCATCAGCAACTGCTTCGCCATGAGCAATTCCGCCGAACTGGGCGGCGGATTCTACCTGACCGGGGGAGGCGTGCTGGACGGGGTCCAGGTCTACACCAACCGGTCCGAGGCCAACGGCGGCGGCATCTACTGCACGACGGGCACCAACGGCCTCGGCGGCCAAATCCGCAACTCGGATGTCCTGCAGAACTCCGGCTGCCGATCGTGGGGCTCCGGTGGCGGCATCTACGGGCGGGACCTTCAAATGGAAAACACCACCGTCAGCGAAAACCAGGCCGTCCAGATCAGTGCCGACGGCGGCGGGGTCTACCTGTACGGATCCAACTCCTGGATGCGCACCTGCATGGTGGACGGCAACGATACCGGCCGGGCCGGCGGCGGCATCTACGCCCGCAATAATCCGCTCGTTGAAAACTGCACCGTCATCCTGAACAGCGCCCGCGAGAGTCACGGGGGCGGGGTGGCCTGCAACAGCGGCGGTCGGTTCCGCAACAGCATCATCTACTACAACACCTGCGACCGGTTCAGCACCAGCAACCTCTACTCCTTCAACACCCCGGAACCCGTCTACGACAACTGCTGCATCCCCATGACCACCAACGGCACCGGACAGATCCACGCCGTCCCGCAGTACGAAGACGTCTTCGACCACGGCTACAACCTGCTCGCCACGTCCCCCTGCATGGATGTCGGCACCAACCAGCCCTGGATGGCCGACGCCACCGACCTCAGCGGCTATCCCCGCATCTACAACCATATCGTCGACATCGGCGTCGACGAAAATGCCATCCTCGCCACGCGGACCGAGACCTTCTCCGGTTTCGCCTGCACCTGGACCGCCCCCCGCGAAGGCGTCTTCCGCCTCCAATGGAGCACCAACCCCGTGCTGGGCAACAGCTGGCAGGACTGGGGCAACGCCAAAACCTCCACCGGCACAACCATCACCTTCGCCGAAACCAACCTCGCGCCCCGCGCCCAATTCTACCGCCTCATCTGGGACAAACAGCCCTGACCCCGGCCACAGGCCGCAAATGGGCCATTTTTCCTGAAAAATCGCGACTTTTTACAATTTTCCAGCATTTTTCGTCCGCCAGATCTGACCGATCCGACCCATCCGTCCGATTCCCCCCCTCCGCTCAGGCGTAGAGATATTTCTGGAACCCGACAAAGGTGCTGGCGATGTCTTCGGGTTTCCCGAGGTCCTGCAGGGCATCATCGATGGAGTCGTGATATTTGAGCCGGAGCAGGGGCGTCAGTTTCTCCTGGTCGAGCTCTTCGACGCCCACAGACACATAGTGGGAGAGGACAAAATCGAGGAACTGGCGCTGGCGGTCGCCAAAATGCGCCCGAATCAGCTTCTGGGCGTTCGCGGCGCGTTCTTCGCGGGTATGCGTCGGTGCGGCATAGGCCACATGCGCCAGCACATCGAAGAGGTCGCTATTTTGCGCATCGATGATTTTTTGCATTTCGGCCAGCTGTTCGGGGCCGAAGCCTTTTTCGGCGAGACCCTGCAGGAGCTTCTTCCGCGTGTCCGGCAGGCTCCAGAGGGCGCGGAGCTCGTCTTCGTTCTTGAAGAAGCCCGGCAGTTCGCCAAACAGCAGTTTCATAAACTGCTGGGCCGACATCGGGGTGCCGTCGGGATGCCAGAACGTGGTGCACATCATATGCTGGATGCGCCGGGCCTTGCCATCGGCCAGCTTGATTTTTACCTTCTTGCAGACGCACGGATGCTTGCCGCATTTGGGGCAGGGGCAGATACACGGCCGCCGGCCGCATTCGGGGCAGGGACAAACGCAGGGGCGCTGGCCGCAAACGGGGCAAGGCGGCTTCTTTTCGCAAACGCAGGGATGGCAGCCGCATGTCGGACAGTTTTCCGGGTCCAGCGGTTCCCCATCCCATTCGGGATCGTTGAAATGGGTGTAGGCCTTCACAAAGTCGTAAATCGTGAAGTAGTTTTTGCCATCGAACAGGCGCGTACCCCGGCCGATGATCTGCTTGAACTCGATAATGGAATGGATCGGGCGCATGAGGACGATGTTGCGGATGTTGCGCGCGTCCACACCGGTCGAGAGCTTGTGGGACGTGGTCAGAATCGTCGGAATGCTTTTCTCGTTGTCCTGGAAGTCGCGCAGGTGCTGGTCACCCAGCGCGCCGTCGTTGGCCGTGACCCGATGGCAATAATTCGGGTCTTTGCTGGAACTCAACTGGTTGATAAGGTCACGAACCGCCAGGGCGTGGGCCTGCGAAGCGCAAAACACCAGCGTTTTCTCTTTGGGGTCGATCTGCGACAGGAAGACCTCCACCCGTTTCCGTTCCCGTTCCATGATTTCGATGAGGGTGTTGAAATCCGCTTCCGTGTAGCGCTTGCCCTCCGTGACTTCGCCCGTAATCACCTCGTCATCGGGCGTGTAGATGTATTCATCGAGCGTGGTCGAAATCTGTTTCAGGCGGAACGGGGTGAGATAGCCGTCGTTGATGCCCTCCTTCAGCGAGTAGATATAGACCGGCTCGCCAAAGTAGTCGTAGGTATCCACATTCACGTTGCGCTTCGGCGTGGCCGTCAGCCCGAGCTGCACCGCCGGCGAGAAGTAATCGAGGATGGCGCGCCAGGTGCTTTCGTCGTTCGCCCCGCCGCGATGGCACTCATCGATGACGATGAAATCGAAAAAGTCCGGGGGATACTCGCCGAAATAGGGTGACGGGGTGCCATCGTACTGTGGCGGGCCGCTCATGAAGGTCTGGAAAATGGTGAAGAACAGGCCGCCATTGGTTGGTACGCGGCCTTTCTTGCGGATGCTGCCGGGCTCAATCCGCACCATGGCATCCTCCGGGAAGGAAGAAAACGCATTGAACGCCTGATTCGCCAGGATATTTCGGTCGGCCAGAAACAGGATGCGCGGACGGCGCGACGGCTCGCCGCTGAGGTTCCATCGGCTTTGGAACAGCTTCCACGCAATCTGGAAGGCAATGAAGGTTTTGCCCGTGCCCGTCGCCAGCGTCAGCAGGATGCGCGGCTTGCCTTCAGCAATGGCCTCCAGCGTACGTTCAATGGCGATGTCCTGATAATAGCGGCCGGGATGCGAACCGCTCTTGTCCTCGAATGGCACGGCGGCGAACCGGTCCCGCCAGTCGTCGGCCTTGGCGAACGTCCGGGTCCAGAGCTCGTCCGGGGTGGGGTAGGCGTCGAGTTCGCCCTCCAGCGCGGTCTCCATGTCGATGCCATAGATGCCCTGGCCATTGGTCGCATAGGTAAAGCGGACCGCCAGCTTGTCGGCATAGTTTTTGGCCTGGCCCACGCCCTCGGTCAGCGCTTCGTCCCACGCCTTCGCTTCCACCACCGCCAGCTTGTGGTTGCGGTATTCCAGCACGTAATCCGCGATGAGCGCTTTGCCGCGCTTGCCGTGCCCCTCGATGCGTCCTGGTGCAATGGTGTATTCCCGCCGGATGCGGCTGCCCTCCACCACGCCCCAGCCCGCCGCCTTCAGCGCGGGGTCGATATGCTCGGCTCTGGTCTCGGCTTCGTTCATGGGGGTGTCTCCATTGGCTGGGTGGCATTGCAGTCGGGATAGCCCGAGCAGCCCCAGAATTGCTTGCCCGCATTCGGGCCCTTGCGCGCCGTGCGCACCGCCATCGGCTTGCCGCACTGCGGGCAGTCCGGGGCTCTGGCTGGCTCTCCGGGATTTGCCCGATCCGCCGGATTGCGGTGGCTCCGCTGCCGCTCCGCGATGCGCGCGACGGCCAGCTTTTCGCTGTAGCCGCCATCGCGGATGAAGCCGCGCTCCAGCGCGGCGATTTGCTGGTCCAGCAGAAAATTGGCCTGGTGAATCAGGCAGATCAGCGTGTTGGCGACGATGGCAGGGTCCGCGTTCTCCAGCCACGGCGCATAACGCGCCCAGCGGGCGGTGTCTCCAGCACCCGTCGGATCGGTCAGCTCGGTCGAATCCGCCGGAAGCGCAACGCCCAGCACACGCACCGCCTTGGCCTCGGGGCTGTTTTTGTCCCAGGCGGGGAGGTGGCGCTGGCGCAGGAAATCCTCGTAGTCCAGCAGCAGCTCATCGAGGCTTGCTCGCGCCACATTCACCAGACGCAGCTCCGTTTGGCTGGAGGTCGCCGCCGCGCGGCTGCCCTCCGCGATGTTCTGCCGACCGCTGCGCGCCGCCTGCACCATCTGGTCCACCGTGCGCGAACGCGAGCTGACGAACTGCTCGCAAAACCGGACCGTCGCGTCGTAGATCACCGTCGTCACCTGGAAACTGCGCAGGTCCCGGTAGCCCCCGCTCGGACGCAGACGCTTCGCCCGCCCCGGCTCCGCCGACTTGGAACCCATCACCGGTTTTCCAACCTCCCCGGGATTTGCCGGTCTCCCGGAATCCGCTCGATCCGTCCGATCTGTCAGATTTTCCCGATGTGCCCGATTCCCCGGATTCTTCGCCCGCCCCCCAATCCCGTTCCGCTGTTCGTTCCCGCTCATAACTCCCCCGCAAAGGCCTGATGCAGCAGCGACTTCTTCAACGCCTCCAGCGCCGACACCTTGCCCTCGTACAGCGCCGCCAGGCGGGCGGTTTCGGCGGAGAGGGCATCGAGCTTGGCGACGACGGCTTCCTGTTGGGCGAGCGATTTTGGAAAAGAAATCCCAATTTTCTTGAGAAGGCTCGCTTTGATGCCTTTGACAGTTGCTCCAGTGCCTTTCGCGTGGATGCGATGCTGGACGGGTTGCGAGAGCAAGAGGTATTTCAAGAAGGTTGAGTCAAGTGCTGACGCATCGGATTGCATGATGATGATGCGTTGTGCGAAGACGACCTTTTCGTTTGTGTCGAGTTGGGCGACATTTGCCAAGGGTGCTTCTGTCGTAAACAGCACATCGCCTCTTTGCGGTATGCCGCGTGTCATCCAGTCGGCATAGGAGTTCGGAGAAACAAATTCTTCCGGGGTATTTTGGAGAAATCCCATCTTCACATTCTTTGCGGTGATGAGCCGTAAACCGCTCTCAGTTTTCTTGGGCGTTTTTCCTCTATAATCAATAAAGCGGGTGCTTTCGCCAATAATGGTATTCACCCACCCCGGGCCCTTCTGAGTGAAGACAGCATTGAGGTGGCTTTCGAAGAGGGCGCGGGCATTTTGGAGGTTCTGTTCGGCGGTGGCCTTGGCGGCGGCGATGCCCGCAAACGCCTCGTCGAGAATGCCCACAATCCGCTTCTGCTCCGGAAGAGGGGGGGAGGGGATTAAAACCGTTTTGAGTTTTCCTCCCGACAATTCTTTGAAGGTTGCGCCGGTACCGAGTTCGTTGAGCAAATCGACAATGCTAGAAAGAAAGTAAAAGAGAAATTTGTGATCAAGTGTTGTAGGAGGAACTAAGCCTTTACAACCTTGGTTTGTAGCCATCGGTACAGTGTTGATGACCAGATAGCCAATTGGTGCGCGGGAAGACAAGATCACCGACAAAGGTGGAAGCAAGTGCGCAGAGCTGTTCTGCATTCCTTTCGCGGTTATGGAGCGTTTGGTCTTGGCGATGAAGGGGCTGCTGAGCTTTCCCATCTCGGCAGGTGTGACCCACTGGTGAGGGCCATTCCAGTATGCGGCAACTCCAGTTTTTGGCGTGCCGCCATTTACAACCTTGCAAACCTCGCCCAACCGCTTCGTCTGCCACCCCTTCCTCACGCCAGCATTCCCTTAATCTTTTTGAGCACCTTGGCGCACTCGGCGTCGCCGCGCGCGATGTCCTCCAGGATGTCTTTCGGGGAGCGGTGGACCACTTCTTCGCCTCCCGTCGGATTCCTGACCGATAAGTCAACTTCGTCGGATCCGTCCGATCCACCCAACGCCGCAACATCCACAGTCCACGATTTGGGCGAGTCGCCCCTGGTTTTCTGGAGCCTCAGAAAATCCGCGAGGTCATCATCGTTGAGGGGATTGGTTTTGCCCATGTTGCGGCCGGGATCGAGCTGGTAGTACCAAATCTTCCGCGTGGGAGAGCCCTTCTCGAAAAACAGAACCACCGTCTTCACACCCGCGCCCTGGAAGGTCCCGCCGGGGCAATCCAGAATCGTGTGCAGGTCGCAGCTTTCGAGCAGGAGCTTCCGCAAGCTGACCGAGGCATTATCGGTGTTGGACAAAAACGTGTTCTTGATGACGACGCCCGCGCGTCCCCCGGCCTTCAGCATCTTGATGAAGTGCTGCAAAAACAGAAAGGCCATCTCCCCGGTGCGGATGGGGAAGTTCTGCTGCACTTCCTTGCGCTCTCTGCTTCCGAAGGGCGGATTGGCAAGGATGATGTCGAAGCGGTCCTTTTCCTGCACGTCGGCGAGGTTTTCCGTCAGCGTGTTGGTGTGGATGATGCGCGGGGCCTCGATGCCATGCAGAATCAGATTCATGATGGCAATGACATAGGCCAGCGACTTCTTCTCTTTGCCGTTGAAGGTTCGGGTCTGGAGAATTTCGCGGTCTTTCGTGGTCAGTTTTTTGCTGGATGTGAGGTAGTCGAACGCCTCGCACAGGAATCCGCCGGACCCGACGGCGCCATCATAAATGGTTTCGCCGATTTTCGGGTTCACGACCTGCACCATCGCGCGGATCAGCGGCCGCGGGGTGTAATATTCGCCGCCGTTGCGTCCGGCATTGCCCATGTTCTTGATTTTGGCTTCGTAGAGATGCGACAGCTCATGCTTTTCCTTCTGGGAGCGAAACCGCAGCTCATCAATGTGGTCGATGATGTCGCGCAGAATATAGCCGCTGGAAATCTTGTTTTTGATTTCGCCGAAAATCTCGCCGATTTTGTATTCGATGGTGTCCGGTCCGCTGGCCTTCTGCTTGAAGCCATGGAGATAGGGGAAGAGCTCGCGATTGACGAAATCAATCAGATCGTCGCCCGTCATGGCCTTGTTGTGATCGATTTGCCTGTCTTTGCCCGCCTGCCCTGAGTTTTGTCGAAGGGTGGGCGCAGCCCAGGTGGTCCAGCGATAGGGCTTCTCCAGAATGTAGGTGTATTTCCGGCTGTTCAGGGCGGCTTCGGACGCCTTGTCCTTTTCCAGATCATCGAGATATTTCAGAAACAAGAGCCAGGAGGTTTGTTCGGTGTAATCCAGTTCTGTGGTGCATCCGGCATCATTACGGAGGACATCATCAATATTCTTAAAAACCTGCTCAAACATGGAGTCCGCCCCGCTTTTCGTTTTCAGTTAACCGCATGCTCATTTTTACATCCGAATAGGCCCATTCCACAAGCAAAAGTGCGTGGGGGAGGCCGAGTCGCATTGCCTCAAAATAGATGACACCGAAGGCCGAGGGTGGTGAGGGAGAGAAAA
>CAZGMQ010000113.1:0-7741 GCA_964526745.1 uncultured Verrucomicrobiota bacterium
TCATCTCCTTTCAGATGATGAGTTCATGCCCATGCCGGGCACACTAGGCCCGGTCCCCTGACCGGGCGGGTTTTCGCCACGTGTGGGCACAGGACCTACAATAGGAAAGAAACAAGCCTGTCGGGGGCCCTCCTTCGCCAAGGCTTCGGCGGGCAGGCTGTCGGGGCTCCAAAGAAAACGGACGCCTCAGCGAGACGTCCCCTCCCTATTTTTTCGGCAGCTAAACTGGCTGAACGACTAGTGGAACCTGAAGCCTGAATCGAAACCGCCCGGGCCTCCCGCAATGGGATCCCGGGTCAATGCATGCGGCGGCGGAACAGAATGCCGGCCGCGGCGAGACAAAACAGTCCGATGCACGCCATGGGCCAGTATTGTGGCCAGAGCATCCGGACATCCGCGCCCTCCAGGAAGGTGCCGCGGACGATGATCAGGAAATAGCGCAGCGGATTGATCAGGGTCAGGTGCTGCAGATAAACCGGCATGTTGGCGATCGGCGTGGTGAACCCGGACAGGACAATGGCCGGCACCAGGAAGAGAAAGGCACCGAGCAATCCCTGCTGCTGGGTGACGGCCAGGGAGGAAATCATCAGCCCGATCCCGATGGTCGAGAGCAGGAACAGGAGCATTCCGATATACAGGGCGGTCACGCTGCCCCGGAACGGAACATGGAACCAGAAGACGATGAGCAGCATGATGACGGCGGACTCAACCAGCCCAATGAGGACCGCCGGGATGGCTTTGCCCATCAGAATCTCGGTGGGATGCAGTGGCGTCACCAGCAACTGGTCGAAGGTGCCAGCCTCCCGCTCGCGGGCAACGGACAGGGCGGTCACCAGCATCGTAACCACCAGCACCAGCAGGCCCACGATGCCTGGAATGATGAACCACCGGCTCATCAGATTGGGATTGAACCAGGGGCGGACCACGAGCCGCGCGGGAGGTCCGCGACTCCCGTGTTCGGCGATCCATTGGGTGTTGAAGGATTGCACGATGGTGTTGAAGTAGCCCAGCAGAACCATCGCACTGTTGGAATTTCGCCCATCCACGTTGACCTGCAGGTCGGCCGGGAGGCCCCGATCCAGATTCCGGCTGAAATCGGAGGGCAGGCGCACGACAGCCAGCACCTCCTTGTTGTTGATGACGGGTTCGATTTCGCTGTCCCCCGTCAGATCGGCCACGCGGTGGAACGTGCCGGAACTGTCCAACCGGGCCAGCAGGGCGCGCCCATGGATTCCACGATCCTCGTTCAACACGGCATAGGCAACGCGATTGAGGTCGTAGGTGGCGGCATAGCCGAAGACCATAAGCTGGAGCAGCGGCGGAACGATGATGATGACGCGACTCTTCTTGTCTTTCAGGAGCGCCAGCAACTCCTTGATCACCAGGGCTGCAATTCGTTGGAAGGAAATCGCCATGTCAGTCCAATCGCTTGCTGGTTCGGCGGCGGGCCACGTTAAAAAAGAACAGACAGAACAGCACCAGCACCGCGGCGTTGCTGAGCACCACGGGCCAGATGTCGCCCGCCAGAAAGACCGTCTGCAGAATGGCCACGTAGTAGCGCGCGGCTATCAGGTGCGTAAGAACCTGGACGGCCACGGGCATGCTGTGGATGTCGAAAATAAAGCCCGAAAGGATGAAGGCCGGAAGAAAGGTCGCAATGATGGCGATCTGGCCGGCGACAAACTGGTTGCGCGCCACGGTGGAGATGGTCAGGCCCATGCCCAGGGCGGCCAGCAGGAACAGGGCCGAGCCTCCAAACAGCACCGCAAAGGAGCCGCGCAACGGCACGTCGAAGAGAAAGATGGCCATGCCCACGGAGAGAACCAGCCCGCCCATGCCCAGCATGAAATACGGCAGGAGTTTCCCGAGCAGGATCTCGTGCACCTCCACCGGCGTGACCAGCAGCGCCTCCATGGTGCCGCGTTCCCATTCCCGCGCCACCACCATGGCCGTGAGCAAGGCGCCGATAAGGGTCATGATCACGGCAATCAGGCCGGGAATCAGGAAATTTCGACTGCGCAGTTCGGCATTGAACCAGACGCGCGATTGCAAGCGAACGGGCGGTTCGAAGGACAGCCCCCGGGCTTCCATTCGTTTGGCCATCCACGTGGCCCAGACCCCCTCCGTGTAGCCACTGACGATGCGGGCCGTGTTGGCATCCACGCCGTTGATCATGACCCCCACCGGAGCGTCCCCAGAGGAAAGCAGCGCGGAGCCGAAATTGCTTCGCAGCCAGACGATGCCGTCCACGTCGCCCTGCATCATGGCCTGTTCGGCTTCGGGAAAGGCATCGAACCGGACTGGGCTGAAATACTCGGACTGATCGAAGGCGGCGGCAAAGCTGACCGCTTCCGCCGTGGGGGTTTCGACCACGAGGGCCACCGGCACATGCTCGGCATCCAGCGAAACGCCATAGCCGAACAAAAACAGCAGCACGAGCGGCAGCACAAAGGCGATGGCGATGCTCGATGGATCGCGGAAAATCTGCAGCATCTCCTTGCGAAGCATGCCGCGCAGACGCATCAAGGAGGCATGCTTTTCCACGCGGCGCGGGCGGTTCTCAGCCATGGGAAGCCTCCTCCTTCGCGTGTTTCTCGATCAAATGGATGAAGGCATCCTCCATGGTGGGGTCCGGCATTTCCTTGGAACGGGCCTGTTCGCGCATGGCATCCGGGGTGCCCTCGGCCAGCAGCGAGCCCTCGGCCATGATCACCAGCCGGTCGCAGTATTCGGCCTCCTCCATGAAGTGGGTCGTGACCAGCACCGTCACGCCTTCTTCGGCAAGCTGGTTGATGCGGAGCCAGAATTCGCGGCGGGCCAGCGGGTCCACGCCGGAGGTGGGCTCGTCGAGAAAAAGGATCTGCGGGTGATGCATCAGCGCGGCGGCCATCGCCAGGCGCTGCTTGTATCCCAGCGGGAGCTGACTGGCGGCGGTCGCGGCGTAGGAGCCCAGTTCAAATTCCTCCAGCGCCCATTTCACCCGTTCGCCGCGCTCCGGCTGGCGCAGGCCATAGACGCGGCTGAAGAAGGCGAGGTTCTCCTGCACGGACAGATCCGAATAGAGGGAAAATTTCTGGGCCATGTAGCCGATGTGCGCCCGGGCCTGGGCCGGAGCGTGCCGGAGATCCTTGCCCGCCACGCTCAGGTGGCCCGCGGTGGCCGGCAACAGTCCGCACAGCATGCGGAACGTGGTGGACTTCCCCGCCCCATTGGCGCCCAGCAGCCCAAAGACCTCCCCGGCCTGAACAGAAAAACTGATGCCTTTGACGGCGTAGAAATCGCCGAACCGCCGCTTGACCTGATCGACGGTGATGATGTCCGTGCCGGCAGCAACCGAGATCCGGGCGTTCAGCGATGCCAACGGCACGGGCGCCGCGCCATCCTTTTCGCGCAGCAGGCTGATGAAGCTGTCTTCGAAGCGCGGCGGCACCTCCTGGATGTCCGCTTCCGGCCGGTCGGGAAGCAGGCGGCCGGCATCCGCCGTCGCCCCGGGCTTCATCACAATCCGGACGCCGTTCCGCTGGATGGTGGCATCGAGCACGCCCTCGGCCCGCACCAGTTGACCTTGCAGCGAGCGCTTGTTCATACCGCTGTCCACCACCTGAAAACTGCGCCCCTTCATGGTCTGGCTGAAATCGACGGGCGGCCCCTGCCCCAGCACCTCGCCGCGATGCAGCAGAATCACGTCATCGCAGCGTTCCGCCTCGTCCAGATAGGCGGTGCTGAGCAGGACCGCCATGCCCTCCTGCTGGACCAGGCGATAGACGATGGCCCACAACTCCCGCCGCGACACCGGATCGACCCCCACGGTGGGTTCGTCAAGCAGGAGCATTCGCGGCGGCTGGACGAGCACACAGGCCAATCCAAGCTTCTGCTTCATGCCCCCGGAGAGGTCTCCGGCCAGGCGCTTAGCGAACGGGGCCAGGCCGGTCATTTTGGTCAGTTCCGCATATCGCGCCGGGCGATCGGCCCGAGGCAACCCCTGAAGATCGGCATACAGGTCCAGATTTTCCTGGACCGTCAGGTCTTCATAGAGGCCGAAGCGCTGCGGCATGTAGCCGATGGAATGCTGCACTTTCAAGGGATCCTGGACCACATCCATGCCCAATACATTGAGTGTTCCGCTGTCCGGCAACAACAGGCCGGCAATCAGCCGCATCAGCGTCGTCTTGCCCGCGCCATCCGGACCGATCAGGCCGGTGACCGTTCCCGGGCGGACCTGAATCGACACCCGGTTCAGGGCCGTGAGGGTACGTGCCCCAACCGTGAATTGCTTGACGAGATCCTGGATGGAGAGGACGGCTGGAACAGGCCCGGCTGCCTCTGGCGGAGGCGTCATGTTTACTTCTCCTGCACCTGTTCGGCGGAGGCCTCTGTCTCGTCCTTTGAAGCCGCAAGCGCAAGGTGGACCGTCGCCGGCATCCCCAACCGCAGTTCGTTTTCCGGATTCGTGACAAAGACGCGAACCTCATAGACCAGGCGGGTGCGCAGGTCGGTGGTCTCCACCTGCTTGGGCGTGAATTCCGCCGTGGGCGAGATGTACCCGACCCAGCCGGCATATTCCTTATCCGGATAGCTGTCGGTTTTCACAATGGCCTTCATGCCCGGAGCCATCTTGCCCAGGTCCGGCTCCGGCACATAGGCGCGCACCCACACCGGGTCGTTCAGGGCCAGCGTGAACACCGGCGTTTGCGGGAAAGCCATGTCACCGTTTTCCAGAATCCGGTTCTGGATAATGCCGTTGGTCGGCGCCATAAGTTGGGTGTCGGCCAGCTCCTGCCGGGCCAGGTCGCGGGCGGCCTGCAGGGCTTTGAGTTGAGCCTGCGCCGCCTCAATATCCTCCTGGCGCGGCCCCTGTTCGGCGAGCGCAGCGACCTGCTGCAAGGCATCCAGGTTGGCCTGGGCGGCTTCCTCCGCAATCTCGGATTCCTCCAGATGCTGCTTCGAGGCGTATTCGTCCGCCGCGAGGGCCTTGAGGCGCCGGCTCTTCTGCCGGGTGTCTTTGAGGGTGGCCTGCGCCACGCGTACCCGGGCCTGGGCTTCCGCGATTTCTTCGGGCCGGCTTCCGGCCTTCAGGCGAGCGACCACTTTCTCCTGGGCCGACGCCTGGGCTTCGGCGCGCTCCAGCGCCGACTGATAGCGTGAGGCATCCAGGCGCGCAAGGAGCTGGCCTGCTGTCACGGCATCCCCCTCCTGCACCAGGATCTGCTCGATGCGGCCGGTGTTGAAAAATGCCACTTGAACCTGGCGGATATCCACATTGCCAAAAATCTTCAGCTGACCGCACTCTCCGGTGGCACACCCCTCCCGGCGGGTCACCCACATTCCAATGGCGGCCGCCAGAAGGGCCACAACGATTACGACTCGAATCAACACCTTTTTCTTCATGATCTGTATTCTCCTCACTGGTGAAACCCGTGGGCTTCGCCTCAATCGGACGATCCTTCGGCAATCTCTTCCCTTCCGGCGGACGGTTCCTGCAACAGGCCATTGACCGATTCGACATCAGAGGACGACAAAACGCCCGCCGCCGCCTTGAGCTGGAAACGGCTCAGCACCTGATGATAGCGGGCACGGTTCCAGACGGCCTCGGCGTCAGCTTTCCGCTGCACGGCATCCAAAACATCCACCACCGTCCGGGTGCCCACCTCAAAGCCTTTCTGCGTGGCATTCAGCGAGGTGTCCGCAGAGGCGAGTGCCTGCTCGGCTGCCGTGAATTGCGCCACGCTGTCTTGCAGCGTCAGGAACGACTGCTCGGTTCGAAGCCGGATGTCGTCCTTCAGTTCCTCTACCTGAAAACGGGTGGCATCGGCCATCGCCTCGGCCTGGCGACGGGCCGCGGTGACTCCACCTCCCTGGAACAGGGGCCAGGCCAGACTGACACCAATCAGTCCTTCTTCGCGCTCAATGTCCGGGGCAAACGCTCCATCGGCATTGGCATAGCTCGCATCCAGTGAAAGAGTGGGCCAGCCGGCGCGGCCTGCCGCTTCGGAGGCATGTTCACGGGCCTGCAGGGATGCGCGCGCCTGCAGTAGCAGGGGCTGGCGATCCAGCGCTGTTTCCACCCAATCCTCCATGCTGTTTGGCTGAGGTCCTTCCGGCTGCACGGACTCCAGGTCGGCTAGGACACCCAAGGACTGATGAGTCAGCCGCTGCAAGTCGCGGCGGGCCATGCGGACCGCATTCCCCTCCTTCAGGACGGCCGACTCGGCGGCATCCCGCTCAGCAAGCGCATTCTGAACGGCAATCACGTCGCCTGCGCCCACGTTGCGCGCAACCTGGGTCTGATGAAGCACCTGCTCCAGCAGCTCAAGCCGGCTCTGTTCGGTCCGTTCATCCGCCGCCGCCTGCAACACGGAAAAATAGGACTGGGCGACATTCCGCATCAGGTCCTGTTCGGACGTGATGACCGCGGCCTCGGCGCTGCGCATCCGGGCGCTGGAAGACTTCAGCGTGGCCCAATCGCGCCCGTTGAAGAGAGGCTGGGTCAAGGTCACGCTATAGCTGGTGGCCGTGTAATCGGTCTGGATCGGGTCCGGACCGAATCCGGACATGTCGATTTGGTTGCGGCTTGCGGATCCACCGGCGACCACATGCGGAGACAGCGCGGCCCGGGAGACCAAACGACCGTTCTGTTCCGCACGAAGCAAGGCACGCGTCTGTTCCAGCACAGGGCTGGTCTGCTCAGCCTGCCGATAGACCGTGAGCAAATCTTCCGCCCCGGCAACGGAGGCTCCGTACAAAAGCAGAATCGCTATCCATTGAACGGGTTGGAACATTTTCATTTTCACGCACTCCCAATCCTCTTGCGCCATCTCTTTCGGACACCCAACATCTGGCTGAAACCGGCCTGAATAGAACACTCAGAATTCATAAAAATATGATTACCTATTGTCCGGAGGGCAGACGAGTGCGCCACTTGGTGATGGAATAGGGCTCGGCGCGCCAGCAGCGCATGGCTTCGCGGAGCATGGCTTTCGCAAAGGACGGGGCGTTCACAATCAGGACATTCTCGTCGTTCCGAGCGAAGGCCGCCTTGGAGAAGTTGGCGGAGCCGAGTACGACCGTCTTGCGATCCATCACCATCACCTTATGATGCAGCAGCACGCCGGGCGAGAGCCGCACAGCGGCGCCCATTTCCTCCAGTTCTTTGGTCTTGGAACTGGGATGCGTCGCCATTCCCGAGTCGAGCACGATGACCACGCGAACATCGCGGGCGATAGCCCTGCGCACGGCTTCGGTGATCTCCGGGTCGGTGAAGGAAAAGGCCATAATGGCGATCTCGTTGGTGGCCTTGTTCATCTCGGAAATCAGGGCGCCGCGGACATCGTCCTCGGGGGTGAAATAGTTTTGAATCTCCGTATCCCCCACCGTGACGCGCGGGTGCGGCGTGGGCCAGGCAAAGCGCTTGCCATGACGCTTATCCGCGATCTCTTCCCATTCCTTGGTGTAGTTCTCGGCCAGCTCCTTGCTTTCCAGCACAATGACGTGGTTGTCATTGAAGCGGGTGCCGGTGCGCGTAAGGTTGCAGGATCCGGTCCAGATGCGCTCCCCATCGGCAACCATGAACTTGTTATGCATCAGGCCCGAGCGGTTGTGGGCCAGGATCAGCATTTTCTTCTTTTCCATCTGCTCCAGCATACCGGAGATGGCATAGGCCTTTTTGGCGTTATCATCGGCGATGATGTGCGCTTACCCCCAATCTTAGACCACGGAGCGACTAATTTAAGGTAGAATCTGC
>CAZGMQ010000114.1:0-7648 GCA_964526745.1 uncultured Verrucomicrobiota bacterium
AAGAGCCTATCTTATCGCATGACCCTCTGTTGCGTTAGCCACTAGACCGTGGGGGTCATTTTAGTCATTTTGGGTCAAAGATGCAGGTTTTTGACCCCAAAATGACTATTTTAGCGTTTATTACCCTTGTCAGCTCATTTCTGGATGCAGAAGGGACCGATCAGGTCCAGATGGCAACGATAGCCATGACGCCGAGACCGGCGAGGACGAAACGAAATTTCAGCGGCCGATGTTGCTGGCGGGAGAACTCGTCCTGCAGGATATCGAGCAAGGCGACATAGAGGAAGGCCCCGGCGGCCAGCGCATCAAAAAGGGCCTCGAAAATCTGTTCAAAGCGGGATACCGAGGGGGGGCATCAGGGAAAACAGCGTGATCATGCCAGCGACGCGTTTCATGGGCACTTCGCCGCGGATCAGACTGACGCCGGAGGTCCATCGATGCGGCCTACAGTTCGGTGTACTTCTTGGAAGTTCCCTTGGACTTTTCGACGGGATAGTTGCGGTTGTTGATCTGCATTTTGCTGCGGATGGCTTCCGCGACATCGATGTCGAGGCGGTCCGCGAGCAAAAGCGAGTAGGTCATGACATCGGCCAGTTCATCAATAATCGCCTGCCGCTTGTCGCCATCCAGAATGCGGGATTCCGACTCCTCGCCGGTGCACCAGAGAAAGTGTTCCTGCAGTTCGGCGGATTCGATCGCAATGGCCGCCGACAGATTCTTGGGGGTATGAAACTGCTTCCAGTCCCGGACATCGCGAAAGGCCGTGATTTCTTTGCGTAATTCTTCCCAGTCGTTTTTCATGGTCCACCTTGCCGTCCGTTGATGTGTGCGGGTTCAGGACGAATCCATACACCCCCCCCGCCCGGAAAGGCCAGTCTGAATCGCCGCGACCGGATCAAAGAAGCTCTTCAAGCATCTGATATTCGGTCTGCTCCATGCCAATGCTACGATAGACCTCCTGCGCACGGGAGTTGCCCTGATGCACGTAGAGACGGATCCCGCAGACATTGCCGGCCTGGGCCGCCAGTTCCTTGACCCTCTCATCGAGCGCTCGATAGATACCTCGCCCCCTGTATTCGGGTTTCACAAAGACACTCTGGATCCACCAGAACATCTTGTTGCGCCAGTCGCTCCATTCGTAGGTGACCAGAAGACAGCCGACCACATGCCCCTCGGTTTCAGCAACCAGATAGAAGCCGCGGTCCGGATGCCCCATTAGGGCGATTACGCCTGCGGAAACGGTCTTTTCGTCCAGAGCCAGTCCTTCGCTTTCCATTGCCAGAACCTTGTTGAAAGCTGCAATCCGGCCGGCTTCCGCCGCCGTTGAATACCGTACGTTGATTTCACTCATTTTGTGCCTCCGTTCCACTCTTATTTGTACCGCAATTCGGGCGGAATTGGAACCACAAAATGCCCATTTTGGAGAACGAAGCCCAAGGCATCACGCGTGGCGGGCCCCCGGAGCCCATTTGGCCCAGGCGATGAGGGCGAGAAGGGAAATGGCACGCAGGTGAAGACTCCAGGCGATGCCCTGGGCATGCTGGGCATGAGGATCCAGAGACCGCACCCCCATTGGCATCCAGTCCGGTGGCAGGATTTCATTCAGAAGCAGGCCGAAGGCGATGGCACAGGTAGCCAGCACGGTGACATAGACGATCATAGTGCGCAGCCCCATGAGCCGCCAGACCGCCAGGAGGGTCGACGCACTGACGCCGGGGCCGCCGATCAGAAAGGCCATGGCCGCGCCGGGGGACAGTCCGGCCGCAAGCAAGCCGAGCGAGAACGGCACGGCGGCCGTTGAACAGATATACACCGGTATCCCGAAGGCCAGGGTCAGCACCATCTGGAGGAGCGGACTCGATATTTTTTCAGCAATATAGTTTTCGGGAACAATGGCCATAACCAGAGCGGAGACCAGGGCACCCATAACCAGGGCCCCTCCGACCGATCGGGGCAGCACCACAAATCCGTTATGCAGCACCCGAATCCACCACGGGCTGGTTTCGGCTTCGATCTCGGGCTCAGGCTCCACCTGGGCCTTGGATGCATCGCCGTCGATAGCCTCCACGGCGAATCCACAAATCACGCCGGACACCAACGCGGCCAACGGCCGAAACAGGGCAAACAGTCCCCCCATCATTCCATAGGTCACCGCAATGCTGTCCACCCCGGTCTGAGGCGTGCTCATCAGAAACGCGGAGGTGGGTCCCTTCCCTGCACCATGTTTCCGAAGGGAGGCACCAAGCGGAATGACTCCACAGGAGCAAACAGGCAACGGAATGCCCAGACCCACGGCTTTGAGAATGGCGCCAAAGCGTCCACCGCCGAAGTGTTTCCGCACGACGCGGGCATTGAGCCACAGGGATAGAACGCCAGCGATAAAAAACCCGCCAAGCACCCACAGGGCCATCTCGCCCAGCACCACCCAAGTGTGCTGGAATACTTCTGCGATTAAATGGAGGACTGCCTGCATTGATCAATATTACCCCACTTCACAGAGCGCTGCCACCTTGACTTGATTCCGAACGCCTGCTACAGTTCCTGATTATGCATCCGATTCTTTTCAACCTCTTTGGCAAAGACATCTACACGTATGGGATCATGGCGGCACTGGGCTTTCTTTCCGCTATCCTAACCTGGGTCTGGATGGGTCGAAACGAAGAGCGCGCTCCGGGATTTGCGGCAGATCTGGGCTTTTGGCTGATGACCAGCGGCATTGTCGGCTCACGGCTGGCCTATGTGATTGCCAACTGGTCCTATTATCGGACCACCCCGCTTGAAATCTTCCGCATCGATCAGGGCGGACTCATCTTCTATGGCGGACTGATCCTGGCCTCCATCGCGCTGATTGTTTTTGCGCGGCGCCACAAGATGCCCCTGTGGCATACTGCCGACTTTGCTATTCCCGGGCTGGCCATCGGGCATGCGCTGGGACGCATCGGCTGCTTCATGAACGGCTGTTGCTATGGGCTGCCGGCCGGCGATTCATTCTGCGGGGTGGTCTATCCCCCCATCTGCGAGCCGGGACGCCTCTTTGCAGGCATTCCTCTCTATCCGGTGCAGCCGATCGAATCCATCTGTCTCCTGATCATTTGGGTGGCCCTGCTCTATGCCTATTCCCACCGCAAAAAGGACGGCACCGTATTCGCGCTCTATCTGATGCTCTATCCCCCCTGCCGTTTCTTCCTGGAAACCATGCGCGGAGATGAACGGCAGGCATGGTTCCAACTGGATGTCGCGCAAGTCACCTCAATTGCCCTCTTCCTGGCCGGAGTGGCCCTGATGATCTTTCTGCCTAAAAAGCGATTTGATCCGCCTGTCAAAACGCTGACGAAATAATCTTTCGACTCAGGCCACGAACTCAGATGCCGGCTGCGGCGAGAAGAAAGCGGCGAAGAATTTCCGCACCGGTTTCCAGTGCATCCTGCTCGATATATTCATCGGTGGTATGCGCCTGCGCAATGCCTCCGGGTCCCCAAACGATCGTTTGACCACAGGCGCCGGCAAGTACGCCGGCATCACTGCACCAGGCCGCAGCCTCTTTCACAGCAGGAACTCCGGCTGCCGCAATAGCATCACAGAACACACGCGGCAGATCCGCATCTGCATCTGTGTCAAAGGCAAAGCCCTCTTTCATCAGTTCAAGGGTGACGCCACCGGGAATAACCGCAAGGCGATTACGAATGTCAGCAAGATAGCTCTCCGCCGTTTCGCCGGGCATCAATCGGCGATCGACCTGAATCGTACAGACGTCAGGCACGACATTGGGGGAAACGCCACCCTGAATGGTTCCGACCGAGACCGTGGGATGACCCAACGCGGGACTCGAAAACGGTTCAGCTGCTTCCGCGGCTTCGGCTTCCAGAATGCGCCAGATATCGGCCATCTTGAGAATGGCATTGTCGCCGCGTTCGGGATGGGAGGCATGCACCGCCAGCCCGTTAGTGGTGACGGTGAACCAGCAGACTCCTTTGTGCGCATGAACAATGTGGAGCCCGGTGGGTTCCAACACGATGCACTCGTCGGCACGGAGGCCGGCCTGAACAATTTCTTCAGCCCCGAGGTTTCCGGTTTCCTCTCCAATGGTGCCGGCCCAGATCAGCTGCACTCCAGCAGAAGAGAGCACGGCGAGCACCTCCGCATCCAGCGCGGCGGCAAAGGCCGCCAGCGGCCCTTTGGTGTCGCATGCGCCCCGGCCGGTCAGGCGGCCGCCGACTTCGCGCAGGGTAAACGGATCGCCGTCGAAGCCCAGCACACCGACGGTATCCAGATGCGATTCAAACAGAAGGGTCTTGCGCGGGGATTCCGGGCCGATGCGCGCAATCAGATTGGGGCGGCCGGGCGTGCTTTCGATTCGCTCGGTCCGGAACCCCTTTCCGGAGAAGAAGGGTTCGAGCGCCTCCACAAGACGGGCTTCGCCGGCCAGCGCCGGATCTTTGGTCAGGGCGGGATTCACGCTGGGGATGCCCACCCATTGGCGGAGAAGGTCAGCGGCGAGTGATGCTGTCATAATCGACATTCCTTTCCTGACCCTACCACGGGAAGCAGAGGCCGGCGGCAAAGAGGAGGCCAAAGAGCATGTGAAGCTGGGCCATGCGGATGACATGGGAATCCGTCACCGGCCCCTTCCACACGCCGAGGGCCCAAGGCACGGCCAGCGGGATCGTCAGCAGAGAAGCTTGGGTGGCAAACGGCAACTGGCGGGTCACCGCCATAAGCACGGTCATCGCATAGGCCACGACCCAAAACAGGATGACGACGATTTTCGCCTCGGTCGGCTTGAAAATCATGGGGAGGGTGCGCAGACCCGCCGCCCGGTCTGTGCGCAGATCGCGCAGGTTGTTGGTGTAGAGAATCAACGTCATCAGCAGGGCCGCTGGCGTGCCGGTGGCGATCGCCATCCAGGAAAAGCGGCCCGTCTGTGCCATGTACCCCCCGAGCGTCATGCCGACGCCCATCAACAAAAAGACCCAAACCTCACCGAGAGCACAGTGCTTGGGGCTGAACGAACCGGCCGAGTAGGCGATGGCCCCGATGAGGCCCGCGAGTCCAAGCCAGAGAATTCCCCAGCCGACTTGCGTCGCAAGCCAGATGCCCCCTGCTGCGGCAAGGAGCGCACAGAGAACCGCTCCGCGAAAACACCACGCTGGGGACATCTCACCGTAAACAAGGACACCACTCCCGATCCCTCCATCGACGGTGTCCACGCCGCTCTTGAAGTCGTAATAGTCGTTCCACAGATTGGCAGCGGTATGCACCAGCACTCCCGCGACCAGCGAAACTGCAAATCGAAACCAGAAAAAGTCTTCAGCAGTCTGCCGCGCAACCAGTCCGCCAATGGCGACCGGCACAAGGCTGGCCGTATAGGAGTAGGAGCGAATGGCCTTAAGCCATAGGTTGAGTGTTTTCATTCCCTTCCTTTCGGCACCTTTCTAGGCTCCTCTGCCAGATGAACAGCCTGAAGAATCAAGCCCCATACCAAAGCCCCCCGGCAAAGAGCAGACCAAACAACAGGTGCAACTGAGCCAAACCGACGACAAGGATACTGTCCACAGGCCCCTTCCACAGGCGAATGGCCCGGGCAACAGCCAGCGGCAGACTCAGAAAAATGAACAGAACCGCAGGGGGGAGAGTTCCCGCTGCAATCAAGAATCCCGTCAGCCCGTATGGAACAACCAACAGGACAAGCGCCAATAGACGGGCTGCAGTCGGCTTGAAAAGCATCGGCAGGGTGCGCAGGCCTGCGGCGCGGTCTGTTCCCATATCCCGCAGGTTATTGGTGTAGAGAATCAGAGCCGTCAGCAATCCCGCCGGAGCGCCAATGACCATGGCTTTCCAACTGAAAGAACCGGTTTGTGCCATGTAGCCCCCCAGGGTCATGCACGGGCCAAGGATAAGAAAATTCAACACCTCCCCCAGAGCGTTATGTTTGGGACTCCGTGAGCCTGCGGAATAGAACGCGGCCGCCGCAAGGCCGATCAGTCCAAGAATCACCAGTTCCCGCCCCACCTGGTGTGTCAGCCACACCCCGCCTGTCACAGCCAGTGCGGCACAGATGACAGCCCCGCGAAAGCAGCGTGCCGGTGACATTTCACCGGAAACAAGCACACCACTGCCGCCAGATCCGCCAGAATTATCTGCACCGCACTTGAAGTCATAATAGTCATTCCAGAGATTCGCAGCCACTTGCAGCAGCACCCCGGCAATCAATGCCACAACAAATCGGAGCAGGGAGAACGAACCGCCGGCCTCCCGTGCAAGCAACCCGCCGAGGGCAAGCGGAATCAGACCACAAGTAAGGGTATACATCCGGATCGCCTTGAGCCAAAGTCGAAGCCCGCTCATGGCCAAAGCTCCGAATCCGGGAATGCTGTTTCCGATTTTAGGGTAGCTCGCTGAATCTGCCAGCCGTCTTTTCCATGTGTCCATGTCAAAGCGGCTTTCCCTTCCCCGACAGCCTCGTCAGCTGCCGTGGAGAATTCAAACCGGTACTGCGCATCAACGCGGGCAATGACCTCTCCGCTTTTCTCCCGTTTCACCACAATGACGGGATCGGTGAAGGTCATCCTATCCACGGAGTTCCGAATCTGTGCAAACAACTGTACCGTTTCTTGCCGGCTGCTTGACAGAATGCCGACGTCCGCTAGCGTGAGTACCATATTTGTGGCCAATGCACGGCCAAACTGATTAGCCGAAAGCCCGAGGAAAACCGGTGATTCTTCTCCATCCTTTTGGACCGTACGGATCACACGAACGGTGGCACGCCGAACGCGCGCTTCCGCACCAAAATATCGAACCGCCCACAGCATAACCATCACGCCCACAAACAGAATCAAGACACGCAGAAAGGCCAGCCTCTTCCCATTCGCCTTCGGTGCAGATGAACTCGTCTTCATAAAATTGGCTCTCTTTCGCAAAATTGGCTGGTCTTTCAGCCCATTTCAGAATACAAAAATACTCCGAATTCAAAATCGTGAAAGAAGAAATATGAACGAACCTCTCTCGATGCAGAAATATTGCGAAGCTTCCCAGTCCATTCTGGAGGAACTTCTTCGGTTGATGGAATTTGAAGATGCCCGCGTGGAGTCCACTCTTGCGGAGGGTCAGATTTTCTTCCAGATCGTTACAGCCGATGCCGGCCGCATCATCGGCCGGACCTCCCAGACGCTGGATGCCATCCAGTTTTTGCTGAACCGTTTGCTGTCGCGAAAATTTGATGACTCCCCCTATTGCGTCGTAGATGCCGAGCACTTTCGTGAAAAGCGCCGCGAAAAACTGATGGAGGAAGTGACGGAAGCTCTGGAGCGCGTCCGGGCAAACGGCCAGTCCTGGCGCATGCCGCTGCTGAACTCCATGGAACGCCGCATTGTGCATCAGGCCCTCCGCGACTGCCCGGATGTCAGCACCCAGTCGGAAGACGAAATGTCGGATGGACGCAAGCGCGTTGTTATTTCTCTGGTCGAAATGGATGTTCCGGAGCCGCCGGAACCCGAGATGGAGCCGGAAGCCGTTCCCGACGGCGCCCCCGAAGAGCCGGCCCATGCAGATCCGACCTGAGCCTCGGCCTTTTTCACCCCTTACCAAGCCCTGACACCCGTGTTGCCTCAAATAAGCATGACACCGAAGGGGCGGTGAACGGGGGGCCGAT
>CAZGMQ010000115.1:0-7432 GCA_964526745.1 uncultured Verrucomicrobiota bacterium
GAGGTCGGGACGGCCTACAACCCACAACGGCTACAGAAATTTTGAAACCGCTCTAGTCCCTGTAGGGGCTTAGCTTGCTGAGACCAAGCCGGGCGGAGCAAGCTTCGCCCCTACAAAAAAGAATTCACCCCCACGTAAGAAGTTGAAGGGACAAAGAAAAGCCGGCCCTTGGGGGGACCGGCTTTTCTGGCAACTGACTACAGCTACCTCTTACCCTTGGTCGTGATCCGCATAGAGCACATCGTTCGACTCGCCGTTAAGAATTTTGAAGTCCTCGATATGCAGGTTGGAGTCGCTCACAAAGGTGAGTTGCGTGGCGCACTGTTTCTCCAGATCGATCAGGACCTGTTCATCTTCCTTGCGCAGACGCTCCATAATCATGGGATTGACGCAAACACGCAACGGGACCGAAGTGGGCACGCCCTTGCGCTTCATGACTTCCAGGATACGGCGCTGGATGCGCACGCTCATGCTGAGGTTCGAGAGCACCTTGCCACGTCCGTGACAGTACGGACAGTCCGAGTAGTTCGCGGCGCGCAGGCTTTCTTCCATGCGCTGACGAGTCATCTCGATGAGGCCCAGCGGCGAGACGGGCAGCACATTCGTGCGGGCCTTGTCGCTCTGGAGCGCCTCTTTCAGCGTCCGGTAGACGTTGTTCTGATTCTTGCGCTGTTTCATGTCGATGAAGTCGATGACCACCAGGCCGCCGATGTTGCGAAGACGGAGCTGACGCGAGATTTCCAGCGCCGATTCGATGTTGACCTGCAGGATACTTTCTTCCTGCGTCTTGCCGCCTTTGTGGCGACCGGTGTTCACATCGATGGCCACAAGGGCTTCGGTTTCATCGAAGATGAGATAGCCTCCGGACTTGAGCCACACCTTGCGGCGGAAGGCATTTTCCAGCTGCCGTTCCACATCGAAGTGCTCATAGATCGGCACCGCGCCGTCATAGAGTTTCACCCGGTTTTTCACGCGGCGGGAAATCCGGCCGGTCATCTCCTTGATGCGCTCGAAGATCTCGTGGGAGTCGATCACGATGCGATCGACTTCTTCCGTCATCGAGTCGCGGACCGTCCGTTCCACCAGGTCGGGCTCGTGATAGAGCACGCACGGGGCGGGCGTATTTTTGATTCCGTCCTCGATCCCCTGCCAGGCGTCCAGCAGGCCGCGCAGGTCGCGAGCAAAGCTGGTGCCGCGCGAGCCTTCGCCCGCGGTGCGGATGATCAGGCCGATGCTTGATGGGATCGGCAGGCGGCCCAGCGCCTTTTTCAGCCGTTCGCGCTCCTGGCCGTTCTCGATCTTGCGCGAGACGCCCTTCAGCTTGCTGCCGGGCATCATGACGAGATAGCGACCAGGGATGCTCAGGTTTGCCGTGACCCGCGGCCCCTTAGTACCGATGGGGCCCTTGGTAACCTGCACGATGATCTCACTGCCGGGAGGGAACATCTTGGCCATTTCGCCGGGCTGCGCCTTCTTCCGGCGCGGCCGGTTGGCGGCGACGCCTTCCTCGGCTTCCAGCCGTGCGGCATCCTCCGGGATCATGTCCCAGTAATGGATGAACGCATTCTTCTTCATGCCGATATCGACAAAAGCGGCCTGCAGGCCATCTTCCATGTTCTGGATGCGACCTTTATAGATACTGCCGACAATGCGCTCTTCCGTCGGACGTTCAATGAAGAACTCCTCCAGATGACCATCTTCCATAATCGAGACCCGGGTTTCCAGACTCTCGGCGTTGACGATGATCTCACGCTTCGTTTTTTTCCGTTTACCAATCATTTTTAACCAATCCAACATTTTATTAATCCTCACGCCTCATACGGCGTACATGCACGCTTTGAACGAGCCCAAATCCTGCCAGGGTGCTCACCATGAACGATCCACCGCTGCTGACAAACGGAAGCGGAAGCCCCGTAATCGGCAGCAGCCCAATGGTCATTCCGATGTTCACAAACACATGGCAGAATAGAAGGCCTGCGATACCCGTTGCAAGCAAACTCCCCGCGGGATCCTTCGAGGTCCAGGCCGTGCGGATATAGCACGACAACAGGAACAGGAAGGCCAGCAGGAGGAGGCTTGCGCCAATAAACCCCGTCTCCTCGGCTAAAACCGGGAAGATGAAGTCGCTGGGAGAAACGGTGCGGGGCAGAAAGCCCAGCACATTTTGTGTCCCATTTAAAAACCCTTTGCCGGAAAAGCCGCCGGAGCCGACGGCAATCGCCGACTGCAGGGCATTCCAGCCCGAATCGAGGGGATCCCTCGATGGGTCTAAAAAAGTCATAATTCGATCGCGCTGATAGTTGCCGAGGGTGAGCCACCCGATGGGGGACAGGACCAGACCGATCAGCCCCATTCCGAACAGGTGGCGCAAGGCGGCCCCTGCGGCAAACAGCATGAAGAGCACGGTAGGCACCAGCACCATCGCCGTCCCGAGATCCGGCTCCTTGAGGATCAGTAGGAACGGGAGGGCCGCGAGAATCAATGCCCCCAGCACCGTCCCGAACGAACGGGTCCGCACACCGGGGCTGCCCAGCACACGGGCCAGCACCAGCACCATCGCCACTTTGGCGAACTCCGAGGGCTGCACCAGAATGCCGAAGATATTCAGCCAACGATAGGCGCCATAAACCTTTTTTCCCACCAGCAAAACCAGCACCAGCAACAGGAGGGAGAGCGCATAGAACCACCATGCCTGATTGATCCAGAACCGGTAGTCCATGAGCATCAGTGCGAAGGCCACGACACTGCCGATGATCACCCACAAAATCTGCCTGGAGAACCACGCCCCGACAATGCCCTCGCCGCGCCAGGAGGCGCTGTAGATGAAGGTCAGTCCGGTCGCCAGCAACCCGGCCACCAGCAGAATCGCCAGTCCGTCCTGCGCGAGCAGGGTGCGTGCCCATGCCTTGAGCGGCTTCATCCTTCGCCCCCTTCCGGTGACGAAGCGGCACCGGTCTCCGCTTCAGCAAATACTTGAGTGAGCAGGGCCTTGATGCGCGGGGCCACGGTCGTGCCGCCGCTGACACCGTCTTCCACCAGAAAGGCAACGGCGACCGTGGGATTTTCATAGGGGGCAAAGGCAATCATCCAGGTCATTTTGTTGCCGGCGCCTTTGACGCCGTATTCAGCGGTGCCCGTTTTTCCGGCCACTACGATATTCGGTAATTTCGCGCGCTTGCCCGTTCCATCAGGGGCATTGACCACCTCGCGCATCCCTTCGCGCACGATCCGGATATGGCGCGGAGTCCAGTCCGGGCCCCCTGCCGCTTCTGCCGGGAGGATTTCCTGCGGGTCGCCATCGACGGGCACAATCTGATGAATCAAACGGGGTGTCCACAGCGTACCCCCATTGGCCAGAGCGGCGGCATACATCGCCAGCTGCAACGGAGTCACCAGCAGGGCCCCCTGCCCGATCGCCTGATTGCAGGTGTCCCCATCGCGCCAGCCATCGTGCCGGGTGCGGCGCTTCCACTCATCATCCGGCACCAACCCGGGACGCTCATAATCCAGACTGATATCCGTTTTTCGGCCGAACCCGCAGGACCGGGCCATCTCTTGGATCGCCTCTGGGCCGCACGCCATCGCGGCATTAAACAGATAGACATTGCAGGAGTAGCGGATGGCGGACTTCAAGTCGATGCTCCCGTGTCCCCAGTGCTGCCAGCAGCGGAAACGGGCGGAACCCAGCTGATAATATCCCGGGCAGGAGTAGCGGGTGTCCGCCTTCACTTTGCCGCTATGAAGCGCGGCCAGCAGGGTGACCGGCTTGAAGGTACTGCCTGGCGCGTATTCCCCGGCCGTGGCGCGGTTATAAAGGGGGCGGCCCTCATTTTTCAACAGTCGGTTCCAGATGGAGGACGGAATGGAGGGAACAAAATCATTCGGGTTATAGCCTGGAGCGCTGGCCAGCGCCAGGATATCGCCATTGCGCGGGTCCACCACCACGACGGCTCCGCGATCATCCCCCAGCAATTCCTCAGCAGCCTGTTGGATGCGGGCATCTAGGGCCAGCACCACATCGCTCCCCTGACCGGGAACGCGGCGCAACACCTCGTCGAACTTGAAGCCGACGACATCGACCTGAATTTCCAGCTTGCCGCCCGCATTGGCGCGCAGGACGCCATCCAGGCGTTTCTCCACACCCGATTTTCCGGCCATTTCTGGAAGGTAATAGTGAAACTTTTCCACGTCCTCACCCTCGGCCTGGTCGAGCAGCTTGGAGACATCGGCTCGACCCACATAGCCCAGCAGATGGCAGCCCTGCTGTTCCAACGGATACACGCGGACCGGTTCCACCGTCAGAGCCACGCCGGGAAACTCCGACTCGTGCTCCATAAATCGAGCGATGGCTTCCTCATCGAGATCTTTCCAGGCCACAAGAGGCAGCGGGGTGCGCCGGCGCAGATGCTGGCGTACATCCTGCGAGAACAAGGCTCGCGGCCGATCCATCACCTCCGAAAGGCGGTCGAGGACGGTCATGACATTGTCGACGGTCCGCTGCACACTGCCGGGCCGCCGCAGTTCCTCCAGAAAGAGTGAGACACAATAGCTCGGGCGGTTGTCCGCCAAAGGAATGCCCCTCCGGTCCAGAATACGTCCCCGGGCCCCCGGCAAACGCACACTGCGAAGACTTTGCTTCACCAGCCGCCGCTGATATTCCCGGCCCTGGGACACCTGCAGGTTCCAGAGGCGAACAGTCAACACGCCGAAGAGGCCGGCCATGATCCCCCACAGCAGAAGGAGCCGCCAGACATGGATCTGATTGGAACGGTCTCGCGACATCAGCCGAGTTCCTCCCAGATGCCCAGACGGCGTTCGAGGCCCCGCATCAGGCCGAAGAGAAGCGGAATCAGTGCGGCGCCCAGCACTGCCGATCCGGCCATGCGCCAAAAGATGGCGCTTCCAGACAGGCTCACGAGGCCTTTCATGCGCAGCAGCAGCGCCATTGTCCCGGTTGAGGTGGCGGCACAGAGGCCGCCGAACCACATCACGGTGCGGGCTTTATCCGCATAGAAATCGGCGCGGAGCAGAACTGCCAGCGCCCCGGCCACCAGAAAGGCGCAAGCCGAATAGCCCAGCGGAGCCAGGCTCAGCGAATCCGCCATGACCCCGGCCAGAATGGCGGTCACGACAAAATAACGGGCTTTTTTGTTCACAGCTGCATAGAGCACCACGCCCAGCAAAAAGGGAAAGGCTGGCTGACCCATGTGGCGCCACGCCGGGACCAGGACCTGCAAAGTCCCGCCCGCAATCAGCCAAAAAAGAAGACTTAGAAGTGTCACGGCCGTTCTTCTTCCTGAATGTCGTCATCCGGGATGAACCCTTCCGGAATATTCGGTTCGGTGATGGCTAGATCTTCCTCCGTTGCGGTCACAAATGCATATTCCAATTCGCCCAGCGGAGCCGCCGATTCAACCCAGGCGACCTGATAGAGACCGCCTTCGCTCATTTCAAGCCGCTGCACGCGACCCACAATTAATCCTTTGGGGAACAAGCCCCCCATGCCGGAGGTGACGACTTCATCCCCCTCCACCACATCGGCATCCCGCAAGATATAATCCATCCGGCAGGCAGGCTGCTCGCCGGGCTTGTTCCCCAGACCCGACACCACGCCGAACACGCCCGAACGATCGAGGCGAACCGACACTTTGCAGGAGGGATCCGACAACAACAGGACATCCGCAGTCCGGTCCGACACAGAAACCGTCCGGCCGATCAGACCATCGGGGGTAATCACGGCTCGGCCTTCCGTCACGCCCGAGGAGGCCCCCTTATCGAGACGGACGGTCTGCCACCAGCCGGTGCTGTCGCGACCGACCACTTCACAGGAAATCAGGCGATTGGGAAAACGGCGGACAAATTCGAGGGAATCGCGCAGCATCTGGTTATCGCGATCCAATTCGCGCGCCATGCGCATTTCCCCGCGGAGATAGACGATTTCTTCGGAGAGGGCCCGGTTTTCGAGCGCAAGATCCCCAATGCCCCGGATATAGCGGAAAATTTCGCGCAGCTCACGCACGCCGCCCCGGAGTACCCCCTGGAGCGGGCTGATGCCGTCGCGCACCACCCCTTTGACGCGCAAAGAGGCCGAGTCCGACAAATTCATCATCGCCAGCACGATCAAGCCGATCGCGCAAAGCGCTATCCATCTACGATCTTTCATTTTCGTTCCGGCATCCAGATGCGGGATCCGACCTGCGGGAAGCGAATGAGAGAGGAACTACAGGAATGAACGGGCGGCAGCTCCCTTAGGAGTTGGAGGACACCTTGCGCAGGAAGTTCAGTTCGTGCAGCACGACGCCTGTACCCTCGGCCACCGCACTCAGCGGGTCCTCAGCCACATGCACCGGCAACCCGGTCTGCTCTGCGATCAGTTTATCCAATCCGCGCAACTGCGACGTACCCCCCGCCAGCACGATACCCCGGTCCACGAGGTCCGAAGACAACTCGGGAGGGCAGCGTTCCAGCGTGATGCGGATCGCTTCGACAATCGCTGACACGGGCTCCTGAAGAGCCTCGCGGATTTCCTCAGAAGTAATGGTGAGCGTCTTGGGAAGACCCGCGACCAGGTCGCGCCCCTTCACTTCCATGCTCATTTCCTCGCCGAGGGGATAGCCGGAACCGATCGTGATTTTGATCTCTTCCGCCGTCCGTTCACCGATCATCAAATTATAGACCCGCTTCAAGTACTGGACAATTGCTTCATCCATTTCATCGCCACCGACACGCACGCTGCGGCTCAACACGATACCGGCCAGGGAGATGATCGCCACCTCAGTGGTACCTCCGCCCATATCCACGATCATGTTACCCGCCGGTTCTTGAACCGGAAGGCCCACACCAATTGCTGCCGCCATTGGCTCTTCGATCAAATAGACTTCCCGGGCACCCGCGTGGGTGGCGGAGTCCTTGACCGCTCTCTTCTCTACTTCCGTAATTCCACTCGGGACCGAAATAATGATGCGCGGACGAATCACCCATTTGCGATTGCACGCCTTGCGGATAAAATACCGCAACATTGCCTCGGTCACCTCGAAATCCGCAATAACGCCGGCTTTCATCGGACGAATCGCCACAATATTCCCAGGTGTGCGACCGAGCATACGCTTGGCCTCCTCACCTACCGCAAGCACCCGGCTGGTCCCCTGTTGGATGGCCACCACGGACGGCTCACGGAGCACGATACCCCGGTCTTTTATATACACCAGGGTATTGGCCGTGCCCAAATCGATACCAATATCGTTCGAAAAATAACCTAAAAGCCAGCTAAACATCTGGACTCTTTCCTATTCTTAAATTGCTTTCTATCACCACTAACCAGAGCATCTTGCCTATCCATCACTCCCATCGTCAAGTTCCAAAAGCGTTTTCCCTCATATCCCGCATTGCCTCAAAATAGATGACACCGAAGGCCGAGGGTGGTGAGGGAGAG
>CAZGMQ010000116.1:0-7408 GCA_964526745.1 uncultured Verrucomicrobiota bacterium
GCGGTATGGAACGCTCTCTCTTATACCTGCGGCATTTTAAGTTACACTCTTCACCCCCAATAAATAGAGGCAATCCCCATTGACGCGTTGAGGGGAGGCTGGTATGTTTCGCTCGATTTCATACCGGTGCACCCGTGGTGAAATTGGCAGACACGTAAGATTCAGGTTCTTATGCCCTTAAAAGCGTGTGGGTTCGAGTCCCTCCGGGTGCACCATTTTTTTTGGCCCGTGCTTGTGTCGCACGGGCCTTTTTGATTGAATGACCGGACATGCACGGAAACCGCATATGACCGAGAAATTCGCAACGGAGACCCTGAACCGTCCAGACGAAGAGTTCGAGCGAACTCTGCGCCCGGGGCGCTTCACCGACTTCGTCGGCCAGGCGAAAATCCGCGAGCGGTTGGAGCTGAGTGTGGCCGCCGCCAAAGGACGGGGGGAGGCAATGGATCATGTCCTTCTCTGCGGTCCTCCCGGTCTGGGCAAAACCACCATGGCCTATATTCTGGGCGATGCCATGGGGGCGAATGTCAAAGCCACGTCGGGCCCCATTTTGTCCAAGCCCGCCGATCTGGCCGGGATGCTGACCAATCTGGAAAAAGGCGATGTCCTGTTCATCGATGAGATACATCGCATTCAAAAGAGTGTGGAGGAGTATCTCTATTCTGCGATGGAGGATTTCATGATTGATATCGTACTCGACCAAGGCGCGCAGGCGCGCAGTGTGCGCTTGAACCTGCCTCGCTTCACGCTGGTGGGGGCCACGACACGTAGCGGTCTCCTGAGCTCCCCGATGCGGTCCCGCTTCGGCATGACCAACCGACTGGATTATTATGCGGTCAGCGAATTGATAGAGGTGGTCAAGCGGTCTGCACGGATTCTGGGCGTGGAGATCGCCGATGAGGGGGCGAAGGAGATCGCCGCGCGGTCTCGCGGAACGCCCCGTATTGCGAACAACCTGCTGCGCTGGGTCCGGGACTATGCCCAGGTGCGGGCGGACAATCGGATCACTCGAGAGGTGGCGGATCAGGCCTTGGCCATGCTAGATGTAGACGGGCGCGGTCTTGACGAAATGGACAAGCGCCTTCTATCGACCCTTATCGAGAAATTTGGGGGGGGGCCTGTCGGTGTTCAAACGCTGGCGGTATCCGTTGGGGAGGAACCCGGCACGATCGAAGAAGTATATGAACCCTATTTAATTCAGCAGGGGCTGTTGGCGCGCACACCGCAAGGCCGCCTGGCCACCGAGTCGGCCTATCTTTTGCTGGGATTGACACCGCCAACGAGCGGAACGCGGGAGGCAACTTGATATGAATGTATTGGTGACAGGTGCAGCGGGATTCATTGGCTCCCAGGTGTGTGAGGCTCTGCTGGCACGTGGCGACACGGCCGTCGGTTTTGACAACATGAATGACTACTATGATGTCGCGTTGAAGCAGGCCCGCCTGGACCGGCTGGCTGCATCGGGCGGATTCACCTTCGTGAAGGGGGGGCTGGAAGACGCGAAAGCGGTGAAATCGTTGTTTGCGGATTATTCGTTTGATCGGGTCATTCATTTGGCGGCACAGGCCGGGGTCCGCTATTCGCTGACACATCCAGATGCCTATCTACAAGCCAATCTCGTTGGATTTCTCCATATCCTGGAGGCTTGCCGGCATGCCCAGACACCGCATTTCGTATATGCTTCGAGCAGTTCGGTCTATGGGCTCAATGCCCATCAGCCTTTTTCCGTCCATGACAATGTGGACCACCCCATTTCGCTATATGCCGCCACCAAAAAGTCGAACGAGCTGATGGCGCATTCCTATTCCCATCTCTATGGTCTGCCCACAACGGGGCTACGCTTCTTCACCGTCTATGGCCCTTGGGGACGCCCGGACATGGCGCTCTTTCTGTTTACCAAGGCTATTTTGGCCGGTCAGCCGATTGATGTCTATAATCACGGGAAAATGCAGCGGGATTTCACCTACATCGACGACATTGTGCAGGGAGTTATCCGGACAGCTGACGGCATTGCCACGTCCAATCCGGCGTGGGATGCGACCCATCCCGATCCCGGCACCAGCCCTGCGCCCTATCGGGTGTATAACATCGGCAACCATACGCCGGTTGAACTGGATTATTTTATTGCACAAATCGAGGAGGCTCTCGGAAAGAAGGCCATCCGGAATTATTTACCGATGCAGCCTGGGGATGTGCCGGCCACCTGTGCAGATGTGGACGATCTGAAGCAAGCGGTCGGCTTCACGCCGGCGACCCCATTAGAGACGGGGATTGCACGCTTCATCGAGTGGTATCGAAGCTATTATTCTGTATAAGGGATTCTTCTCCGAAAGGACAACCAACATGGCGAATACGATTCTGATCGGCTCCCAATGGGGCGACGAGGGCAAAGGAAAAATCATTGATGTGCTGACCGAGCGCGTGGATTGGGTGGTGCGCGCTCAGGGCGGCAACAACGCGGGCCATACGGTTGAAATCGGAGAAGAACGCTTTGTGCTGCATCTGGTGCCCTCCGGCATTCTTCATGAAGGCAAGCGTTGTGTGATTGGCAACGGCGTGGTGCTGGATCCCACGGCTCTGGTCGAAGAAATTCAAGGGGTAACCGATCGCGGGTTTCCTGTGGACGGCCGCCTGTATATCAGTGACCGGGCACATGTGGTATTTGCCTACCATCGGATGCTGGACGCCCAGGGGGAAACCCAGCGGGCGAAAGGGGAACAGATCGGCACCACCCTGCGCGGCATCGGTCCGACCTATGGCGACAAGGCCGCCCGCTTCGGTCTGCGCATGTGTGACCTGATCGACCCTGAATTTCCGGACATGCTCCGCGCCCGCGTGGCGGAAAAAAATCGCATTCTGTCCGCCACCGGCGCCCCCACTGCGGATGCCGAGGAACTGCTGGCGGAAGTGCAGAAGGCGATGGAAACACTCGCGCCGCTCGTTTGCGACACGCTGCCTTTGTTGCAGGCCGCCACAGCACGCGGAGAAGAAATCCTGTTCGAAGGAGCCCAGGGGCTGATGCTGGATATTGACTTCGGAACGTATCCGTATGTGACCAGCTCCAATGCCTCCAGCGGAGGCGCCTCGACAGGTTCCGGTGTTCCCCCGAACCGCATGGATCATGTAGTGGGGGTCATCAAGGCCTACACCACCCGGGTGGGTGAGGGGCCATTCCCCACGGAACTTTTTGATGAATCGGGCGAAGAAATCCGCCGGATCGGCCGCGAGTTCGGGGCCACTACCGGGCGTCCCCGCCGGTGCGGGTGGTTCGATGCCGTTGTGGCCCGGCATGCGGTCATGACCTGTGGCGTGGATGAATGGGCCCTGACCAAGCTGGATGTGCTCGACACCTTCAAGACTATTCCCTTCTGTGTGGCCTATGAGTTGGACGGCAAGCGCATTGAACACTTCCCGGCCAATATCCGGCAGGCGGCCCGTTGCAAACCGATCCTGGAGGAAATGCCTGGCTGGTGTTCTTCGACACGCGAGGTCACCCGCTTTGCGGATCTTCCCGATGCTGCGAAGCGCTATATTGCCCATCTGGAAAAAATATCGGGTGCACCTGTGGGAATCCTGTCGGTGGGCCCTCGTCGTGCCAGCACGCTGATCCGGAGCAAAGAAGGATGAGCGATAAGGCCGTCCCAGCTGCGGTTCCTCGTCATGTTGCCGTCATCATGGATGGCAACGGACGGTGGGCCAAACAGCGGATGCGCCCCCGCCTCTTCGGGCATCGTGCCGGGGCCGAGTCCTTGCGCGCCGTATTGCGCGCCTGTCGGGATCAGGGGGTGGAGTATCTGACGGTCTATGCCTTCAGTACCGAAAACTGGGTGCGTCCCGAAGATGAAGTCGGCGGCCTGATGTCGTTGCTGAAAACATTCCTGAAGAAGGATGAACACGAACTGCATGAAAACGAAGTGCGACTGCGTGTGACCGGCCGTATTCAGGATATGCCGGAAGCCGTCCGGAGCGAACTGGATCGTGTGATGGAGGCCACAAAGGCTTATGCCAAGGGGCATCTGATTCTCGCCCTGAGCTATGGGGGCCGCACAGAGATTGTCGATGCGGTTCGTGCCCTGGCCGAAAAAGTGAAAGCTGGCAAAATGGAGCCGGCGCAGATCGACGAGGCCTTGATTGCCCGTCACCTGTATTTGCCCGACGTGCCGGATCCGGATCTGATGATCCGCACCAGCGGTGAGGTGCGTCTCAGCAATTTCCTCCTGTGGCAACTCTCCTATACCGAGTTTTATTTCACCGATACCCTGTGGCCCGACTTCCGCGAAGCCGACTTCGCGAAAGCTCTGGCCGAATATGCACGGCGCCAGCGCCGTTTTGGAGCCCCCTCATGAATCTACCCGGCATTAAGCATCGTCTCATCAGTGGCTTTTCCATTGCAGGCGTTCTGTTTGCGGCCCTCTTTTATATGCCGGATACCGCGATCCCCTTTGTGCTGGCCGCCTTGACGGCGATTCTTTCCCTGGAGTTTTATCAGTTGATGTCGGCCGCCGGCATCTCCAACTTCAGCCGATACGGCATGCTCGGTTGTGTCGCGATGGTCTTTGTCACCTGGGTGGCGGGCACGCGGGAGGGGAGCTATACAGACGGTTCCTGGGATGCCGTGGTCCTGTTTCTGATCACGATCGGCATTTTCCTGCGCCAGTTCCCGCAGAAGGACAATCCGCATCCGCTGCGCACCATTGGCGGCACCCTGTTCGGTGTGTTGTACATCGGGTTGTTGTGGAACTTTGTGACCAAGCTTCTGCTCTTTGGTCGTCCGCTGGGCTTCGAAGGCATCTATATGCCTGGCCGCTGGCTTTTGTTGTATGCGGTCTTCGCCGCCAAATTCACGGACATCGGCGCCTATGCCGTGGGGTGTGTATTCGGCCGACATAAACTGATTCCGCGTATCTCACCCGCCAAGTCCTGGGAAGGCGTGGTTGGCGGTGTCGTCATCGGCACGCTTGTGGGGACTGCCCTTGTCTGGGGCCTGCAGGATACCTTTGCTCCGTTTGGACTGACCCCGCTTCGGGCGATTCCTCTGGGTATCTTTCTTTCCATATGCGCCATCACAGGCGATTTGACGGAATCCCTTTTCAAACGTGCGGCGAATGTCAAGGATTCGGGCGGTGTCATTCCTGGAATGGGGGGCCTCCTCGATGTGCTCGACAGTCTGCTTTTTGCCTTTCCGGCCCTGTATCTCTTTTTGCGCCTGGTCAACTGATCAGGTCGGCTGACGTCTCTCTGACTTTCCCTTAAGGATATGTGTATGATTTCTCTCCTCTATATTCTGGCGATGCTGGTCTTGTTCAGCCTGAGTATTTTCGTCCATGAACTGGGGCATTTTGTTGCCGCGCGTTCCTTCGGGATGATTGCCGATGTCTTTTCCATTGGGATGGGCAAGGCATTGTGGAAACGCAAGATGTTCGGGACGACGGTCCAGATTGGCTGGCTTCCATTTGGCGGCTATGTCGCTCTGCCACAGATGGATCCAAACTCTTTTCTGGAATCCAAGGAGCCAGAAGGCGAGGAGGGGCAGCCGCCTGAGCCGCCCCGCGAGTTGCCGCGTGTGGCCCCGTGGAAGAAAATCATTGTCTCGGTGGCCGGGGCGGCCGGCAATCTCGTGTTTGCTTTCGTTCTCGCCAGCCTGGTCTGGGTGGTGGGCAAACCCGCCTCCTTGCAGGAGCAGAACAGCGTGGTCGGCTATCTCGCCACCAACAGCCCTGCGCTGGCGATGGGCCTGGCCATTGGTGATGAAATCGTTGCCATGAATGGCGATCCGGTTCAGAACTGGCAGGACATTCTGAATCAGACGGCGCTGAGCGATCCCAGTCAAGCCGTGGAATTGCGGGTCCGCACCCCCGAAGGGACGGAGAAAGAACTGTCGCTGCAGACCGAAAAAACAACCATGGGGATATGGATGCTTCCGGGCATTGCCGGGATGGACCCGTGTTATGTTGCATCGGTGTACCCTCATTCAGGGGCGGAAATCGCGGGCCTCCGCGCCGGGGATCAGCTGGTGGCCTATAATGGCCAGAAACTCTATAGTCGCGCTCACTTGAGTCAGTTGGTGGAGGCCGCTGCCGGGCAGCCGGGTGTTCTGGACTTCCGCCGTGAGGGCGCGAGCCAGACCGTTGAAGTGGTCGCCCGGTACGATGAAGGCTACGAACGATATCTGATCGGGATCACGTTCAATACCCTTACCGATTTGGACTTTGATACGCGCACGCATCCGACGCCCTGGGCGCAGATCAAATCCCATTCCACCGCCATTTTCTCATTTCTGCGTGCGCTCACCACTCCCTCCACCTCTGGCGCGGCCGCCGGCGCAGTGGGGGGGCCTGTCCTGATTCTGATGATGCTTTGGCTGATGCTGAAATCCAGTTTCATCCTCGCCATCTGGTTCACGGGATTCCTGAATGTGAACCTCGCCATCATCAATCTGCTGCCCCTGCCGGTGCTGGATGGAGGGCATGTGGTGATGAATCTTTGGGAATGGGTGACGGGCCGCCCGCCGTCTCCGCGGCTGGTGAATGCCCTCGCCAATGTCTTCGCGGTGCTGTTCATCGCGGTATTCCTGATGCTGACCTTCCGCGACTCCGTCCGCATGATTGTCCCCTCCGTCAAGCATTGGGTGTCCGGGGAGAACACGGAAGAGGCCGCCCCCACCGTTTTTGAGCAGCCGGCCGATGGAACGGCTTCCGCTCCAGACTGATCCGTCCGGTTGGGTTGTCCCCTGAAAAAGGGGGAGGGGCGTCGCCCGAATGGACGGCTTCAGAGCAATAGCTCAAGGGGCTGAAAGGGACGGGGGCTTCCCCCGTCCTTCCGCTAATCGGATTGTATTCGACGGAGGCATTCTCTTGTGAAGCGCTTGTCAGGTGCGGGTAAAAGCCGTACAGTCTGCCGCGAAGACTGGGAGAGATGGCGGAGTGGTCGAACGCGCCGGTCTTGCCACGTGCATCCGCTTCGCGGATAACGTGGTCGCGTTTGGGCCACAGGCCCTGCACGCGAAAAACCGATAGAAAATGAAGACCTACGTCTACGTTCTTTACAGTATTGAATTTGACCGTTATTACATTGGGTCCAGTGCGGATCCTGATCACCGGCTGCTGAGCCATAATCATGGTAAAGTCAAGTCGACCAAGCCATATATACTCTGGACCAGGGTTTATTTGGAAGCCTGTGAGGATCGGTCCCGTGCGTTAAAGCGTGAGAAGTATCTTAAATCAGGATATGGACGACGCTGGCTGCAACAACATATTTAGGAGAGATGGCGGAGTGGTCGAACGCGCCGGTCTTGAAAACCGGAGTGCCGAAAGGTACCGGGGGTTCGAATCCCTCTCTCTCCGCCATTTTCCCGTTTCCATGTTTTGCGCGACTTCCCCCCACGGCGACGGATATTGGATGTGCAAGA
>CAZGMQ010000117.1:0-6745 GCA_964526745.1 uncultured Verrucomicrobiota bacterium
ATACAGTTCCGCCATTAAACCATTTCCAGGTTCCACTGATGTCTGGAGCGTTTCCTTGATTTGCTGTGGTGGTGCTTGATGTTGTATTTCCCGCGCCGCCGCCGCTGTCGTCGATGCTGGATCCATTTCCTGAGGAGTCCGACGGACCGCCAGATCCGCTGCTGGGGGTGCCTTCTAAATCGATCATTCCGCTTCCGGGGCCCCCGCCGCCGAGGGGGCCGTCGGAGTCGCTTGCCCCGCCATTCTCATTGTCCGCAGTGTTGTTATTGCTGCCGTCGGATGGGGTCCCGGTGGAAGTCTGGCCTGAATCTGTCGGTATGGAGTCTACTCGGCTGTCGAGGAACAGGGTCCAGGTGCCGAAGTTCTGTCGTCCATTGAGGGTAAAAGAGCCTTGAACCACATCGCCGTTGAGGGTGCCGGTATAAATCTGACTGCAGGGCCCGCTGTAGCCCTGTCCGGTGCAGTCGCGGGTGAGGGTCACGGTATTTCCGTCGATATAGCCGGTCAGCGGATCCGTCCGCGGAGCGGGGCAACAGGTCCACTTCGACATGCCGGTGATGCGGCCATTCTGGACGGTGAGGCTCCACGGGCTTTTGTAGAGATTATTGACTCGGGCTTCAACCTGATAGGTGCCGGATACCAGCCGCTCGCTTAAAGGGATGACCGGCTCATCCTTTTTCGGGGTGTCCACGACCGTGTCAGGTTCCGGGGGGACAACAACCTCGTCCACCACGGGCTCATAGACGCCTTCTTCGCAACCCAGGTCCTTCACGCCGCTCATGGCGTCCTGATTGGTCTTTCTGAATTTTCCGATGCGGACGCGGCAGGAGCTTCCGTCGGTGGTCCGCCACTCCACGATGCACAGGCGCGAGGCCTTTCGGGTGAAGGTCACGCTGTCGGGAACGAGGGTCTTGTTGTGCAGGTCGAGCTGTCCGGAGACATCCACGATTCCCCGAGGGGATTGGAGGTCTGTTGGATTCCAGCTCCAGCGGAAGTGGAAGATCTTATAGAGGAGTTTATTCTTTCCTTGGGGGACGTAGATAAGGAAGCCCGTGTTCCACCCATCCTGCTGATCACCGTCATAGTGGATGAAATGATCGACGGGACCGATCCGGCCGCCGTTGAACCGGATGAGTTCCGACCAGTCGCCGGAGCCGCCTCGATAATACTGGCTCAGGATTTCGAGGTTGTTGGTTCCACCTTTTTCGACAAATCGGTTCCGGAGACGGCCGAGGGTCCCGATGCCCGCCTTGCCGACCGTCAGGGTGCGGGTCACCTTTTCTTCATCGAAATTGCTGCCCTTGCGCAGCCCGAGCTTGATGATATATTGGCCATCTTCCGTGAATTTGTGCGATACGCCCGTCTTGCCGCTGCCAACATATTCACCACTTACATACCAGCGGTATTCCGTGATTCCTTTTGTGTTCTGGGTCTTGGCGATAAAGCCCACCGTGGAGCCGATTTTGTAGACATTCGTCTCCGGACTGAAGCCGATGGTGGCTTCTACTACGTCGGGGGGCTGTTCGATGCTAATCGACTTGGCGATGGCGTCATCTATCCCCGTCTTGCGATGCCGGGCTGCCAGGCGAACCGTGTAGTTTCCAGGGGTTTTGAACTTGTGCTTAATCCATGTATGATTTTTCACTGCACGGCTTTCGACATACCATGTCAGGTCATACTGGCTTTTGTTGCGTCCTTTTATCTTTTCGGTGAAGGTCAGTTCCTGTCCAGGGGTGTAGGGCCCGGAAGGAGGATCCACGCTGAAATCCATGACGATTGGCTGGCCTTTTACAGAGATCTCGCACTGGGCGGTCAGGGGCTGGGTGACTCCCGAAGGTTGGAATGTGGCGGTGATGATGCAGGTCCCCGCGGAAGTTTTCGAGGTGATGGACCCGTTGGCGATTCCAGCAATGGAGGGATTGGATGACGACCAGGACAGATTCGGATCGCGGGTGACATCCCGTTGGAACACTTGCGTGAGTTTGGCCACCCAAACCTTGGCCCGGATGTATTCAGTGGATTTCATGTCCATTTCGATGCGGGTTTTGCTCAGGGTCAGCTTGGAGTAGGTATCCACCGGTGTGTTGCCGGGCGGCGGGGTTCCGGTGCCGGATCCGGGACCGGTGCCGGGACCCGACGACAGGATCCGAAACAGGACCGAATCCTTCAGGGTTTGGCCCTTGAACGTGTAGGAGGCATGGATCCGATGCTTTGCGGGCGGAAGGGTCGTGCTATGGGCCGTGACTCGGCCGTTGGCCACCTTCAGGTCTGGATTCCCATCTGACGTCCAGGGCTTATTGCAGTCCTTTGTCACATCGACGGACTTGTTAGGCGCGTCGGAGAAGGTGGCCCATCCTTTGAGTTGGCGGGGTGGATCCCCGATGGTGATGTCTACCACGCTCGGCGGCGTCAGCTTGAAGCTCAGCAGTTTCTTCACGAGCGGCGGCGGCGGTTTGGGCGGTGCCAGGACCATCACGGGAATGCGAACCACATGAGAAGCCAACTTCACGCCATCATTATGATCGTACAGTACACGAATCTCCGCCTTGCCAGGGCCTGCGGCAATGGCTTTTCCCTTTGCTGTCACCTTCACGACTTTGTCGTCCGTGGTGTACCATTTGCAGTCCGGGTCTTGGGTCACCACTTTCTTCCCGTTCAGCAGTTCTGCGGTGATCTCGAAGGTATTCGTGTTTCCCACCTTGGCGTCCAGCCACGATGGTGGATTGGCCTTGAGGCTCTTGAAATCGTTTCGCACCCATATTTCGACCCCCATGAATCTCCGTAGGAATCCGCCTGCTTCAGGGTTTTGCTTGTAGATGATCAACTGATTCTTCTTTTCAGGTGGCTTCAGATCCTTGAACTGGGGCTGCTGGATCCTCGGAATGCCAAGACCCACCTGCAGTGATTGGTCACCGCCCTTGTCATAGGTTAGGCCGACAAGATTTGGAACCTTCAGACAACGGTTCTCAAGTGTAGTGATCCGGGTCCGCAAGTCTTTCAAATCATTGCAATATTGTTCTGCTGCTTGCCGGAAGATACGCCGGAGTTCGTCCTTATTCTTACCCAGGGAGTTGGCGACGGTCGGGGCGAGATCCTGAGCGTTCAAGTTGTCGTAGTACTTGCAAAAATTGAGTTCGACCTGACGCCGGATATATTTTTTGTAGGCGGCTGCGATCGCCTTCTTGTACGCCGGCAAGCGCACGTTCTTATCCATGAATTTTCCCGTTTCGCGTCCATACTTGATCCCTTTCAAGAAACCGGGCAGTTTATCGCACAACCAATCGACAGCCGCGCTGTCTTTGATGACCTTCTCCACCTCTAGATTGGGGTCGAGCGCCTTGTAGCTTTCCATATCCTTGAGTTCTAACTTCCAACGAATCAGGTCTTCCATCTCTTTCTCGGAAAGGCATTCTTTGTAGTGTTCCTTGACCTTGTCGATCGGGACGGGCGTGATGCTGATGTTTCCGCCGGTGCCGGGTTGGGCAAGGATCGTCGGAGGCAAGAGGGTTGCGAGCACCAGAAGCGCCAAGCTGAAGGCGAACCATGGCTGAGTGTTGGATGGATGACGATGTTTCATGTGGCTTCTCCTAGATGGCGGCGTTCAGGCGGACGGGAACTTCGAGGGTTTTCTGGCTGGGCTTGATTGTAAAAAAGCGGCTTTCCCCATAGAACCCGGACGGGGGCAACCGTTCCGTTCATTCCAGTGAGAAGGGCTTTCATGGGTGTGGAGATCTTTTTTTTCTATCATTTTTTGCCATACCCGGTAATGACCGGCTTGATCTTTTGGGAGGGTGCTTGGCTCGACGAATTCTGCCGAGACCAAACGACACCGTTGTTCCATCGAATCTCTTTTCCGTCAGGTGAGAGCGTTCCGGACAGCAACCAACCATCGAAGCTTAGATTGACCGTCCAGTAGCTAATGTTCCCACTTGCCGTCTTCCATCCAGCCGGCCCTTTATTCTCGAGGGCTACGACCGAGATTTTCTCTCCGTCTTGTGTGATTTGAAAGTGGTGTCCATCTTGCGTAAACAGACCGGTAAGGTTGAAGGGGTGGAAGGAATGGTCGTAGATGTCCTGTGCCGTCGGTGATGAATTGAAGCACGACCATACCGCACCGTTGTCCCATCGAATCTCTTTCCCGTCGGGCGAGAGTTTTGCGAATAGCATCACATCGAATTGGAAACTCACACGGCCGTCCTTTTTGACAGAGCCATATATTTTCTTCCATCCTTCCGGTCCTTTATTCTCGAGGGCTGTGGCCGTGAGCTTCTCTCCGTCTTGTGTGATGTGAAAGGTGTGCCCATTTTGTGTATACAGACCGGATACTTGTCCTGGCGTGATGGCAATCTCCCCGCTTTGGGATGTGGATGTCCGGGTCCAAAACAGTCCGGGACCCCATTCAATGCGAGTGCCGTCATTGCTGATTTTGCCAATGCTCCCGGAGAGCATGCTGACAGTCCCGAGGTTCACGGACCCGCCCGCCGTCTTCCACCCCACGGACCCCTTGTTCTCTAATGCAGTCGCGGTAAGCGTCTTCTCGCTTTGCGATATCCTGATCTGGTGCCCGTTTTCGCTCACCCAAAGACCGGAGAGGAGGCTTGTAGCTGTGGCTGAACCTCCTGCCGTCCCTGTTCCCGCTCCGCCGGTCCCAGCGGCGAGGCCGCCTCCGGAACCTCCACCGCCGGCTATTCCGCTCCCGGTTGAACCGTCCGGGAGCAGGATACCGCTGCTTCCGCCGTCGGGGACTCCCTCCAAGTCTGTGATTCCACTTCCTGGGCCGCCGCCGCCAAGGGTGCCGTCTTCTGTATTTTCAATATCATCGTCATTGTCGTCCTCGGAACCGCTTGCTCCTCCGGCGTCGCCAGCACCCGTAACGCCATCATTATCGTCGTTGCTATCCAGATCGTTGCTATCGTCTAAATCGTTGGTTTCGCCGTCCCCTGAACCGCCGTCATCAGTAATATCATCATCCTTGTCGGTATCGTCTGGAACTGGAATATCAACCTTGTCTTCAATGGGCGGATAGACGCCCGCTTCGCATCCGAGATCCTTCACCCCGCCATCCGTAAAACTCGACTGAGTAATGGTTCCCACTGTACTGCTGGCTAGGTTTTTCCAAATGCGGGCACGGCAGGAACTGCCGTCCTCGGTCCTCCATTCCACTTCGCACAGGCGAGAGGCCTTTCTCGTGAAGGTCACACTGTCAGGAACAATCGTCTTGTTGTGCAGATCCAGCCATCCGGAGTCATTCACGAAACCGCTTGCGGAGGGGTCCATGGAGTTTGCTGGCCAACGGAAGTGGAAGACCTTGTAGTGGAGTTCGTTCTTTCCTTTGGGGACATAGACGAGGAAGCCGGTGTTCCAGCCCCCGTCCTGGTCGCCATCATAGTGGATGTAGTGGTCTACGGGGCCGGTCTGGCCGCCATTGAAGCGGGTGGGTCCCGACCAGTCGCTGAATCCAAATAGATATTCTTCGCTTTGAATTTCCAGATTATCAGGGGCGCCTTTCGCGACAAAGCGATTACGGAGGCGGCCCAGCGTGCCGATGCCTGCGTTGCCGACAATCAGAGTTCGGGTGACCTTGACTTCGTCGAAGTTACTCCCTTTGCGGAGACCGAGTTTGATTTCGAATTCGCCGTTTTCCTCGAATTTGTGCGATACGTCCGTCTTGCCGCTACCGATGTACTCACCGCTCACATACCAGCGATATTCTGTCTTCCCACTGGGATTCTCAACCTCGGCCACAAACCCGACTGTGCTTCCAACCTTGTAGAGGTTGGTTTCCGGGTTGAATCGGATGTGAACCTCCATATCGGGCGGATATTCGACGGAGATATTCTTGGTAATCGCATCGTTTTCCTTCGGATCGCTCGATTTAATTTCGAGCTGAACATAATGGAGGCCGGGTTCGGTGAACGTATGGGTGTAGTCACGCCCTTTCTTCACCATTGTGCCGTCTACATGCCAGAGGTAGGTGTATGTATTCTTCGGATTCATCTTCTGTACATCCTGAGTAAACTTAATTTTATCGCCAATCGCATACGGGCCATTGGCTGGATTCACTTTCATCCCAACAGACGCACCGCCGGCAATAGGGGCCGTTATCGTAACTGGAATCTTCAATTTCAGATCCTTACCGCTACTGGAGGGGTTGAGGTTGTACCGTATTGATACAGAAGTCTTGCCGGGCAAGAGTGCCTTGACTTCGCCTAAAGCACGACCCTTCGAGCTACCCGGAACCTCAATCACTCCTGGCGTCGAGGCGTCGCCGTGCCAGGCGCAGTCACCTGTCACTATCTTTTTAGTGCCGTCACTAAATGTCGCTGTGACAATGAATTTCTTCTTCTCGCCAGGCTTCCCGTCATTCCAGACTGCCGGTTCAACTTTCAGAGATACAGGCTTGTGGATCGTATCTGCCGGTGCTGTCACATGCACAATAGTGTCTAACTGGGCATCATTAGGTCCATTGTATTTCTGATCTAGATCACCATCAAAAAAGGCCACAATCTCATACGATTTAGGTGCTGGACCGCGAGCCTTGAACACGCCCTCACCTGAAATGAGTTTTCGTACATCACCGGCTTGTGGGTTGTCGATAACCCACCACTTGCACTCAGTTGTAACGTCTCGCGAACTGCCATCCGTAAATTGCGCGATGATGCTCAATTTCTTCGTCTCGCCAGGCGTGGCATTCCATACCCCACCATGCTCGGAATGTAGTTTTTTCAGCTTGGGGGCTGTCACA
>CAZGMQ010000118.1:0-6506 GCA_964526745.1 uncultured Verrucomicrobiota bacterium
GAAACTATTCATCGACTACTAGGCGCTTTCGCGAGATCCGCAGAAGACACCGCCACTATGTTATGGCCTTCGTATATATCCTCTATAGTGAGACCCGACGGAAAACTTATGTCGGGTGTACGGAAAACTGGCCAGCTCGGCTGAACACCCACAACGCCGGTCGGGTCACCGCCACACGCTCTGGGATCCCCTGGCAGTGTGTCCATCTTGAAGAGCTGGACACTTTCTTGGTTGCTCGCCGTCGCGAATCGTACCTGAAAACTTCTGCCGGGCGCCACTGGCTGAAGAAAACCTTGGGTGATCTGACCGGCTCGGTCAGGGTTCCCCGTCCCGCACCCTGCGGGGGAGGGACGAGGCCTCGTCCCGAATAATCGGGATGGGGAATCCCTCTCTCTCCGCCACTGTGCCTGCCGGATGACGGATCCCTGCGGGTTTTTCTTTTTGTGGAGGAATCAGGGCGAGAGGCCGTCGATTTCGATGGCCCAGCCCAATCTTGTTTCAAAGGTGGGCAGGATGGCCTGGAGGGCCTGGACGAGATTCGTGGGGGCTGGCTGGAGCTGGACGAACCCTGCGAGGGGCGGGGATCCTTCTTCTGCCGTGCGCCAGAGGACTAGCGTGGCAACGGCCGTCCCGGCGGTGCCGAGGTGATAGGCCGTTTCGATGATCATCGGGGGAAGAAGGCCTTGCGGTGTGGTCCGTGCTACGGGGAGGAGGTTGGTCCGGGAGGAGAGCATGAAGTCCTTGCGGGTTCGTGTGGTCTTCCAGGTGCCGTTGGTTTGAAGCCGCTTGCGGATCAGCGTCCCCATCTCAGCCGGAGCCAGCTGGTCCGGCAGCATATCGCCGCGCCAGAACAGGAGCCCTTTCCGCTTCTGAACGGTACCCTTGGCTGTATCCAGTGTCAGAATGACCTGCGGAGGCAGGGGACGGGGATCCGGCGTGAAGGCAGACCCGGCGGTTCGCGCGGCCTGGGCGATGGTCGACTCCGCTTCGGTGAAAATATCCGGTCCGGCCAGGCTCTCGGGGGCCAGAGGCAGGCGGGCCGTTTCAGCCTGTGCGCAGACAACGGCCCCGAACAGACCGGCCAACAGCAACTGGATCCAATGGCGGTGCATCGATTGAAACACGCCTAGGAGGACGAATGACGGGACAGCTGCAGGAATTCATTCCGGGTCGCCACGGAGCCGTGGAAACTCCCGAGCATCGCGGAGGTTACCATTCGGGAATTCTGTTTTTCAACGCCGCGCATCATCATGCAGAGATGGCGTGCTTCAATGATGACCCCGACGCCTTCCGGCTCCAGCACATCCATGATCGTTCGTGCAATCTGGTTGGTGAGGCGCTCCTGCAGCTGCAGCCGTCGGGCGAACAGATCGGCCAGACGGGCCAGTTTGCTGACACCGGCTACTCTGCCCCGGGGAATATAGCCGATATGGCAGACCCCGAAGAAGGGCATCAGGTGATGTTCGCAGAGGGAGAAAATCTCGATATCCCGTACGATGACCATATGATTGGCTTCCACCTCGAAAAGTGCATCATTCAGAACGGAGATCGGGTCCTGCTTGTAGCCTCGCGTCATATAGGACCACGCGTCAGCGGTCCGCTGCGGGGTATTGACCAGGCCTTCACGAGTCGGATCTTCGCCGATGGCCTTGATCCATTGTTCTACCATGTCTTTCATGGAGCGGATTTAGCCACAAGCAGACGTTTGTCGCAACCCTAGAAAACGGTGACAGGACGGAGAGGGGGCTTTACTCGAGTAGGAGGGTGGGCTTCGGGATGTCGCTGGGTGCGGCCATCTGGCTGCGTGCCGTCGCTTGCTGAATCGCCTCGATGAAGGCCTTCGGTCCGCCGGGTTGATAGCCCAGTTGGCCGATCAATTCGCCCTCGGAGTTGAACAGGAGGAGGGTGGGGAAGCCTTTGACTTTGAACTGTTTCATCAGGCGCTGGTTTTGGGCGGCCAGCGCTTCATCCTGCTTACTGCGCCGGGGAAAGTCCGCCAGCAAGGGGACCAGATTCGCATCCGCATAGGTCTTGAACTCATTCTGGGAGAACACTTCTTTATCCAGCCGCTTGCACCAGCCACACCAGTCCGAGCCGCTGAAGTTGAGCAAAAGCAATTGATCGTTCGCTTTGGCATCGGCGGCGGCGGCCGCGAGGTCCGTGCGCCATTCGAAGGCACTTCCTGAGGGAAGGCCAATTGCGAGAAACAGGGCGATCAGGATCCAGGGGATAAATTTTTTCATAATCAGACTCCTCTTGAGAGGCAAAGGTAGCACGGGACACGGGGTTCCGCAAATAAACGGCGAAAAGTCAGGACTTGGCGCAGGAGATGGGGGTGGGGTAGCATGTCCACATGATTGCATGGATATTAAAAAGGGTGGCCGCAGGTGTAAGTTTGCTTCCATTGGGCTGGGCGATGGCTCTAGCTCGGTACTGGGGTTGGGTGATGGCGCACCTCGTCCGTTTTCGTCGGACCTATGTCCTCGACACCCTGGATCGCTGTCTTCCTGAGAAAAGTGACGCCGAATACCGGCGGATCTATAACGAGATGTGCATGCATCAAGCAATGAACATCATGGAGCTCATGCGGTTTGCCGGCGGCAAGGACGCCGAACTGGGCACCCGCCTAGAGATGCAGGGTGAAGACCATGTGAAAAACGCGCTGGAGAGGGGAAAGGGCGTGCTGATTCTCGGCGCCCATTTCGGCAACTACGATTTGATGGCACTCTATGCCTCCACGCTGTTCGCCTATCCGGTGAGTGTCATCACCAAAACGCTGAAAAACGCGAAGCTGAACGGGCTGTGGTGGGAGATGCGTCGAAAGGGGGGTGTGATTGAAGTGCCTGCGCTCAATGCCTACCGTCCTTGTTTGCGCGCCTTGCGTAAAAATGGACTGGTTGGATTCATGCTGGATCAGAACCGCCCGAAAGAACAAGGTGTGTTTGTGGATTTCTTTGGAAAGTCAGCCTCGACGACGCCAGGGCTGGCCTTTATGTCCGCGCAATCGGGAGCCCCGGTGATACCGGCCTTCATGCGCCGCACACCGGATGGCCGGCATGTGCTGGAAGTCTTACCCGCCATAGAGCCCCCGCCCGACCGGGAGGCAGAAACTCTTTTGGCCGCCACGGCGGCGTATACGAAGATCATCGAAAAACAGGTTCGCCGCTATCCCTCCAATTGGCTGTGGCTCCATAAGCGATGGAGAAGCCGTCCCGTGGGCGAAAATCAACCCGGCTGAACTTCCACGGCCCTCTCCGCATCCCCTTCGAAGTTGAACAACGGAGGCTAGAAAAGTCTTATCGTACCCATTGGCCCCGTTGGAATTGAGTAGAATGAGCTTCTGATAGGTGCGGGCATCCCCCCAGGAGCGTGAAGTTCCGCTAATCGAAGGGCAGAAGTCAGGACTTGGCGATGGGGACGGGGCTGGGGTAGCATGCCGACATGATTGCATGGATTGTTAAAGGGATAGCAAAAGCCGTCAGCCTGCTACCGTTAAGCTGGGCGATGGCTTTGGCACGGCATTGGGGCTGGATGCTGGCGCATGTGGTGCGTCTGCGCCGAACCTATGTTCTCGACACATTGACGCGCGCATTGCCTGAAACAGATGCAAAGGAACGTGAGCACATCTATAATGAGATGTGCATGCATCAGGCCATGAATATGATGGAGGTCATGCGATTTGCCGGCGGCAAAAATGAAGAGCTGAATGCCCTCATGGAAGTGCGGGGTGAAAAGCATGTCAAGCAGGCCCTCGAAAGCGGAAATGGGGCACTGATCCTGCTTGCCCATTTCGGTAATTTTGACCTGATGGGGCTCTATGCTTCCCAACTGTTTTCCTATCCCCTGACCATCATTACTAAGACACTGAAAAATGCCAAACTGAATGAATTGTGGTGGGATATGCGCCGAAAGGCCGGGGTGAAGGAGGTTCCATCTCATAACTCCTATCGCGCGTGTGTACGTGTGCTGCGCAAGAACGAGATTGTCGGTTTCATGCTGGATACGAATCGCCCGCCGGCTCATGGGATTTTTGTGGATTTCTTTGGTCGTCTGGCATCGACAACGCCCGGTCTTGCTTTTATGGCTGCGCAAACAGGAGCTCCCGTTGTGCCGGCCTTTATGCGTCGTACACCGGATGGCCGGCATATTCTCGAGGTGCTTCCACTCATCGATCCGCCGCCGGACCGGAAGGAGGAGACCCTCCTGAGTTGCACGTCGGCCTATACCAAAATCATCGAAAAAGAAGTCCGTCGCCATCCGGCCCAATGGATGTGGCTGCATAAGCGCTGGAAAAGCCGTCCCCCGGAAGAGGGGTCCGCCTCCTGAATCGGCGGGTTGCACCCATGGGACGCATAAAAAAACAGGTGAAGAAATTCCGTCAGAAGCTGGAGCTCCCGTTTGTCCGGTTCGGCCTGACCCTGATTCCCCGTTTGCCGCGCTGGGCGGTCCTGGGCACGGCCCGTGCTCTCGGAAATCTCGGGTATGGGTGTTCGGCCCGTACGCGCCGTCTCGGCCTGACCAATCTCGATTTGGCTTTTGGTGACAGCAAAACCCGGATGGAAAAGAAGAGGATCCTTCGCGAATCTCTGCGGAATTTTGCACTGGTGATGCTGGATCTACTCTGGTTTTCGCGGAATTCTGTCGCCCGGATGGATCGGTGGTTTGAAGCCACGCCACGCCTGCAGGAGGCCTTGGCGGTGCGCAAGGCGCGTGTAGGGGTGACCGGGCATTTCGGCAACTGGGAACTGACGGGCCGGTACTGGGCCCTGCGTGCCGGTTCGTTGATGAGCGTGGCGATGCCGGTAAAAAACCTGTCGGTGGATGCCCTGTTGCAGGATGCGCGTGAAAAAAACGGCCAGCAAATCATCGCTCGGGAAGGCGCACTGAAGAAGCTGGTGCGCTGCCTGCGGGAGGGCGGCACGGTCGGCCTGTTGCTGGACCAGAACACCGCCCCGGATCAGGGTGGTGTCTTTGCGGATTTCTTTGGCAAACCGGTGGCCGTCTCTCCGGCAGCGGGTCTACTGGCCTCCATGACCGGGGCTGAAATTTTTGTCGCCTTCACCTTGCCCTGTCCGGATGGCCGGTACAGCGGCGATTTGCCCTATGTCATCTCCCCGGCAGAGATCGCCGCTATAGATCGCGCCCGGGTTGCCGAAGAGATCACCCGGCGGATCACAACCTTTTATGAGGAATTGATCCGTGCCCGACCGGAATGCTGGCTCTGGACCTACAAGCGCTGGCGCTATATTCCCAAAGAGTTGCGGAAACCGGATTCGAATGATGGCTTTCCGTATTATGCCGATCGCCCGCCCCTTGAACCGATCACCCCTTGAATGACAACCCTAACCTAACAAAAAGGACTCAGCCCATGCTCGATTTTTCAACCTATCAGAAACAGGCCATGACCACGGCCGTCTATCCCGGCCGCGGCGAAGGCAACTTCACCTATCCCGCCCTCGGCCTTGCCGGAGAAACCGGCGAAGTCTGTGAGAAGCTCAAGAAGGCCATCCGCGACGAAGGCGGAAAGGTTTCCGAAGAACGAAAATCGCTATTGGCGAAGGAGCTGGGGGATGTCCTGTGGTACATCGCCACGCTGTCGAGCGAACTCGGGCTGGACATGGAAGAGATTGCCGCCGGTAACCTGGCCAAACTGGCTGCCCGCAAGGAGGCCGGCAAACTCCACGGCAGCGGAGACCTTCGCTGATATGGCGCTTCCCGCAGCCATTCTGTTCGACTTTGATGGAGTCATCGTCGACAGCGAACGCCTGCACCATGAAACCATGGTGGAGGCGATGGGCGGCGACGGTCCCGAGACCCCCTGGACCTTCTATCACGAAAACCTGATGGGGCGGGATGATCGCGGTGCCTTCAGCGTTCTGCTAAAGCGGGCCGATATCGAGGCGACTCCGGAGGAACTCCAGCGTCGGATCGACCGCAAGGCCGTGATCTTTGCGCAGCATGCTGAAGACGGTCGCGTAGCGGCTTTCCCTGGAGCTGTGGATCTGATCCGCGCCTGTGCCGCCGCCGGCCCGGTCGGTCTGTGCAGCGGCGCTTTGCGTAGCGATATTGAACCGGTTCTCGAGGCTTTGGATATCGGAGACTGCTTTTCTGCGAGGGTAACGGCCGACGATGTGCCGGCCAGCAAGCCGGATCCGATGAGCTATCGTCTGTGTATGGAGCAGCTGGCAGCCCTTTTCCCCGATCGGGGCGTTGCGCCTGCTACCTGCGTGGCCATCGAGGACACCACCGACGGGATCGCTTCGGCGCGTGGCGCCGGCATCGCCGTCGTTGCGGTCGCCAGCAACCTGCCAGCCGGCGTGTTACAGGCCGCCGGCGCCGTGGCCGTGATCGAGACGCTGGAAGGCCTGACCCCCGAAGCGCTGGCTGCCCACGCCGGGCTCTAAGGTTGGACCCTCGGGCCGTTCAGCTGCGGCATCAGAGTTTTCCATAGTGTGGCGGGGCCGCCAAAAGGCAGATCTCGCCAATGAGCTGGCTGTTGGGCTGCG
>CAZGMQ010000119.1:0-6456 GCA_964526745.1 uncultured Verrucomicrobiota bacterium
CAGCCAGCTCATTGGCGAGATCTGCCTTTTGGCGGCCCCGCCATACCATGGAAAACGTAAATCCTTCATCCAAACCTTCTCCACTTCTCAGTGTTCTCTGTGGCAAGTCCTTCTTCTCATTGCGCTCTGTTGCGCTCCTTGCGCCCTTTGCGTTAAATTCATCCTTCTTCACTCTCGGGGCGGTTGATTTTTGGGAGGGGTGGGGGTAGGATTTCCGGCCATATGAGCGCACAACGAAAAATAGCCGTATTGGTCGGGGATGGCATGGGCGACGAACCGCTGGAGGTGCTGGGCGGCAAGACGCCACTACAGGCCGCCGATATGCCGGCGATCCGCCGCGCGGCTGCGCTGGGGACCTGTCAGATGGTCCACACGGTTCCGGCCGGACTCGCGCCGGGTAGCGATGTCGCGAACATGGGTCTGCTGGGCTACAACGCGCTGGAGAATTATACCGGCCGGGCCGCGATTGAAGCCGCCGGTGCGCGCCTGCCCCTCGAGGCCAACGATGTGGCGTTCCGTACGAATCTCGTGACGATTACCGACGGCATCATGGCGGATTATTCCGCCGGGGATATTTCCAGCGAAGAGGCCCAGCAGCTGATCGACGCACTGAATGAAGCCGCGGCTCGTGAGGGATTGAAATTTTATGGCGGTGTCAGCTATCGGCACCTGCTGATCTGGCGCGATGCGCCAACCGAATTGATTCTGATGCCGCCGCATGAGTTTTCCGGTAAAGCGGTCGCGGACCACCTGCCTTCGGGTCCGCGTTCGGAGGAAGCCGTTTCGCTGATGGAGCTGTCGAAGAAAGTCTTCGCAGATCATCCGGTGAATGCGGCGCGGATCGCGGTCGGCAAGTCGCCGGCGACTCAGATCTGGCTGTGGGGATTCGGCAAGGCGATGTCGCTGGAATCCTATCCGGAGCGTTATGGACTGAAGGGCGGGATGATTACGGCCGTGGATTTGCTACGCGGCCTGGCCGAGCTGTGCGGCCTGGAGGTGATCCGGGTGGAGGGGGCAACCGGCTGGATTGACACGAACTATGAAGGCAAGGCGCAGGCGGCGATCGATTGCCTGAAAGAGTCGGACTTTGTCTATGTGCATATCGAAGCGCCGGACGAGTGCGGACACAAGGGCATGGCCGAAGAAAAGGTTCGCGCGATTGAGAACTACAGCCGCAAAATTGTTGAGCCGATCTGGGCCGCGCTGGAAGCGGCGGGGGAGCCCTACCGCTTGATTGTCTGCACGGATCATCGGACCCCGGTGGCCAAGCGGGGGCACACTTCCGACCCGGTGCCGTTCGCCTGGGTGGATGGGCCATTGGGTAGTATCGATGCCTCGGCATCTGCGCCGTTCGATGAGTTCCTCCCGTCAGAAGGTCGACCGCCGCTGGTTTGTGATCTGATCGACTCCCTGCTGAAGCAGGAATAAAAGAAAATCTGTCAGGATGGACAGGATCACGGGATGGGGAAACAGCCGAAGAATTTGACCACTGATGGACACAAATGAACACAGATTCCGGGTTGGATTCATTCGGATGTTGAATATTGAAAGAGCCATTCTGATCCCGGCGACTTGGGCCAAGTCGCCCTGCCTCTGCGCCCCTCTGCGCTCTCTGTGGTTACAAATCTTGCTTCTTCCTCCTATTCTGAATCCTGTATTCTGACTTCTGGATTCTTTTTTTTGAATCAGAGCCGGCGGTAGCCGGGGCCATCGCCGTTTTTCGGCGTCTGCCAATCGATGTTGTCGTAGGGGCACTTGAGGGTGCAGCATCGGCATTGCACGCAGTTTTCCGGCCGGATCTGGATGCTGGATTCGTCCGTGGCTTCATATACGTTGGCGGGACAGAATCGTGTGCAGGGAGCCTCATAGAGCTCGAAACACTCCCGGCATATGGTCGTATCCCTGATTTCAATGTGTTCGTTGCCTTCGTGATATCGCAGGCGGGATTGAAACAGATCGGCGTCCAGATTGAGGTCCAACGCATCCCGGGACGGAGCGGGCGGCGCGGGGGCACGCCGGGAGGGATGGAGGCAGGTCCGCTCGTTGCGCTGGGGAATCCGGCCCCAGGGGATGCGCCCGCCGGTGAGCCAGGCCAGTCCGGCCGCGGCCATGCCGGGAAGCAGTCCCGCCCGAAAGGCGGCACGGTAGTTCGCTGTCTTCCGCAACCCGTCCAGCGAGGGAATGTCCTCCATCCGGACGGCATCGCCGCGTTGAATGGCGTTCGCCACCGCGATGCCCGATTCGACGGCCAGGTGCAGTCCTTTGAGTTCCATCGTATCCACAAGTCCGGCGGAGTCGCCGATGACGAAAGCACCCGGCGCTTCGAGACGGCACAGCGAATGAATCCCGCCCTCCGGCACGAGCCGTGCACCATACTCGAGCACACTCCCGCCGGCGATATGCCGCTGTACAAAGGGGTGGCGTTTCCATTGCCGGAACAGTTCGTGCGGATGAATGGCTGGATCGGTGTAGTCGAGGGCCAGCGCGAGTCCCAGCGCCACATGGGTGTCATCGATGTGATAGATGAATCCGCCTCCATAGACGGACAGGCCCAGCGGGAATCCGAAGGTGTGGGCCACAGATCCGGCAGGGCCCGTTGAGGCAGGAACTTCGATGAGTTCCTTCAGGCCGATGCCATGCGTCTGAAGATTACGTCCGCGCATTTCCGGGTGCCGGTCGAACAGGTCGCGGCTCAGCAGGCCGGCAGGGCCTTCCGCCAGCACCGTGGCATCGGCGAGGATGGTTTCGCCGTCACTGGTGACACCGGCGACGCGGTTCTCGTCCCAGATCAGGGCGTCGGCGGTTTGAGCCAGCAGAATTTCCACGCCGAGGGATTCCGCAATCCCGGCCAGTGCGGGGGCGAGTTCGCTGGCAGAAACCAGCGGGAGATTCTTCATCCGCATTTTGGGTGGAACAAAGGGGAGGCGGAACGATCCGCCGGGTGTCAGTGCATGGAAGGAGTCGGCGGTGACGATCGGTCCGAGGGGCAGAGCGGCGAATTCTTCGGGTGTGAGAAGGGTCTTCAAGGCTTCAGGGCGCATCACGGCACCGGAGAGCAGATGCCGGCCCGGGAGGGCGGATTTTTCTAGCACGAGGATCTGGCGTGGGCGGTTGGATGCGCGTGCGAGGCGGATGGCACAGGCCAGTCCGGCAGGCCCGGCGCCAACGATCACCACATCGGCCTTCAAATGGGGTTGAGTTGAATGCACGCCAGCAGGATAGCGAAATGCAGATGAAAAACAAGGAGAAGGGAAGGGATCCGACCGCACCTAAACCGCTCCGAAATCAGCACTGAGACAGCGAAATATGTAGACGGCCGCTTTCGGATTTTCCAGGCGGCAGGTGGCGGGCGGCTTCGGGATCATTCAGGGCGTTGGAGGGAGCTGTCCAGGGTTCATCGCAGAAAAACGGCTCGTTGGGCAGGGTGTAGAATTGGCGATATCGGAAGAGGCCAGGGTCTTCTTCACCGGTGGCGCTCAGGTGCAACGTGTCGCCATCGGGAAAGTGCAGGGTGGTGTGGCCCCAGGTTCCCACATCCAGCAGCAGGCTGTTGATGTCTTCGTCCGTGACCGGCTTCGGGAAGTCGGGCGGGGGTGCGGTTCCCCGGACATCGGTTTTCGTCTCGTTGTAGAGGAGGCGCGATCGGGCCTTGGCAGAGAAGGTGGCGGCTTCCTTTCCTTCACTGGCGGGAAGTGTGGCGAGGTAGGGGTGGAAGCCGGCGGCATAGGGCATCGGCTGAGTTCCGGTGTTGGTGACGGTCAGCCGGCAGGTCAGTCCTTCGCCCGAAACCCGGTAGTGCAGCTCCAGCTCGAAAGCAAAGGGATAGATTTTTCGGGTCTCTGGCGTATCCGTCAACCGCAGGCGAAGCTCATCAGACCGACTGGCATCCACGACCTTCCACGGGAGGCGCATGGCAAACCCATGGATTGGGAGCGTGAAGGCCTGGCCATTGACTTCATATCGTCCGGGCGTGTCGTCTTTCAACAGCCGCCCGCATACGGGGAAGAGCAGGGGGATGCCGCCGCGGGTTTCGTCCGTGAGCGGATCCCAGAAGTGGTCGTGCCGATACAGGCACTCTCGGGGTCCGTTGGATTCCGGCAGGATGAGGGAGGACACGATCCCACCCAGCTGCGGAACGACTTCCGCTTGGGCTGGACCATTGGGCGAGGTCAGCGTGAAGACCGGAAACTCATTCTGTATGCGGGGGATTGCCATCGGGTTGAACTCTCTTGGAGGGAGCGTATCAAACCCGATGGGGTCTGCACAATCAGCCCTGTGCTTCTTCCAGCACTTCTGCCTCGGTCTGGGGATGGTATTTCTTTTCGTGCTTATCGGCGCGGAGCCGGACAAAGGCTCGCAAGGCGAAGTTGCCGCCCAGTGCGATGCATAGACCCAGCGTGCTGGCTTTCAGCATCAGAAACGCGACCCCAGCCCCGGCCACCAGCGCGAGCAGGCCGCCGAATAACCAGCTGAAGACCACCCAGATGGTGCGGCCGATCTTGAGATCGGCATCCCCGCGCGCCATCGTGCGATCCGCCATGCCGGTGGACACGACGGCCGCGAAGGTGACATAGGTGCTGGAGACGGGATAGCCCTTGCTGGAGGCGAAGGCGATCACACTGGCGCTGACCGACATGATGACGGCGGCGCGCAGGGGATCGAAGTGGACGCGTTTCCCTTTTTCGCTCAGCTGCGGCGGCGGGGCGAGATCGGGACCCTTGGGTCGCAGGCGGAGGATCTGGCGGGCGATGGCCCGGCACCAGCGCGGGGCGTACAGCGCGATATGATCAAACTGACTGCCGGTGTTGACTGCCGCTCGCGTGACGCGCTGCGCGCTCTTGGTGGTCATGCCCAGCACCATCAAGAGGCCGCAGGCCGCCAGCATCCAGACCGGGATCGGGACCTGGCTGGCGATGGTGGTGCTGACGTCCGCATTCTTCCATAGCCAGAAGGCGGACAGCCCCGGCGAAGCCCCGTTGGCCAGATCGTTCTGACCAAAGGCAAAGGCGAGGCAGAGCATGCCCAGAATGGCGAGAATGCCGAACAGGCGCTTGGTGAGGCGTTCCTGGAAGATCGTGATCAGCATGTGAACCACGAGCGTGAGAACGCCCCAGGTGATCAGGAGAAAGCCGCCCATGCCGATCGTGTCGACGATGGTTCCTTTGAGCGTGGCAATGAAAGGGACCGCTTTCATTCCTTTGAGAATCATGAACCACGACAGCCAGGTCAGCATCAGCCCTGCAATCCAGGGCCCGTGCAGTAGCACTCGCATGTGGTCGGTGTGTTCATCCCGGATGGCCGCACGGAACATCCGCTGGACCAGGAAACCGGCCACACCGCTGAGAAGAATGGAAATGCCGATGGCATTCAGCACCGATCCGACCTTGTCCCAATGGACAATCCCCAGAGAGAGGGCGACTCCGATGGAGGCACCAACCAGTTCGAAGACCAACGAAGCCGTCGTGCTCACCGGCATCCCGTAAGAGGAATAGGTGTGGAGCATCGCGGTGTCCACAATGTAGGCGGATACGTACACGACCATTGCCTGCTGAATCAGGAGCTGTCCCGGATCGAAAATTCCCTTGCGGGCGGTCTCCATGACCGGGGCGGCAAACAGCGCACCGAGCAGGACGGCGATTCCCGCCAGCCAGATGGCCGTGCGCCGGGTGAGCACACGGGCACCGAATACACCATTGATCAGATTGGCCGCATCGTTCTTGCCTACCTCGAGGCAATCCCATGCAAGCATTCCGACAGCAACCACCATCAAGACCGTTGTGAACTCTGGCATCTCTACTCCTTGTGAACTGGACAGGGATTCGGCTTTGTCCGCGTAGGATACGGGGTCAGAAAAGAGAGCGCAAGAAAATAAGTAGATCGTTTTACCTTATTCTATTCAACTTGTTTCTGTGGAGTGGGATAAGGAATATATATATCTTCGTATTCTTTTCAAAGGGGAAGTAGTATTCTATTCCTATGGCTACAGAAATCATGATGGTGCTGACCACATACGCCGATCCGGAAACAGGAAAACGGCTGACAGCGGGGCTGCTGGAGCAACATCTGGCGGCCTGTGTGCAGACGCTTCCGATTCAAAGCACCTATCGCTGGAAGGGGGCGATCCAGCATGAACCCGAGACCCTGATGCTGATCAAGACCCAGGCCTCTCTCTATCCTCGGGTGGAAGCCTTCATCCGCGAAATCCATGATTACGAGGTGCCGGAAATCGTGATGATGCCGATCAGTGCCGGGCTGCCGGAGTATCTCAGCTGGATCCGGGAAGAAACAGTGTCCTAACCCAATGCTGACCAGCCGAATCTGTCAGAATGAAAGCCCGTTGTCCTGAAGGTTTTGTTCGGTATAAAAAAATCCCCTGCAAAACAAAAGTTCTGCAGGGGAAGAATGGTCGCGCTTCTTGGACACTGCTCGAACCTACTTCCAACAGTAGCTGGCTAG
>CAZGMQ010000120.1:0-6245 GCA_964526745.1 uncultured Verrucomicrobiota bacterium
CCCCCTCCGCGCCCCGGGCAATGGCCAGCAGGGCTTCATCGCTGACGGTCCATTTCTCCGCTTTCGCGATCTCGGCCAGCCGCCCGACAATTTCCTTGATGCCGATCCGGCGCAGGTCGAATCGCTGGCAGCGCGACAGGATGGTGGCCGGGACCTTATGGACATCGGTGGTCGCCAGCAGGAACTTGGCATGCGGGGGAGGCTCTTCCAGCGTCTTGAGCAGGGCATTGAAAGCCCCGGTGCTCAGCATGTGGACTTCATCGATGATATAGATTTTGAAGGGGCCGCGGGCGGGGGTATACCGGACGTTGTCCCGCAGCTCACGGACCTGCTCGACACTGTTGTTCGAGGCACCATCGATTTCGACGACATCCAGATTGTTTCCGGCCACGATTTCCCGGCAGGAGTCGCAGGCATCGCAGGGGTTGAACGAGTCGCCCCTCTGGGTGCAATTGAGTGCCTTGGCCAGGAGACGGGCCGTGGTGGTTTTGCCGGTTCCCCGTGGACCGACAAACAGATAGGCATGGGCCACCCGTCCGGTCTGGATGGCCCGGGAGAGTGTCTGAATGACATGCTCCTGTCCGACGACCTCCTGAAACTGCTGCGGGCGCCATTTTCGCGCCAAAACTTCGTATGCCATATGCCTTCTCCCGGTGGAAACCTGCCTGCGCTCTGTCCAAGCCGATTGTCACAAGCCAGGAGGTCCACGGCACCCAGAAGCATGCCATACCGTTGCTGCCTTCCGGCCCTGGCGGGGTTTTGGCGGATCCTGTCGCATGGGTCCCAACCCGTGACAACCGGCCCGGGCAGAGCCCAGACCCCCCTGCCGAAACCCGTTCCGGCAGGTGCAAATCACCCTATCGCCCCCCCCTCTCAAACGCAATTCTTTTTGCCTCGAAGGGCTTGAATACCGGTCCGTTCGACCCGTTCGGGTCCCGACCGGCACGTGGACAGGCCTCTTGCGGCCCCCTTCTATCTATTTCTTTTGAATCGATTTGAGAAACGGGCCGGAGGGTCGTAGCTTGCTAGGTCAAGCCAATCAAAAGGATACGCTTATGAAATCACAGAAAATACTTTCTCTCTTGTTGACCGTTCTGATCCTGCCCATGTGCGCATGGGCCGTTGTGACCATCACCCCGGCTGAAATCGAGGCTGCCCAACAGGCCTGGGGGGACGCCATTGTCGCTATTGGTCAGGCATATGAGAGTGGGAGCGACTATCGGGCACTGGCAAAACAACGGATCGAAGAGTTGTACGCCTATGATCTGGGGCCCGTGCTGTTCAACCCCACCAAAGCCTCCGATGAGCCCTTCCGCCCTACTGTCGAAAGCGCCCTGTCCTATTTTGTCGCGGGCTCGATTCCGGAAGACAAAGGCTTTGCGCTCCAGCCCTGGTCAAAGGTCCGTTTTGACGATCAGAGCTTTTTCCTGGCGGAAGACAACGCCATCGCCATGGGGCACTACTTCTTCACAGACATCCGGACCGGCGAGGAAACCAAGGTGGAGTTCACGCTGGGTTATGTCCGGGATGCGGAAGGCCGGCTGCGGATCTTCTTGCAGCACTCCTCCCTGCCCTATGTGCCGGAGGCCAGAACCCCCTGACCCGTTCAAGACTCACCCCCGCGACCTTGTGTCGCGGGTGAACCAGGCTGAAGAAAAGCATTGTTTCACGCTGCTTTTCTTCAACCTTCCGCTCCTGCCGGTCAAGCCGGCAGGGGGCGTGAATTATACATGAAACTTATGGGATACAACATTAGATCCCCATCTTTATTCTGCAGCCATATGATCCCGATGTAGGCCGGGTGCCCTCATCCGGCGAAAGCCCGCCCGGTCGGGGGACCGGGCCTACAGCACCTGCAATAGCGGCAGTGGCAAACGGCTTTAGTAAAACAACACCGTTTATCGCCTGAAGCATTCATCCACAGGGATGAATCATACAGGCTGGCCGCTATCGTCTCTGAATCCAGGCCGGGGATCGGTATTTCGCCTCCAGAGCCATGGCTTTGGCCTGCAGTCCGGCATCCAGTTCCGCCGAGTGCCACCGCAGATTCCACTCCGCTCCGATCTGCCGTTGCAAAGCGGCTTCGAACTCCGGCGCCCTTTGACGGACCTCGGGGAGTTGAAGGGACCCCTGATACAGGACCGTCTGCCCCATGCGCCGGATGGCTCCTCCGAGTATTTTTGCCCCCCCCATGACCAGATCCAGCCTCACGGGCTTCCGGAAGCACTGCGAAGCCCCCTGGGGACCGTGCGGAGCGGGTTCGCCGCGCGGACCTGACAGCTGAACATCGAGTGCCAGCTCCAGCAACCCCTTTTGAATGGCGGAGTGTATGCGCTCATACAACGCCATGGGATCCAGCACCCCCGGATCCGGAAAGACGAGGGAAAAGGTCAGATCGCTCAGGTGCGGCACGACCCCTCCGCCCGTGGGGCGGCGGGTCCAGTTCGTTCCGATTCCCGGCGGCAGCACTTTTTCAACCGCCTGAAACCGTTGCGCATATCCGAAGGTCAGCCCCACCCCGTTCCACCGGAAAAAGCGAAGGCAAAAGGCATCCGGATGAGACAGGGCGAGCGCCTCATCCACGGCCATCTGTTCGAAGACATCCAGCGGGGGCGTATCAATGAGAAAAGCGTTCATGGGAAGGAGTCAGGAGACGGGGTTCAGGGTTCAGAGACGATCCGGCTATCCGTGAAGGGCTTCCAGAATGGCCGCTGGATTTTGGGCCGCCACGCGCAGCAACACATTGGCAGGCCCTTCCGGACGGCGCCGCCCCTGTTCCCAGTTCTGAAGAGTCCGCACACTCACGCCAATCATAGTTGCAAATTCACCCTGAGAAGCGTGAAGTTCTTCCCTAACTCTCCGGATGTCCGGCGGTTTGATTTCATATTGCCGACTGGGTTTATGACGGCCCGCCTTGATTTCACCCGCCTCCCTAATACTGGAAAGCAGCTTGTCAAATGTCTGTTTATTCATGGCACCACTCCTGGATCAGTTCACGCACTGAATATACGCCATTGGCGTATACTGTCAAGAGGACTGAAAGGCGGGTAGCATCAGGACGCAGGGGATCGAGGTTCGAGAGACAGGATTCAGGAAAGGCAAAGGCTGAAAATCTAAAATCCTACGCATAATCCTACTCGTAATCGTAATCAACCTCTCCGGATTTGAAATTTTTATTTTCCATCTGGGATCGAGCAAGCTCGACCCCTACCATTCTGAATCCTGACTCCTGAATGCTGACTTCTTCTTCAATCCCACGCGACATTCGGCTTGCGGGCGGCCGCCAGCTCGTCGAGACGCTTCACCGGAAGGGTGTGCGGGGCCGAACGCACCTTCTCGGGGTCGCTCAAGGCCTCGGCATGAATCGCGCGCAGAGCCGCCACGAAACGATCCAAGGTCTCCCGGGACTCGGTCTCCGTCGGCTCGATCATCAGGGCCTCCGGCACAATCAGGGGAAAATAGATGGTCGGGGCATAAAACCCGAAATCCAACAGCCGCTTGGCCACATCGAGGGTTTTGACGCCGTTCATTTTCTCCGGTTCCGACCGGAGGACGCACTCATGCATGCAGGGTTCGTCGGCAACCGCCGGGAACAGATCCTGCAGTTGAACCCGCGCGTAATTGGCGTTGAGGATGGCGTTCTCAGCAATGCTCCGCAGGGCGGCCGCATCATGCGCGCGCAGATAGGCATAGGCCCGGATCAGAACACCCGTATTCCCGATGAAGCTCCGCATACGGCCGAGACTGCCGGCCCCTTTGGTTTTCAGGACATACTTTTCTTTTTGCTGGATGACACGCGGGAGCGGCAGGAACCGCTCCAGCTCCTTCACCACCCCCACCGGACCCGCGCCGGGGCCCCCGCCGCCATGCGGTGTGGCAAACGACTTGTGCAAATTCAGGTGCAGAATATCCACCCCGAACTCCGCAGGCTTTGCCAGCCCCATCAGGGCGTTGAAATTCGCGCCGTCCATATACAGAAGCGCTCCCGCCGCATGGACCGCCTCCGCCACCTCCCGGATTCGGCTGTCAAAAAGCCCCAGGGTGTTGGGGATCGTCAGCATCACCAGTGCGGTCCTGGGCCCCAATGCCGCCTTCAATGCGTCGAGATCCAGTCGGCCTTCCGGACAGGATGGGATGGTCCGGACCGAGAACCCACCCATCACCGCCGAAGCCGGATTCGTGCCGTGGGCTGAATCCGAAACCAGGATTTCGGACCGTTTCTGATCTTTCCGCTGCCGGTAATAGGCCCGGGCGATCAAAATGCCGGTAAACTCTCCGTGCGCGCCCGCGGCGGGCTGAAGCGTGAAGGCATCCAGGCCCGTCACCTCGCACAACAGGCGCTCCAGACGAAAACACACTTCCAGCGTTCCCTGGGCTGCGGCATCCGGCGCATAGGGGTGGGCCCCCGCAAACGCGGGAAGCGCGGCGATGCTTTCGCTGACGCGGGGGTTATACTTCATCGTGCAGGACCCCAACGGATAGAAATGGGTATCCAGGCAAAAGTTCAGCCGGGAAAGCCGGGTGTAGTGGCGAACCACATCCAGTTCGCTCATCTCCGGCAGGCGCGGGGGCGATTTTCTCAGCAGGCGCTCCGGCAGATAGGCCGAGGCCGGTTTCGAAGGCCTGGCAAATCGAATGCCGCGACGGCCGGGAACACTCTTCTCAATGGAAAGGGCTTCTCCCTCGACGTTCTTGAACGGAATTGGGCTCATGGTAAAAACCTCCCCAGAGCCGAAACAAGCCGATCCAGTTCCTCCTCCGTACGGGATTCCGTCACACAGACCAGCAGGCTGTTTTTCATGTCCTTGTGCGTCCGTCCCAGCGGCACGCCAGCCAGGAGGCTGTCCTTCAACAGGGCCTTGCGAATCTTTTCGGCCGGCACCGGGCCATCCACAACAAATTCATTGAAGAAGGGGCCATCAAAGCGCAAAGAGAAGCCCGGCAGGGCCGCAATGTTCTCCGCCAGCCGATGCGCTTTGTCCACGCAGCACTCCGCGGCCTCTTTCAGCCCTTCCGGCCCGAGCAGCGCGAGATAGATGGTGGCCGACAAGGCGCACAGGGCCTCATTGGAACAGATATTCGAAGCCGCCCGCTCGCGCCGGATATGCTGTTCCCGGGCCTGAAGCGTCAATACAAAGCCGCGATTCCCCTCCTGATCGGTGGTCATGCCGCAAATCCGTCCCGGCACCGAGCGGAGCAGCGCCTTCTTGCAGGCGAACAGCCCCAGGTATGGCCCGCCATACTGCAGCGGATTGCCCAGCCCCTGCCCTTCGGCCACGGCAATGTCCGCGCCCCAGTTTCCCGGAGGCTCCAGCACCCCCAGACTGATGGGATCCACGGCCGCAATCACCAGGGCCTCATGCTGATGGGCCCGCTCGGCCACAGCCGCACCGTCTTCCAGCAGCCCCCAATAGTTGGGAGAGGCCACGACCACCGCCGCGACCGTGTCGTCCACAAGGCCCTCCACCGCGATCGGATCGATCCGCCCCTCCCGGTGGGGCATCTCTTCCAGGTGCACCCCGCTCGTGGGCCCGAAATAGGTCCGTAGGGTCTCCCGCCACTCCGGATGGAGCGTGGCCGGCAACAGGATCCTGGAGCGTCCCGTGCTGCGGACCGCCGCACCGACAGCTTCGGCGAGGGCCGTGGCCCCGTCATATAGAGAGGCATTGGCGGCATCCAGCCCCATCAGGGCGCAGATGGAACTCTGGAACTCATAGGTCGCCTGCAGGAGCCCCTGGCTGGCCTCCGCCTGATAGGGGGTGTAGGCGGATAAGTATTCGCCGCGGCTGGTCAGGGCTTTGACGGCAGCCGGAATATAGTGATCCTTTGCCCCCGCCCCCGCAAAACAGATCAACGGCCGGTTCTTAGCGGCCAGCATCCCGGCATGGGCGCTCAGTTCCGCCTCCGTCAAGGCGGCCGGCCACTCCACGTGCGAGTCACGCAGCCCCGCCGGAATCTGGCCCAGCAGTTCCTCCATGGAAGACACACCGATGACTCGGAGCATCTCCTCTCGATCCGCGGATGTGTGGGGGGTGTACATGGGGGGGGAGTAAGAAGAATCCAGTATTCAGGAGTCAGAATTCAGAATATGCAGCCAAAGAAATACGGCAGGATAAGAACGCGTCAGCTCTGTTCCGAACTTCCGAAATTCGATTTTGATTCCCATTCTAACTCCTGCCTTCCGCCTTCCGTCTCCAGTCTCCAGTCTCAGGTCTCCAGTCTCCAGTCTCAGGTCTCCAGTCTCC
>CAZGMQ010000121.1:0-6047 GCA_964526745.1 uncultured Verrucomicrobiota bacterium
CGCAGTCGGCTTTCGACAAGTCCGCCAGATGATTCTGCACCGGATAGGCAAACCAGTCACCGGCCTTGTAGTTCAACACGGTGCTTTTATGCATCTCGTGCATCGGGGTCTGCGCACAGACTAAATCCAGCCAGTCCTGATTCTGCGAGTGATAAATATGGGCCCCCTGATCAAACCATGCCCCGGCAAACTCATGCGAACGGGCATGCCCACCTGGCTAAGAATCAGCCTCGAAGATCCGGCTCCCTGGACAGTTTCGCGCGAATCCCAAACCCGCCAAGCCACCACCCAGCACAAGTATATTCTGTTCACTCATTCAGGGACCTCCTTGCACAGGGCATCGATTCCATCTTTCCAGGAAATTGCCGCTTTCCATCCAAGAACAGACTCAGCGGAGACTAACGAAGCAAATTGTTCTTTGGGTTCCCCTTCCCGCATGGGACGGGCGCCCAAGTGAAACAGCTCTGCCGCATCCAACTGCTCGGCAATCCGTTCCAGCACCGACCGAACCTGTACCGGTTTTCCACCGCTCAGATTGCACATCGAAAAGAAGAGCCTTGCGCCTGCCACTCGAAGAGCGGCCTGCGCAATACCCTCGGCCACATCATCCACATGAACAAAGTCCCGGTATTGAAGGCCGGCAGAGAATTCAGCCGATATCTTCTCCTGTGCGCAGCGCACCGCATACGGAATCACCATGTTCCCCTTTTGCCCCGGGCCATACACAATGAAAGGCCGCAGCCAAATCGCCCGACGGCTTGATTCACTGGCCCATGACTGCAGTGCGCAGCAGGCGTCATGCTTGGCCCGGCCATAAGCCGACAACTGCGCACCCGGAGCCATGGGTTCAGAAAGACAGCCTTCCCGTTCCCCGTACTCTTCCGCACTCCCCAATGCCACGACCGCTCGCAGTCCGCGGGTTCCCAGCAACCGGCTGAATCCGGCTACGGCAGCCGCCTGTGCGTCCGGATCGGAGCGATTCATATCCCATGCCAGATGGACCAGGATAAAACCGTTCGGAAGTGAAGGAAAATTCTCGCCCAGATCGGCACAATGATAATCCACCCCCGGAGGCAGGTCCGCGGGTTTTGGGACGCGATCCACCGCGCATACCGAAACGCCTTGTGCGACCAGACGTGACACCACGCGACGGCCGATAAAACCGGCGGCGCCCGTAACCACAACGGTCTGCGGAAAGGATCTGGTGTCATTCTGTTGCGGCATCTCAGTCATTCAACTTTTTCCATAGCATGGAAACTATTTTCGCCTTTTTTCCACAGTATGGAAAAAATGTTTCCACAGTGTGGAAACTCAGGTGGCCCAGGGAGCGTTGCCGGATTCGTAGATCTTCTCGAGATTTTCGCGGTCACGCATGGTATCCATGCAGCCCCAGAATCCATCATGACGGAAGGCGAACAATTCGCCATCTTCCGACAGCTTGGTCAGCGGGGCGGCCTCCAGGCTTTCGTTGTCCTTTAGTCGGGAAATGAATTCCTTCTGGAAGAAGAAGAATCCGCCATTGATGTAGTCGTTGTGCAATTTCTCTTTTTCGCGGAAGGCCAGGACCTTGCCATCATCGCCCATTTCCATCATGCCGAAGCGGGACGGCGGATGGACGGCGGTCATGGTCCCAAGTTTCCCGTGGGCGCGATGGAAGGCAAGTTCGGCGTCCAGATCGACATCGGAGAGGCCGTCGCCATAGGTCAGGCCAAACAGCGGCGTGTCGACATACTCGCCGGCGAGCAAAATACGCATGGCCGTCAGACTGTGTTCGCCGGTCTCCGCCAGCGTGATGTCCCAGTCGTTGGCAGGACCGGTTTCGAATTCCACTTTGCCGCCGGCACGCAGACGAACGGTCGAGGTTTTCTCCCGGATATTCAGGAAGTACTCTTTGATGATATCGCCCTTGTAGCCTAGACAGATGATGAACTTCCGAAATCCAAAGCGACTGTAGGACTGCATCAGGTGAAGCAGAATCGGCTTGCCGCCGATAGAAACCATCGGCTTGGGAACCTGACGGGTTTCTTCCATGAGGCGGGTACCACGGCCGCCGGCAAGAATCAGTATGGGGATGTCTTTATTTTCCATGAGGTGTCCCTTCAATTTTCAGATTCGTAGGCCCTGATTTCGTCGCGCATGAACTGGCGGACGGCTTCCGCGTCCGCTGCGCCCAGCATGGCCTGATACCCTTCCGTAGTTCGGCGGACGGTTGTTTCAAAATTCCAGGCGGGCTGCCAATTGAGGCGCGCAAGAGCTTTTTCGATATTGAGCTGAAGTAAATGAGCTTCGTGCAGCTTGGCAGAATCGGGTTCCGCCTGCCAGGCTGCTTCCGCACCCCAGGCCGCGACGAGTTGATCCGCCAGCGTGCCGACATCCCGGGCACTTGAGGGATCGGGTCCGAAGTTCCAGGCTTCGGCGACCGCCGCGCCCTGCTCCAGCAAGGCCTGTCCCAGGCGCAGATAGCCGCCGAGAGGTTCCAGCACGTGCTGCCACGGGCGAACCGCGCGGGGATTGCGAACAGAAAGCGGTTTGCCGGTGCGGAAGGCGCGGATCGCATCCGGAACAATCCGATCGGCGGCCCAGTCACCGGGACCAATCACATTGCCGGCACGGGCGGTCGCCAACTGGATCTCCCCGCCGGGGGCAAAGAAGGCGGAGCGGAAAGAAGCGGCAACGAGTTCCTCGCATCCCTTAGAGGCACTGTAGGGATCGTGGCCGCCCATCGGATCATTCTCTCGATAGGCAACATCCTCTTCGCGATTCTTATAGCACTTGTCGCTGGTTACTACGACGACCGCACAGGGATTCCCCGCCAGCCGCAGCGCATTTAGAATATTGGCTGTGCCTCGCACATTGGTATCGAAGGTTTCAACAGGATCCACATAGGACTGCCGCACCAGGGCCTGCGCCGCCAGATGGAAGACCACATCCGGTTTAAAATTCCGCGCGATCTCCTCCATGCGGGCTGCATCCCGGATATCTACGGTCTCGTGACGGATCAGAGAACTGACATCCGCTCGGACAAAGGGACCCTCCCGGGTCTCGGGAGCGAGACCGACCCCAAAGACTTCTGCGCCCAGCTGTCTCAGCCACAGGGCCATCCAGGATCCTTTGAAACCGGTGTCGCCGGTGAGCCATACTCGTTGGCCTGCATAGACCTTTTCAACTTTTATTTGGTGGCTTTTTCTCATCGTGTTAGCATGATACTCGATAATTCAAATTTATGAAGAAAATCCTGATGATTCTGACCAGCCATCGGCTGGATTGCTTTAAACTCTGTATGGATATGCTCCTCACGGGAGGCTCGATCTGGCATTTTGATCATGTCGTACTGCTGCTGAACGGGGTCAAGGGACACCATTTGCGCTATATTCGATAACTGCTTGCCGACCACCCAGATATTCCCTGGGACACGATTGCAGGACCGCGCGGCCGTGGTTGGTGCATTTCATATCTCCAAAACGACTGCATCCGGCGATATCCAGATTCTCTCTATTTTAAACTCGATGAGGACACCTTTGTTTCCTCCGACTGGGACCGGATTCTAGAAGAGGCCTACGAAGCACACCGGGATCGGAGCGACCTTGCCTTAATCACGGCCACAATCCCCAATAATGGGTTTGGCTGCTGGCAGTTGCTTCGTGTTTTCCCGGAAATCCGCAAAGAATGTTTAGCTCTTCCTTTCGCTGTGCATACCCACTCTACAGACGGTCCGGTCTGGTTCTATCCACATCTGGCGGAATGGATGATCCGCAAATTCTTGAATTTGAATGAGAGCAACCAGAAGGTTCGAGCCGCGCGCCATGAACGATGGGTACATTATCACGAGCGTTTCAGCATCAATTGTATCTGCTATGACTATCGTCATTGGCTTGAGATTGGCGGCGTCCAGGAAAAGGATGAGGTGGGCTGGGGCGAATGGATTACGGAGAACCGCAAATTGGTCATTCTCGCCGCCGATGCAGGGTGCACCACTACACCTTTTCAACCAGCAGGAGTGGCTGGATCGCTCCTCACTGCTTGAGGATCTTCGCACATCCAACCTGCCGACTTCACGATGGGAGCACTCCGCTCTAGGGCGTATGCTTCCACGCGCGATGCGGGTCGCAAGTCAGATTCCCCAGATTGTCAGGCGTCGGCTAAGCCCGCCGTAAATTGGGCCTTCAATTCCTCGAACTTCTCTAAAGCCGTGCTCACGGTATTTTCCATATCGAGATAGGCGTAGGCTCCGAGACGTCCGCCAAACAACACATGCGGAACCGCTTCTGATTCGGCCTGGTACTGGGCGCGGATGGCTAGATCGGCATCGGTTCGAATCGGATAGTACACGTCATCTTCGGGGCCCGGATCAAAGGAATACTCACGAAAAATTACCGATTTCTTAAACTGCATTTCCGGTGTGAAATGTTTGAATTCATGCGTCCGCGTATATGGCACATTCCCATCGCACTCATTCATTACGGACGTGCCCTGGAAGTCCTCAACATCGGGCAGTACCTTTTCAAAACGAACGGACCGCCAGCCTAAGCGTCCATGCTTATAATTGAAATACTGATCGACCGGTCCGGTGTAAATCAACAGGTCATGATCCGGCAGGCTCTCCTTCTCATCGAAATAGTCCGTGTTGAGACGCACTTCAATGCCCGGATGAGATAACATGCGCTTGAATAGGGTTCCATAGCCCTCGGTCGGGATGCCTTGCCAGCGATCGCTGTAGTAGCCCATGTTAAAGGTATATCGCACAGGCAGGCGCGTGATGATATAGGCCGGCAATTCGGTCGCAGGGCGACCCCAGTGCTTTTCCGTATATTCCTTCACAAAGGCCTCATAGAGAGGACGCCCCACGAGAGAAAGAGCCTTCCCCTCCAGATTTTGCGGGTCCACAACTCCTGCCTTTTCGATTTCGTCTTTCACCCAGTTGCAGGCTTCATCTGGAGACAATCGTCGCTCTAAGAGTAGATTGATGGCGGCCAGCCCAAAGGGCAATGGATACACTTTCCCCTTACGTGTGGCCCAAACAGTATGGCGATAATCATTAAACGTCGTGAAACGGTTCAGATATTTCCACCCCTGCTCATGAGAGGTATGAAAAATGTGAGGGCCATAGGTATGCACCTCAATACCCGTTTCGGGTCTGGACAAGACCAGCAGTTGCCACCCACATGGTTTCGCCTCTCCAATAAAATAACCTTCCACCCCAGCTCATTCGCAAATCGCTCCGCCATCACTGACCCGTAGAATCCTGCACCCACAATGATTACAGTTTTTGATTGAACGTCGACTTTCATGTCTGCCATTTCTTTCATCCTGCTCAGCCTACCATTCCTGCATGGATTTCGCTAGAGCCCGCCCGCTGGCATACGCGCGATCCGACCAGATATATTCCCACTGGCCGTAGAGTCCCGTGGTCTCGATGCCCTGCCCTTTCAGCCACTCGCGCACCAACCGGACCGCGGCCGCGCGATGCAGGTCCGAAATCACATAGGAAACGGGCATGCAGCGGATTTCAGCGGCCGAAAACTCCGATGGGGTTAAATTTAACATCTGGCAGACATCGGCGAGCGCTTTCTCGCGAAGCGACTCTTCATCTGGCCGTGCATCACCCGGCACAAAGATTTCCGCCTGGATTGGCGTCGTTCCATTGCGTTCACCCGACAGCGAGAACGGAAAGGAGACCCGGGACACGTCGATGTCAGAATCATAAATATAGAACCAGTTGGCGGGGCTCACGGCTTCACGCTCCACGATGAAATTCACGCAATAATGGCGCAGGGCCCGGAGTATTCCGGCGGCCTCCCGTACATCCGCCGGCGCCTCCGGCATCAGGGCGACCAGTTGCGGCAAGGGGATTGTGGAAACGAGCGCCTCATATCCCTCTTCCGTTCCATCTTCAAACTGCACCCTTCGCTTGGCGGCATCGACACGGACCGCCCGTTTATTCAGGAGCAGGTTCACGCCTTCGTAAAGGGGTTTCAGCATCCCGAAGAACCCGCCCTGCTTCGGATAGCGGAAGGTCCGGAACACGGCCTGCTTCTCCTCCTGCGATC
>CAZGMQ010000122.1:0-5600 GCA_964526745.1 uncultured Verrucomicrobiota bacterium
GGCTCGTTGGGAACTTTCATCCCAGCTATATGTCATGTCTGACGTACCAAAAAAGGACGGCCGGAAGGCCGTCCTGCTTTGGTGGGTCACAATTTTTATCCTTTGAACACGAAGAATTTCCGCATCAGGTAGTTGATCGCCAGCGAACTCAGGATGTTCGCGCCAAACGCATAGGTGGTCTGCATCCCGAACTCTTTGATCAGTACCCCCATTAAGATGGACCCGATGCCCACGCTGACGGCCGATACGGCAAAAAACAGCAGAAATTCAATAAAGACGTGATGGCGGCCGGGGCGGAACACAAATAAGCGGTTGATGATATAGCAGACCGTATTCGACAGCAGGAAGGCGGTCGCATTCGAAAACACCGCATATCGCGCGCGCAGGGCTTCCTCCACCACAGGGGCCGTCAGTCCGAACAGCTTGACCAGAACATCGTCCTGTCCCACGCAGGGGAACAGATAGAATCCGGCGATGAAGAACGTCAGAATATGAACAGCTGTCGCCACCCCCCCCGCCAGTCCGTATTTGATGAACTGAACCAGTGGAGGCGCATCGTGCGATAGATAGTGACTCCAGCGCTCGGCCAGCTTCATCCTACTTGACCCATTCCTTGATGTCGGCAGGAAGGTCCTCGATGGACTTCATAATACAGGTTACTTCTTTTCCCTCTTCGGTCGTAACCAGCACTTCATCGCCCGGCGTTTTTTCGACCAGCAATTTGGCCATGCGGGTGTTGGAGGAAATAATGTTCAGATCCGGCTGTTGATCCCATTCGCCCAGAATATGGAAGTGCTCGATGCGGCCGCCCGGATATTCCAGGGTTACGGTCGAACCTACACCGGCCACACCCTTCGGTGCTTCAGAGAAGTCCGTCGGACGGACACGCGAAATCATGTGTTCGAGTTCCGCGCGGCGGGACATCAGGATCCCCTGCATTTCCTTCGCGGCTTTGTATTCGAAGTTTTCTCGGAGATCGCCATAGCTCCGGGCCACCGCAATTTCCTTGGCATTGGCCGGAATGTCTACATTGATCAGCTTTTCGAGCTGTTCCTGCCGCTCGCGATAGGTGCGATGCGAGGTGACAAAGCCATACGTCGCCACCGGAGCGGAATCCGTTTCGCCGGTGATCACCGTCTGCAAATGCGGATACAGCTTGAGAATCTTGGCCTGCAGCACCTGGCGATCCAGTCCCGGCCACGCCGTGGACAGATTCAGGCGTTTGAAGAAGTCCCGCTGGCGCCCCGGCGTCAATCCGTCAAAGGTGGCCTGGAGCCAATCATTCTCCTCAAACTTTTCGCGCAGCATTTTCTGCGTCTTGAGGCGGTCGCCCATATAGTCCTGCTCCAACTCTTCCACCACGAGGGGGGCGAGGATGGATGGCAGGGGCAGATCCCAGACTTCGCGCTGCTCGGGATTCCGGAGAACCCAGAGGAGCATTTCTTCCCGGATCAGATGCGTCGCGCAAGCCTCTGCATAGATCTGGCGGCATTCTTCGCCAGCCCCCTTTTGCAGCAACATGGCCATCACTTCCTGTAGAGCCGAAAAGCGGAAATGCTTCAATTGGGCAAGCATAACGGCGCGAGCGCTGTCGGAATCCTGTGCCCAGAGGAATTCAAGCGTCGGCTTCAACTCACGGGCAGGCAGGTCATGGAGAAGCTCGACAATCGCAGATCCGCGGAGGAATTCACGAACGGCCGCCGGCCAGTCGCAATCCGGGGGCGTCAATCCCAGGCGGGAGGACAGCAGCGCACCCATCAATTTGATGCCGGGCTGGCGGCTGGTGGCCCCCAACAGCGCAAAAGCCATCCGGTTGGATAGAATCGATTTCTGAGCCGGCTGGATCGCCGCCACGCTGGCCGGAGCATCCGCCAGTTCGCGGGCGCGGCTCAACAGGGTCTTGATGTTGCGCTCGTTGGACAGCTTGTCGAACCAGGAATCATCATAGCCCGCCGCGCGATCCAGCAGACGGATCGGCTCGGAGCGCTTGGCCGGGATCGAAACCATCGGATCGGCCTTGAGCACCTTGCGGGCGCCATCCCAGAAACGTTTCCACTCCTGCTCCTGAACCACACCGTTATCCAACAGGGCTTTTTGCAGCACCGCCGCCTGCAGCGGACCAAAACTCGCCAGAGCAATCCGAACCACTTCGGCCGGATTTTCCGCCACCAACAACTGGACAGCTTCCTTATCCTTATGGTTCCGTGACAGCAGATGTTCGTCGTTGAGCAGTTCGAGGGTCTCGGCTGCGACTTTCATCGCCAGGCCATGACCCGGGCGGCCCTTGAAATTAATGAGAATCTTTTTGTAGAGCGAGTCGGCTTTCTTCACCACCCCGAAGCCCCAGGTACGATGCAAAACAAGCGCCCCCGGCTTCAAGCTGTGAAGCAAACGGAAGCGCCTGACGCACTCGCGGGCAGCCAGTCGCTGACCGAACCCGGCTTCCTCGATCAGAGCCACCCGGTGAGGGTTCGATCCCGCCACCATCTCCGCATTCCGGAGCCAGTCCTTCGGAGTCATCTGCTCCTTCGGGGTGCTTTCCGCACGCCACTTCAGCAGTTCGATACCGCCCTCAACCACGTTGGCCTTCGCCAGCGCTTCCTGAGCCATCTCGCCCCACTCCCGTGTGGCAGACTCCACACCGGCCGTGCGGCCTTCATCTAAAATGGTAATCCAATCGACGGCTGTCGCCTTGTGGTTCTCCAACAAGGCTAAAACGCGGCTTTCCAACTCTTTATTTTCTACCGGATCGCTCATAAGACCTTCTTCCTTGCAAATGCGCAACGCAGAGAAACAGATTCTCCATTGAATTGCAAGCGTAGCCGTTGATTTGCGGGGTTCCCGGACCCGCTCCATCCCCTTTCCGGCCCGACACGGTTGCCCCGGGGTTCCGCATGGTGTAGATTTCCCGCAATCAAACGGACCATGAAAAAGAAACTCACTGTACGCTACTATTCGTTCCGCGGCACCCAGACGGAGCCCTATGAGACCGATGTGGACACGGCTCGGCAGCTCCTGCATGAAATCGAGGCCGGGGATTCGATTCAACTCACGACCCATATCGTTAAAGCCGCCATCAACAATAAGTTTGTCGACTGGGACGCCCCCATCGCCGATGGCGACCAGGTCACTTTCCTGCCCCCCTTCTCCGGCGGCTGACAAGAAGCGCGGATTCTCACACAGAGGCACGAAGACACAGAGAAGAGGGAAAAATGGACTGCGCCGCCCCCATTTCTTTAGCTGTTTTCTTACTTTTCGCGACTTTCGAGCTTTTCGAGCTTTTCGTAGTGGCTCTTCCCCTCTTTTCTTCTCAAGGTCGATTCCGATCCCAATAGCAATCCCGAACCCGAACTATCCGGCCGCAGAACCCGTTGGGGCACAAAAAACCGGAACAGAACGCATGCGTTCCATTCCGGTCTTGTCAACGGAGGGACTTAGCCCTTGAAACCGCCCGGGAGGATCAGATCGCCGTAGGCGTCCTTCGCAGCCTGGATTTTCGCGGTGGCGACATCCCAGGCATCGAGAACGGCCTTCGGGCAGTCCGGCCCCTTCGCCTGATAAAAGGCGCGGGCGCGATCCAGTTTGGCCATCCACTCCGTGCAGCGGAAGGTGAACTGATAGGTATACTCCTCTAACGAGTAGTCATCGCCCAGCAGTTCGCTGAACAGAGCCTTGAGATCCTCATACTTCGGAATCAGACCCGTCGGCGTCTCCAGCGCTTCGTATTCGCCATGAATGCGGCCTTCTGCCCAATGCAACCAGACCTTCTTGGCCAGTACGCTGGTGCAGAACTTGCCTTCCGTGGTCAGCAGGAAGTAGTTGGTTGAATAGACCTTCGGGCAATTCTTGATGTCCTTCACAAAATCCAGGTTGTTCTGGATGTACTCGCCAAGCGGATAGCTCACGAAATCGAGGTTCGCCATCGGCTGCGGAACGCGAACGCCTTCCTGACCGAGAATCGCCGCCGTCGTTTCCGACTCAAGCGTACAGGCCTTCAGGATAATGCCGTCGGCCCAGTTCTTGGACTCTTCGACCGGCACGCAGGTGCTGGAATCGCGGCCACCATAGATGACACCACTGACCTGCACGCCCTGCTTGTCGTCCCAGGCGGGGTCCAGGTTCTCCAGATATTCCATACGGAGCGTGTAGCGGGCATTCGCGTGCGAGCACGTGATCGCCTTGCCGTTCGCATCCGCCTTGCCTTCGGTCCAGCCGGCGCCGGAGTGGTTCGTCCCCTCTTTCGGGGAGTCCACGCCCATACCCATCCAGTACGGATTGTTGTCCGGACCGGTCAGCACGTTCGAGAAAATCATCTCCTTCGGCTCCATCAGAGTGCTGAAAATGACCGGATCGTCCTTCGCCTTCACATCGCGGATGATGCCGAAGATGCCGCGTTCGACGTTCGCCGCGCGGAATTCGCCATCGATGTTGCGGAAATAGGCGATGTCATCGCCGACAATCTTCTCACCGGGGATCATCGCGGTGGAGGTTTTGCCGCAGGCGGAAGGATAGGCGCCGCAGAAATAGGTGGCGCGGTTCTTCTTCTCATTCTGGCAGCTCATGATGAACATATGCTCGCAGAGCCAGCCTTCCTTGCCCGAGCGGTTCACCGCCAGGCGCATGGAGTGCTTCTTCAGGCCGACGGAGTTGCCGGCATACTGCGCGTTCATCGAGAAGACCATGTCGCAGACCAGATCCTGATAGATGCGACGGTTTTCGAGATTGACGGTGCAGCCGCGCTCATCCAGTTCGCCGGCGCTGTGAACGAAACGGAAGAAGTTGTCTTTGTCGGCCATCTGCTTGAACTGCTCATAGCCGCGGCGATAGAGGATGTCCTCGGAGTGCGAGACATAGCAGGAATCGGTGATCTGCGCGCAGGCGATGGAGAACGGGCTCATCGTGGGGCACTCACAGAAGAGCTTCACGATCATCTGTTTGCCCTTCATGATGCCCTTGGCAATACCCTTGATTTCGGCCAGGCCTTCTTTGTATTCCACGCAGTTGAGGCCGCCCATCTTGTCGATACGCTCGGCTTCGACCATAAATTTGGTGTTTTTCTTGTCGCGGGCCTGGTCGCCATAGCCATCGTAATGGATGGTCTGGTTGTCCTTGGCCAGCGGAATCTCTTCGCCGATCTCGATCGAGCGCTTGCGGATGTAATCTGCATCCGCATCGCTGTCGTTGCACATATAGACAGAGTCGGGCTCGCACAGTTCGACATATTCGCCGACAAAATCAAACAGTTTCGCGTTTTCCAGCGCCACCAGCTTCTGGTAGCTCTCTTCGCTCATCTTGTCTTTCAACAAAGCATCGTACTTTTCGTTCATATCATTCCTCTTTTGTTGTCCCGCTTTTGCGGGGCTTCTTGTCCCCTTCACCTCCGGTTCGGAGCTTGAAAGGGAGTGCCACTCTCTCCCGGGTCTATCGCTGACCAAATGCCGGAAGCGCGATTCAGCGCCCGGAACGAGCCCATACCTCTGTCGTGACGTCGTATTTTCAACATCCGACCACATCAAGTCAAGAACATAGCCAATGGACTTACTGGATGCGCATTGCCTCAAAATAGATGACACCGAAGGCCGAGGGTGGTGAGGGAGAGA
>CAZGMQ010000123.1:0-5305 GCA_964526745.1 uncultured Verrucomicrobiota bacterium
GGTGGTGTGGAAGGGTCACGGGGTGCAACTCCCCGTGACCCCATCCGATCAACCCTTAGCGATCCAGCCGCAGGCGCTTGATCTGCGCCATCCGTTGGCTGCCGGCCGGGAATCCGGGGCGAATCCGGAGCGTTTCTTCATAGCAGGATTTGGCTTCCTCAATCTGGCCCTGTTTGAGGCAGAGGTCGCCGAGTTCAATCCAGGCAGGCAGATAGGCGGGGGAATGCTTCAGTCCTTGGCGGAAATATTTCTTGGCGGCATCCGGCTGCTTCTGCCGGGCAGCCGCTTTGCCGAGATTGAACCACGCTGGCGATAGCTCGGGATTGCATGCCACCGCTTTCTGAAAATCCGCTTCCGCTTCATCGATATCGCCCCGGACGGCTTTGAGCAGTCCGAGCTGGTTCCATGCCTGGGCTTCGCAGGGATCTTCCTTGATTGCCATCAGCGCATAGGTTTCGGCCAATGGGCGATTGTTCTGCTCAAAGGCTGTTGTGGAAATCAGGCGATATAGCTCCGACCGATAATTCAGCTGTTCGGCGCAGAAGGGCTTTCCGAGGCTGGTGCCGATTCCGAGTGCCAGAATCACACCGGCAAACAGAGCGGTACGTTTGTACTGCCGCTGCCGAACCGCCTCGAATATCGCCAGCATACCGCAGGCGCCTAGCACAATGAACAGCGGCACCACGGGCAACCGGTAGCGGTCGCAGACATGCACTGCAATGAGGACGACCGCATAGCCAGCGATGGCCATCGCCAGTCCCCATGAGACAGGCCGCCGCACCCACAGGCCGATAGCGGCGAAACCGATCAGTAGGCCGAAGGGGAAGCCGAATTCACCTGCACGCCATACCAGCGGCCGCATGAGGAGCGAGTCTTCACAGAGGGTATAGATATCCAGGTTGCGGGGAATCTCCCGCGAGCTGACAAACTGCCTCGTTTTCGCCAGCAGATTCCCGGCAAAGACTCGCGGATGGGAACGGATATCCTGAAGCGTCCGGTCTCGGAAAAAGGCATCTTTCTCCTCATCCGTATGCGCGCCGTGCAGCTCGGGAAGGAGTGTCAGATTTTCCCAGGCGGTCCCTGGTCGGATATTGAGGGTCTCGCACGGAGTCGCACTGTTCCCAATATAGAGATTGATGCCGCCGGTCGCAGGCAGAATCCGCGCCGTACCGGTTGCCTCCTGGATGGCATGGACAAAGGGCCAGGCTGCCAGTCCAAAACCGAGCAGCAGGATGCCCAGATGGGGCAGGGCGGTGCGGCGTGCGGGGGTCCGGATCGGGCGCCAGCCCGATGCCGCGATCAGCAGCAGCGGCAGCCAGCCGGCGATCAGAGGTGGTCGTGTAAACAGGATCAGTGCGCCGAGTATCCCTAGCCCCAGCGCCAGATTCCCGCGGGGGGTCTGGCGGTACCGCAGGGCCAGCAGCGCGGCGGCTGTGATCCATAAGGCCGCCCAGGGTTCGGCCAGCAGACTGCTGTCCAGGTGGATCAGTGGGCCGTAGAAGGCCGCCGTCAGTCCGGCCAACCAGCGGATGCTCCGTCGGGGCCATAGCGCAAACCCGAGCGCGCCGGTCAGCACGCACGTGATCGAACCAACGGTGATCTGCAGCAGACGGGCCGCCCAGAAGGAGGGCCCCACCATCTGGAACCAGTTACCCAGGGCCAGAGGAAAGAACCAAGGCTGCCATGCCAGCACCGGGAGCGGCCGTTGGCCAGCAGCCCATGTCTTCGCCAACGCGGTGTATTCGCCGGCATCCACCAGCGGCATGTGAAAGGTCGGGTGGTCTGACAGTTCCAGCAGGAAAAGAAAACGGACGGTCCAGGCGATACAAAAGAGTGCGGTATAGACCGCCCAGACGGGAATAGATTTCGGGATTCGAAATGTCATGGGTTCAGCATAGAGGCAAGGCCGTACTTAGTTCAATTCGGAATCGGTCTTGTCTTCCGCTTTGGTAGTGGCCGGACCCTCATCGGCGGGAAGGCGGATGAGAGATGGGGGTGGGGTAGGTCAGCACCACCCAGTAGGTGGAGAGGATGAAGGTCACGATGGTCGCAATTTGAATCACCATGCCTTCGTCGCTGGAAATATCCTCGAAGGTGATGGCCGTAAAGGCCACCAGCAGTGAGAATTCACTGGATTGCGCGAGGCGAACAGCCAGTTCTTTCCGCAGCGGGCGGGATTCGCCAATCCGCCGGAACGCCAGATGAAAAATTCCGGCTTTGAAGGGAACGATGAGAATCCCGAAGAGGATGGCCGCGGTCAGAAGGTGCGGGTCCATCCGGAAATCCAGCCGGGAGCCGATGGCAAAGAAAAACAAAATGAGGAAAAATTCGCGCAGGGGTTTGAGATGTTCAGCAATGGCGATGGCGACCGGACAGGAGGCGATGGACAGCCCCGCCACAAAGGCCCCGATTTCATAAGACAGCCCGAGCAGGTGTGCTGCCCCGGCCCATAGCAGACACCAGGCCAGCGTCGCGAGAAAGGTATACTCCTGCACCACATCGAACCGGGTCAGCAGGGGAATCATGACAAACCGGACGCCGGCGAAGGCTCCGAGACCTAGCAGCGCGAACTTGGCGGACAGGAGGCCGAAGGTCACCAGGACGGGCCCGCTCTTTTCGCCCGTGAGATACAGGATCACCAGAATCGCCAGCATGTCCTGCAACAGCAGCACACTGGTCATGACTTCTCCGGTTCGCTGCTGATGCAGCGTGGTGATGGGAATCAGTTTTAGGGCGACGACCGTGCTGGAGAACATCATGGCTGCTCCGAAGATCAGGGCGCCCTGCAGACTGAACCCGAGCAGCGAGGCAAAGAAGGCCGAGACTCCTCCAAAGAGCAGGGACGTACCGAGGGTCAGCCAGAACATTTTTCGGAACAGACCAATCAGTTTTCTCGGCTGCAGGTTCAGACCGATCAGGAACAGCAGCAAAATGACGCCGAGGTGGGCAATCTGTTCGATGTGGTCTGTTCGCTGGATCAGGGCGAGTCCGCTGGGGCCTACGAGAATGCCGATGGCGATGTAGGCGATGAGAATGGGTTGCCGGGCATAGAGGAAGAGGGTGCCGAGCACGGCGGCACTGACGACAATCACGCTGAGCTCAAAGATGATGCTTTCCAGATTCATGTTGCCCATCCGACTGTATTGTACCCTGTTGGATCTTTTCTGCCATAGAGAAATGGTTCGGATGGCTTTCAGTTTTCTCGTGCTCTACAGGGTAAAAAATGGCCAAAAGTGGCCAAAAATGTCAAAAATACAGCAAAAAAGTGATTTTTAGGCCCCCAAGGAGTCGGCTTTGTCGATTTTTCGCGATTTTTGGGCTGAAATCTGCAAAATGGGGGCATGAAGGAATGGGAAACAGAATGAACAAGCCGCTCGGATTTTTGGATGTGTTCTGCATCGCATCGGGCGCGATGATCAGTTCTGGCATTTTTATTTTGCCGGGACTGGCCTTTGCCCAGGCGGGGCCGGCTGTGGTTGTGGCCTATTTTCTGGCGGGCGTGCTGGCGTTGATTGGGGTCTTCAGTGTGGTGGAACTGGCGACGGCCATGCCCAAGGCAGGTGGCGACTATTATTTTGTGACCCGGAGCCTCGGTCCGCTGGTGGGCACGATTGCGGGGCTTCTGAGCTGGATTGCGCTGTCGCTGAAAACGGCCTTTGCGGTCTTTGGCTTGGCGGAGGTGATCTACTTGCTGTCGGATGGGCGCATTCCGCTGTTTGCCACCGCAGTTCCTGTGATCGTATTTTTTGTCTACCTGAACATCAAAGGCGCCGGAGCTGCCGCCAAGCTCGAAGTGGTGTTGGTTCTGTGCCTGCTCGCACTAATGGGCTTTTACTTCTTCATCGGCGCCCCGAATATCCAGATGTCTCATTTTCACCCCTTCATTTCCGGAGAGGGCGGATTCAATGCCATCCTGTCGACCACCGGATTTGTGTTTGTTTCCTTCGGTGGTTTGCTGAACATCGCCACCATTTCGGAAGAGGTCCGTAATCCCCGGCGGAACATTCCAGCCGGATTTATTGCGGCCACTCTGGTCATCACAGTGCTGTATGCACTGATGCTGACCGTCACCGTCGGAGTGCTCCCGGCGAAGGAACTGAGCGGCTCGCTGTCGCCCATTGCCGACACCGCCCGCCTGTTGGCCGGCACAGCGGGGTATGTAGCCATTACGATCGCAGCGGTCCTCGCCTTTGTGACCACCGCCAATGCCGGCATCCTGTCGGCTTCCCGTTATCCGCTGGCACTGGGCCGGGACCGGCTGCTGCCGCCGTTTGTCGCGAAGGTGAATGCCAAGGGCGCCCCGGTAGTCGCCATCCTGCTGACGGGTGCTGTGGTGCTTGGGGCGCTGCTCCTCGATATCGATAAGCTGGTCAAGGCGGCCTCGGCCGTGGTGCTGAGTTCGTTCATCCTTTCCGCGGTGGCGGTGCTGGTCCTTCGGAAAAGCAATCTGACCAACTACCGGCCGACCTTCCGTGTGCCGCTATACCCCTGGCTGCCGCTGTTCGGCATCGGGTGTTTCATCTTTTTAATTGCGGATATGGGGTTGGAGTCGATTGAAATCAGCATCGGCCTTCTTCTGCTGGCCCTCGGCATGTATTTCTTTTATGGGCGGAAGCATTCTTCCATCGAATATGCGCTGCTGCATATGCTGGAGCCGCTGTTCAAGAAAACCCTGACGAAGGACGCCCTGGAGAAGGAGCTCTATCAGAATATTGTTCATCGGGATGACATGGTGCATGATGCCTTCGATGAGATTCTGAAAAAAGCCGAGGCCATCGATCTGCCTCCAGGTGCAACAAAAAAAGAGTTGCTGGACATCGGAAGCCGGCAGTTGGAAAAGACGCTTCCGCTCACGGAAGAGGAAATTCGGAATCAGTTTATCGAGAGGGAACGGCAGGGCAGTTGCGTGGTGACGCCTTTTGTAGCGATTCCGCATATTCTGATTGAAGGTAAAAATCAGTTTCAGATTCTGCTGATTCGCAGCCGGGAGGGGATTGCATTTGAAGCGGGGACTTCGGTAAAGGCGTTCTTTGTCATTGTGGGCAGCCGCGATATGCGGAACCAGCATCTAAAAGCGCTGGCGGCGATCGGCCATATCGTCCAGCACGCTGAATTTGAAGAACGCTGGGCGTCCGCCAAGAATGAGATTCAGCTCAAGGATATCCTCCTGCTGAGCGAACGCATCCGGATGTAGCGCCTCCGTACCGGTGGAGCCCTACAGTTCTTTGGGGAGCTAGATCGTTTCCATATTTTCTGTAGCCGTTGTGGGTTGTAGGCCGTCCCGACCTCTTGAAGAGTCGGGATG
>CAZGMQ010000124.1:0-5210 GCA_964526745.1 uncultured Verrucomicrobiota bacterium
AGATTCTACCTTAAATTAGTCGCTCCGTGGTCTAAGATTGGGGGTAAGCGCAATCATCACCCGCATTTCCATTGCACGATTCTGACAATTCCATACTCCTTCTGCAAGCAGGCATCACAACAATATTATATTTTAACAATTGACGGGTCTGCCGCGGCTCCCGCAGAGGTGTCTGCATCCGGTTGATAATATACGGCGGCCGTGGTGCGGCATCGGGGCCCCATCCAATCACAAGATATCGGTTGATTCCCATATAGTCGGATCAACCCACCTCACCCCGTCGCTACATACAAACGGGACGAATTCAGGCTGTCCAAATAAATATCCGCCTGATTTCAGGAATTATTCGGAAATTATGAGAGGGTTTCAGCCCTCTTCTCACAAAGGGAAAAGGCCGCTTTCATGCCGCAGACAAACACATCGGAGAGGCCTGAATCCACCCGCGGCCGGAACAGCTGTCCCTTAGGTCGTTGCCGGAGCTGAAGGACGGCGAAGCAGGAAGAGCACGCCGCCAGACATCGAATAAACCAAGGTGATCAGCACATAAACGAGCGCCATCGAGAGGGCTTGCTCGCGGGTCGCGCCGGCCTGGGTGAAGAAGAATACATAGAGGCCGTCGCGCACGCCGATGCCGAAGATGGAGATGGGCAGGGCCTCGCCCAGCGTGATCAGCGGAACAAAGATGCAGAAATAGATATAGGGAATCTGCCAGCCTAGCGATTTTGAAATACAGAAGATGATGGTGATGGCCAGTATCTGAAAGAGCATCGAGATGCTGAAGACCTTTGCCATCAGCCGGCTGTCGCCATGATAGCGGGCAATCGAATCGAGCACGCGGTGAATGAACACATTGAGCTTCGCCAGACGATCAATGCGCAGGGCGTTCAATACGGCGACGAGCATCCGGCGCTGGACCAGCGCGAACACCATCGCCCCCATCAGGCCAAACACAATAACGGGAAGCCAGAGAATCCGTTTGTCGGGCAGGCGCGACCATCCAATGGCCGAAAACAGAAGCCCCCAGATGGCCAGCGCCAGAAAGCCGCTGAGCCGATCGGCCAGCACGGAGGCAAAACTCTTGGCGGAGCCGCCATGCTTGCCGGTGTCGACCACTCGATAGGCATCGCCGCCGATGCTCGAAGGCATGAAGAGGTTGAAGAAGGTCGCAATCAGATAGCTGCTCAGGAGCCGGGGCAGCGGGACATGGACATCATCCACCGCCAGCAGCATTTTCCATTTCCAGGAGCTGATGGTGGTATTCAGGAGAAACAGCGCATAAATGAGAGGAATCCAGCCCCACTGCAGATTTTCCAGCGCGCTCTTGAATTTGGCGAAGTCCACATGGCGATAGAGCAGAGCCAGCAGAACGGCCATGACCACGAATTTCAGCCAGACGAGATGTTTTTTCACTCGGCGGTCTTCCGGGTTTTCACCACCCGCGCCGGCACGCCCACGGCTATGGAATTCGAGGGAATCGGTTTGTTCACCACACTGCCTGCGCCGATTACGCAGTGATCCCCCAGGCTCGCAGCATCCAGCACCTTGGCGCCGGCGCCCAGCCAGCAGTCTTCGCCGATCTCCAGCGGACCCTTGGTGCAGGTCCCCTTCTGCATCGCCAGCGGCGTCACATCGTCCAGATCATATTCCCCGCCACTGAGCAGATAGGTAAAGGCCGCGACCACGCTGTTTTTCTTCATCACCAGCTCATTCGATGAGAACACGATGCAGTTGGCCGAGAAGCTGACATTCTCGCCCACCGTGATATTCCCATTCTTGCAGTAGATGTTGGTGTTGCGCCCTACATAAACGCGGTCCCCCAGTGCGATGCCCCGGTTGGTTGCGCCTTTGGCATCCACCATGCAGCCCTCATCCAGCACGACGCCCGCGCCCAGGTCAATCTTGTGCGGGTGGCGAATGGTGATGTTCTTTCCAAAGATGACCTTGCGGCCGCAGGACTTGAACAGACAGGGATACAGCTTCATCCGGAGGAACAGGCCCGCCGCCCCGCCCATCCCGCCGAAGAGCGTAAACACCAGTTCGGCCCAGATGATTTTGCCCAGGCCCATGTCGCCATACATCAGCGCACGATACGCCCCGAAGGCTGAGCCCTTGGTGACTTCCTTGACCTTGAATTCTGCGGATTCAGTCATGGCGATCTCCTATCCGTTCGGGAAGAAACGACGGTGCCAGATGGCGATATTCATCAGGCCCCACAGCACATGGTTATGATTCTGCTTCATCGACAGATGTTCTTCGATGAGCGTGTCCACAAAGCGGACATCGAAATCCTGCCGGATCAAGGGAGACTCATGCAGCAGCGTGATCATGAAGTCCTTGAGCTGGGTGCGCAGGAGATTCTTGACCGGCAGGCTGTAGCCCTGCTTGCCGCGCCAGACGATATCCTTTGGCAGAATGCCTTCCAGCGCCTTGCGGAAAATATACTTGGTGGTCATACCGCGCAGTTTCTGATTTCCAGGAATGGTCGCGGCATATTCAACCAGACGATGGTCCAGCAGCGGGACTCGAATTTCCAGTGCGGAGGCCATGCTCATCTTGTCGGCTTTCATCAGGACGCTGTCGGTCATCATAAAGCGCGTATCGAGATAGGCTTCCCGGTTGATGAGATCCTTCGAGGTGCATTTCGCGTTATAGTCACGAACGCGCGCAAACGGATCAAACGGCACCGCCGTCTTGTAGATGTCCGTGAAGAGATGCTGTTCCAGCCGCGGGTCCATGAAGTACTGCCAGCGCAGATGCATGGCCTCTTCGGGCAGCAGAGCGCCTTCCACGAACCGCTTGAACATGTTGATGGGACCCTTTTTCTGCGGCCGGTCCTCCAGCCCCTTCGTCCACTTGCCGACCAGCCCGTGACGGAACCAGGACGGCAGGTGATTAAAATAGGATGCGACCTTGGCCGCTTTAAAGCGGTCATAGCCGACAAACACTTCGTCGCCACCCTCGCCGCTCAGACAGACCGTGACATGCTGCTTGGCCTTCTGGCAAATGAACATCAAGGGAATGGATGATAGATCCGTCATGGGCTCATCCAGATGCCAGATTGACTTCTCCACCGAGGCTTCGTCCATCTTGTCGATGATGAGCACCCGGTGGTCCGTCCCAAAATGGTCCGCGACGACCTGGGCATATTCGGTCTCGCTGAAGGTCTTGTCTTCATAGCCGATCGTGAAGGTCTGCAATTTGCCGGGGTTGTGCTTGCGCATCATCGCCACGATGGTGCTGGAATCGAGCCCGCCGGACAGGAAGGCCCCCAGCGGCACATCCGACATCAGGCGCAGGCGAACCGCATCATCGATCAGGTAGCGAATGCGTTCGACCATCTCACCCTCGGAGCGAATCACGCCCTGCTCGGGCATTTTCAGGTCCCAGTATTCCTCGACCCGCAGCTGGCCGTTCTCCAGAATGGCCCAGTGCCCGGCGGGCACCTTGTGGATGTCCTCAAAGGCCGTCTGGGGCGCCGGGACGAACTCAAACCCGAGATAGGCATACAGCGCGGCGTGATTCACCCGGCGGGCGACGCCCTCATCCTCCAGGATGCACTTGATCTCGGAGCCAAAAACAAAGCGGCCTTCCTTGAAGTAGTAATAGAGGGGCTTGATGCCGATGCGGTCGCGCACAATCCAGAGGCGCTTTTTCTTCTCATCCCAAAGCGCGAACGCAAACATGCCATTGAATTTGTGCGCGATGTCGAACCCGTATTCCTCGTAGCCATGGGCGATGACTTCGGTGTCGGAATGCCCTTTGAACACGTGGCCTTTGGCTTCGAGATCCTCTTTGATCTCCGCGAAGTTATAAATCTCGCCGTTGAAAACCACCTGGATGGTGCCGTCTTCGTTCCCCATGGGCTGGCGGCCGGCTTCGGTCAAATCGATGATGCTGAGGCGGCGGTGCCCCAGCGAGACCTTTTCATTGCACCAGACGCCGTCCTGATCCGGGCCGCGGTGCGTGATGACATCGGTCATCCGCTTCGCCAGTTCGGGGTCCCGCCAGTTGAATCCACAAATTCCGCACATGGGTGTTGTTCTCCGGTCGGACCAGCGCCAAAGCGGCAGTCCGGAGGCTTATTTCTTCAAATATCCGTTTTCTTTGTACCAATCGCCGGTGATCTTGAGTCCTTCGCGGAGCCCCACTTTCGGTTCATAGCCCAGTTCGCGCTTGGCCTTGTCGATCTTGAACGCGCGATTCTGGCGGAACCAGTCGGCGCGACGCCGGAACAAAGGCGGATCCCACGGGAACGGCTTGTAGAGAAATTCCACAATGGCGCTCACCACATACAGCGGCATGAATGGTAGACGGATCATCTTGCAGGGCTGATCCATCACCTCGGAAATCATCGCGACGATGTCCTTGATGTAATAGTACTCTCCGTCCGCGATGATATAGGTCTGCCCCTTGCCCTCCGGCTTCTCGGCAGCCAGTTCGTGCGCATCCACGAAGTTTTCGACATACACCGGATGATAGAAGACCTTGCCGTCGCCAAAGAACGGAAAGAAGCCCTTCTGGACCTGACGATACATCATCAGAAACCGGCCCGGATCGCCGGGACCATAGAGCGCCGTCGGCCGCAGGATGGTGATGTCCATCCCCTTCTCCATGTACTCCTGCGCAACCTGTTCACCCTGTCGCTTGGAGAACTGGTAATAATCCTCCGGCTTGATCGGCGAATTTTCGTCGCCCGGCGGATTGTCGATGTTGCCGTGCACGCCCTGCGTGCTGCAATAGACAACCTTGCGGACGCCCTTCTTCTGCGCCAGTTCCAGCAGGCTGCGGAACCCACCCTCGTTGATCTCAGTATAGACCCGGTCGGCCATATTGACCTTGCGGAAGGCTGCTGCGAGATGATGCACCACCTCGACGCCGTCCAGCGCCTCGCCCAGCGCCTTCGGATCCGTCACCGTGCCATAAATGATCTTCGCGCCGCGCTTTGTGAATTCGTCGTCGAACAATCCCTTTTGGTTATCCAGCACGACCGTCTCATACCCGCGATCGAGCATCCGCCGCGTCACATGACTTCCGGTAAATCCCGTTCCACCCGTTACCAATACTTTCATAATCCACTTCCTTGCAAAAAACTGTTTGGGATAGCCTATAAAATCCCACCGGGATTGGAAAGCCAAAGATGGAGTCCGGACGGAGCTTGAAGAGTGTAACTTAAAATGCCGCAGGTATAAGAGAGAGCGTTCCATACCGCG
>CAZGMQ010000125.1:0-5173 GCA_964526745.1 uncultured Verrucomicrobiota bacterium
TAAATTTATGACGGAACGCGGCAAAATTGTGCCGGGTCGTGTCACGGGTGCCAATGCTAAGCAGCAGCGCCAGGTGAAACGTGCGATTCGTCGTGCGCGGGTGATGGGATTGCTGCCGTAGGCGGCGAAAGGACTGGTGTGTCATGGGTAAATCCATTGATGTGATTTTGTTGAAGGACGTGCCGGAGCTGGGTAGCTCCGGAGACGATTGCCGCGTCCGGTCGGGCTATGCCCGCAATTTTCTCTTCCCGCAGAAGCTGGCGGTCACCATGACCCCGGGCACCAAGCGGTTGGTGGAGAAGAAGCGCGCGGGAGCCGTGGTGCGTCGCCAGCAGGAAAAGACGGAAGCCGAAGCCCTGCTCGCGAAGCTGGAGAAGCTGACGATCACCTGTTCCGTCAAGGCCAATGCCGACGGGCGCCTCTTCGGATCGATCAGCCCGGCTGACGTCCTGGCGAAGCTGACGGCGGAGAGCGGCGTGGAACTGCAGAAAAAGCAGCTGGCCATGCACGAGCCCTTCAAGGCGCTCGGCGACCATGAGGCGACCCTCCAGCTCCATCCGGAGGTGCGGGGCACGCTCAAGGTGAAAGTGGTCGCGGAGAAGACCGTCCAAGCGTCATCGGACGCGGAATAGCGCGGACCAATGGCGGGAGCGGGAGAGACGGGACCGGGCGCTCAGGCGCCCCGACCGGACAGCCGTGTTCCGCCGCATAGTCAGGAATCCGAGCGCGCGGTGCTCGGGTGCGCGCTCCAGGATGCAGACCGTGTCCTGGATTTGTGTATTGAGAAGCAGATTGAACCCGCTTCGTTCTACATCCATAACCATCAGCGTCTCTTCGAGACGATGCTGGAGTTGCATGCCGATCACAAACCGGTGGATTTCATCACCGTCACCGAGCGGCTGCGTGAAACCAACCTCCTGGACACCCTGGGCGGCGAGGAAGAGCTCGGCCGGCTGATTTCCAGTACGCCCACGACCGCTCACGCGGAATACTATATCCAGCGGGTGTACGAGACCCACCTGACCCGCCGCATCATCGATGCCGCCCGCGAGGTGACCGAGGACTGCTATAAGACCGACCTCGGGGCCGAGGATCTGCTGAGCACCACCGAAGAGAAATTCTTCAGTCTCAGCGAGACCCGCGCCAGCGTGGAACGCTCCTGGAAGGATCTGGTCGCCGACGAGATGGATGAGGTGGAGATTCTCATCCGTGAGAAGAAGAGCGTCACCGGCGTGTCCACGGGTTTTATCGACATCGACGAAAAACTGCTGGGGATGCAGGCCGGCGATATTCTGGTGCTGGCGGCCCGCCCGTCGATGGGAAAAACCTCGCTGGCGCTCAACATCGCGGAAAACGTGGCCCTGGGCGCGCGCGGGTTCGATCCCCGGCCCGTCGCCGTCTTCAGTCTGGAAATGTCCGCGGAGTCCCTGGTCCGCCGCATGATTTGCTGCCACGCGGAAGTGCCGTCGCAGCAGCTGGCCATGGGGCAGGTGGGGACGGCGGAACACCGCAAGCTGATTTCCGCCGCCGATGCCCTGCGGGGCGCCCCGATCTTTGTGGACGATTCCGCCGGTTTGGAGGCGATGGAACTGCGCGCACGCGCCCGCCGCCTCAAGCGGAAATATGATGTCCAGTTCATCGTGATCGATTATCTGCAGCTGATGAACTACTCCAAGTTCGCGCGCGATGGCCGCCAGCGGGAAACCGCCGCCATCTCCGGCGCCCTCAAGGCGATGGCCAAGGAACTGAAGGTTCCTGTTCTGGTGTTGAGCCAGCTGAGCCGCGCCCCGGAAACCCGCGACACCAAGAGCGCCGTTCCGAAGCTGTCCGATCTGCGCGACTCCGGCGCCATTGAGCAGGATGCGGATGTCGTCATGCTGCTGCGGCGCCCCAGCCGGTACAGCGCCGACCCGAAGCATGAAGACAAGCGCCTGTCGATTGTGGATATCGCCAAGCACCGCAATGGACCCACCGGCGAGGTGGAACTGGATTTCGAAGAGTCGTATACGAAATTCGGGAACCGGTCCCACCATCACGACTCTGCGGCAGACTATCAAACGGAAGGCGAATGATGAAGACGTGCTGGAAATGGGTGACACTCCTGGCGGTTCTGGGATCGGCATGGATCGCGGCGGCCGCGCCCATCCGCGATATTCGGATCACCCCGGTCGGCGAGGTGCCGATCAGTGCGGAACAGGTTCTGGCTCAGGTCAGCGTCCGGGTGGGGGATGAACTGGATCGTCTGGCGATGTCCGAGGATATCCGCTCCCTGCAGCGCTCGGGGGCCTACTCCTATGCGGAGGTCCGTGTGGAGCAGACCGTCGATGGCGGGGTCATTCTCTTGTTCCGCGTGGCGGGCCGCCCCAAGATCCGGTCCCTGACCGTCTCCGGCGCGGAAGCCATCGGAAACAAGAAAGTCCGCACGCTGATGGAGATCGGCTCCGGCGACCGTGTGGACAACGCCTTGCTGGGCCAGAAGGCGCAGAAGGTGCGTGACAGCTATCGGAAGGATTTTTTCCCCGAGGCTTCCGTGAACTGGGAGTTCACTCCCGTGCCGGGCCGCCCGGAGTTCACCGACGTGGACATCCAGGTCACCGAAGGCAAGCGGGCGGTCGTCCGGCGCATCCTGTTCAAAGGGAAGCGGAGCGTGCCCCGAAAAGAGCTGCTGGCGGTCATGACCCAGAAGCAGTCCTCCTGGCTGAGCTGGATCAACAATGCCGGCGTGTATGAACCCGGCAGCCTGCTGCCGGATCGGGAATCCATCCGCCGCGTGTTTATGGACTACGGGTTTCTGGCCGCCAGCGTGTCCGATCCGACCTTCAAGTATGTCAGCAAAAAGAAAATCGACATCACCTTCGAGGTGACACAAGGCCCGGTGTATTCGATGGCCGACTGGCAGATCAAGGGCATGACCCTGTTCGAACCGGATGAGGTTTCCCGCGGGATTCTGATCCGGAACGGCGAAACCGCCTCTCTGTCCACCATCGACCGGACCGCCCGGAACATCCGGGATTTTTATGGGTCCCGCGGCTATATCAAGACGTATGTGGAACCCTTGATTTCCCTGAACACCAATACCGCGCAGGCCGCAGTCTCCTATCAGGTGGAGGAGGGGTCGCTCGCCTACATTCAGAATGTGGAGATCCGGGGCAATTCCCAGACCAAGGACAAGGTCATCCGCCGGGAGATCAGCGTGCTGCCCGGCGACATCTATAACGAGGTGAAGGTCCGCTCCAGCGAGAACCGCGTGCGGAACCTGAATTACTTCTCCTTCGTGAACTCCTTCCCGGAAAACACGATCGTCTCCAACCGCTTTAACCTGATCTTTGATGTCGAAGAGCAGCGGACCGGCCAGTTCATGGTCGGAGCCGGCATCTCCAGCGTGCACAACATCGTCGGGTTTGTGGAGCTGACACAGGGAAATTTCGACCTGTTCGGCTGGCCCCGGTTCACCGGCGGCGGCCAGAAACTGCGCATGCGCGTCCAGGCCGGCAGTGAGCGCACCGATTTGGAATTGTCTCTGATCGAACCCTGGTTCCTGAACCGCCGCCTCTCGCTGGGCATCGACCTGTTCAAGCATGACGCCCAGTTCCTCAGCGATGACTACGATCAGGTCAACACCGGCGGTTCCCTGACCCTCGGCAAGCCGCTGTTCTCCTTCAACCGGATCAACTGGATCTACGGGTTGGAAAATATTGATGTGGACAATGTGTCCTCCAACGCCAGCGACCTCATCAAGGCCGAAGAGGGCACCCAGCTCAAAAGCTATGCCACCATGGAGGTCATTCGGGACACCCGCAACAACACCTTCATTCCCACCCGCGGATTCCGCGGATCCGTTGCCGCCACCCTCGCCGGCGGCCCGCTCGGCGGCGATACGGATACCTATCAGTTCCAGGTGCGCGGCTCCCAGTATTTCTCCCTCTGGTTTGATCATGTTCTCAATTTCCGCGGCTGGAGCTCCATCATCGAGGAATACGGCGACTCGGACCACGTGCCGATTTTTGACCGCCTCTTCCTGGGCGGACCCCGCACCGTCCGCGCCTTCAAATACCGCAAGGTCGGCCCCAAGGATGACACCAATGAGCCCATCGGCGGCCGCTCCGCCGCCTACGGGACCGTCGAATACACGATCCCCGTCGTCGACAGCGTCCGGTTTGCCCTGTTCTATGATCTCGGCATTGTCTGGATGGATCTGTTCAAGAAGGACGAGGAAAACCCGGAAGTGGGCGACGGCATCCTGAACGACGGCTACGGCATCGGCGTGCGCTTCGACTTCCCGCAGTTCCCCATCCAGCTCGACTACGCCTGGCCGATCAACACCGATGAAGTCACCAGCGACAGCGGCCGCTTCAGCTTCTCCATCGGCTATACCTATTAGTTGATGGTTGATGGTTGATGGTTGGTGGTTGATGGTTGGTGGTTGGTAGCTGATGGTTTGTTGAATAGGCCAGGAGACAGAAGGCGGAGGGGTGAAGGGGTGAAAGCTGAGGGCGGAGGCCATAAACCCGGATCCATGTCGGAAAAAATCAAAAACGGGTTTTGGAGGGCGACGGGCTCCGTCGCCGTTTCCCGTCGTTTGGGTCTCTGGCGGCGCAGCCCATTCCTATTCATATTCCTATTCCTAATCTTAATCTTAATCTTAATCTTCTGACTCCCCTCTGTGCCTCCGTGAACCCCATGCCTTCGGCTTGGCAAGCTGTGAGAGAACTCTTCTTCTGGCGGCTTGTCCACCGTAGCAAGCAAAGCGCGAAGGTGGGCGCAGCCCATTCCTACTCCCAATCTGAATCTTTTCTCTCTCCCTCTGCGCTCTCCACGCCTGGGCCCTGCCTGTGGCTGGGTGAACGTGGCAAGCGGTGGTGAAATTTCTTTCCGGCTCTTTTCTGCCCGGATTTTGTCGCTTTCCACCCGCTTCAGGGCCCCAAAATACACCTCATTTGGCTCTGTTGCGCCATATCCCACTCGGATGCAACATGTTAATAAGAACTAAATATTTGTAGGTTTTCCCTGACTAGGTGTTGACACCTATAGGTAGTCTCACGTATATTCATAACAGTGGATGAGGAGTCGATTCCTCAAAGATGACCGAACAGAGACAATTTAAAAAAACAAACAAATGGAGAAGACCATGAAAAAGACACTGTGGATTACAATCGCCGTTGCGCTTGCCGCT
>CAZGMQ010000126.1:0-4978 GCA_964526745.1 uncultured Verrucomicrobiota bacterium
GCAACAAGGCGATTCTCGATGAAGCAGATGATCCGCAGACCGCTGTCATCCTGATCGATGTGGTGCTGGGCTACGGTGCCCATCTGGATCCGGCCTCCGAACTGGTGCCGGTCATCAAGAAAGCCGCAAAGAAGGTGATCGTCGTTGCCGGCATCACCGGCACAGACGGCGACCCGCAAGGACGCGCCAAGGTAATCGAAGCTCTGAAGGGAGCCGGTGCCCACGTCAAACTCACGAACGTCGCCGCCTGTAAACTGGCCGGACATCTGACTGCCGAAGTAATTCGGAAAAACCGTTAATCGTTGAAGGAAATTCACATGAGCATCCAAAAACTCTTCACCTCTCCCCTTCAGGTCGTCAATGTCGGCATCGAAGCCTTCAAGGACACCTGCGAAAAATTCTCTCCTCCGGCCGTGCAGGTCGACTGGCGTCCGCCGGTCGAAGTGGCGCCCGGCGCTGAGGCCACTCTCGCCAAGGCGGCCGCCCGCATTAAGCGCGCCAATCAGAAGGTGATGGAGATCCTCCTCTCGGGTTCGCCGAAATGGATTGGTCTGGACATCGCGAAGAATGTCATCCCCGGCATGACGAAGAACACGATTCTGCATGCTGGACCGCCGATTACCTGGGACCGCATGTGCGGCCCGATGCGTGGCGGCATCATGGCCGGCCTGGTCTATGAGGGCCGCGCATCAACGCCTGAAGAGGCTGAAGAGCTGGCCTCCTCCGGCACGATTAAGTACGCGCCCTGCCATGAGCATTCAACCGTGGGTCCGATGGCCGGGATTGTGACGCCCTCCATGCCGGTCATGATCATTAAAAATGAGAAATATGGGAACGTGGCCTACTGCACGATGAATGAAGGCCTCGGAAAAGTTCTTCGCTACGGCGCCTTCGGCGATGAAGTGACGAAACGCCTCAAATGGATGGAAGCCACGCTCTATCCCGTGCTGAAAGATGCGGTGGACTTCTCCGGTCCGATCGACCTGAAAAACCTGATTGCGCAGGCCCTGCACATGGGCGACGAGGTGCACAACCGGAACCGCGCCGCCACCTCTCTTCTCTATCGCGTGCTGGCGCCGGCCATTGTGGCCAGCTGCGAAGACAAGAAGGACATGACGGAAGTGTTGAACTTCATCAACGGCAATGACCACTTTTTCCTGAATCTGTCCATGCCGGCCTGCAAAGCGACGCTGGATGCCGCCCGCAATATCAAGGGCAGTTCCATCGTGGTTGCCATGGCCCGCAACGGAACCGACTTCGGCGTGCAGCTGGCCGGGACCGGCGACCTCTGGTTCACCTCTCCGGCGGATGTCCCCGATGCGCTCTACTTCGCCGGATTCACCAAAGAGGACGCCAATCCGGATATCGGCGACAGCTCGATCACCGAAACCGGCGGGCTGGGCGGATTCGCCATTGCGGCGGCACCGGCCATCGTGCAGTTTGTCGGCGGCGTGGCCGCCGATTCCCTGCGCTACTCCCAGGAGATGTATGAAATCTGCGCCGGCGAAAGCCGGATGTATCAGATTCCGGCGCTCGACTTCCGCGGCACGCCCACGGGAATCGACGTCCGCAAGGTCGTCGAACAGAACCGGCTGCCCGTCATCGATACCGGCGTGGCCCACAAGAAAGCCGGCGTCGGCCAGGTCGGCGCCGGACTGCTCAGCGCCCCGATGCTCCCCTTTGCGAAAGCATACGACGCGCTGGCGAAATTATTGAAATAGGATTACAGTAAGGAATTCAGAATTCAGGAGTCAGAAATCAGAATGAGAATCGAAAAGAAAAAACAGAAGAACAGAAAAGGGGAGCTGGCGCGTACACGTTTTACCCCTTCCTGTATATTCTGGATTCTGAATCCTGACTCCTGAATTCTTCCCCTTTAAAAACAACGAAAGGAACACATATGAACAACAAACAGTTCATCGAATTCATGGGCAAAGCCCGGATGTACGACCTGACCATGCGCCTCAGCGTGCACACGCCCCCGTGGCCATCCTACATGCCCCTCGGCCTCCAGTACTTCAAGCGTATTGCCGGAGCCCATATGGGACAGGGTGCCAATGGACAGATCGTGACGACCAGCAATCATGTCGGCACGCATATGGACGGTGAAATTCATTTCTATCCGGCCGGCCGCTCCATCGGCGACGTCCCGCTGAAGGAATGGGTCGGCGCCGCCGCCATCGCGGACATCTCCAAGGAAGTCTCGGACTACTCCCTGTACACGCCGGAAATGATCATGAGCAAGGTCGAGGTGAAAAAGGGCGACATCCTGATCATCAACACCGGCTACAACCGCTACTCGTGGGACCAGAAGACCGGCGATGAAATCCGCTACTTCGTGAAGCATCCCGGCCCCAGCCCGGACTTCCACAAGTGGGCGCTGAAGATGAAGATCAACTGGATCGGCGTGGACTGCGGCAGCGCAGACCATCCGATGAACACGATCATCCGCAGCTGGCATCCCGGCAGCTTCAAGGAATGCGAAGCCAAGATGCAGAAGCTCTACGGCAAGTCCTGGGACGAGATTTTCCCGCTGAAGGAGTTCTACCAGGTGATGCATCTGGAACTCTTCCCGAAAAAGCTCGTTCATGCGGAAAACATCGCTGGCGATCTGAACAAGCTCGGCAGCACCCGCTGCTGGCTCGGTTGCTTCCCGCTGCGCGGTATCGAAATGGAATCCAGCATGTGCCGCATGGTGGCCTGGCTCCCGCCGAAAGCGAAAGCGGCCAAGAAAAAAGCCGTGAAGAAGGTGGCGAAGAAGAAATAGACTCGAACAAGGGTTCAGAGGTCAGGGTTCAGGGAAGACGGGTCAGGAGCAAATCCTGAGCCCCGAACCCTGAACCCTTTTGATTGCCCCACCTGAACCCCGGTCCCTCTTCCCTTTCTCCTCTTCCCTGAACCCCGAACCCTGACCCCTCCTCAGGCTTCGGTGCGGCCGCGAATGGCGCGGCCCAGTGTCACCGGATCGGAGAAGGCAATGGCGCTCCCGGCGGGGATTCCCAATGCCAAACGGCTGATCTTCAGGGCCGGCATCTTCTGAGACAGGACATGGCGCAAGTAGGACGCGGTGGCCTCGCTTTCCACATCGCTGTTCAGCGCCAGCAGAATTTCCTGAGCCGCCTCGGCACGCACCAGCAAAGCCGGAACGCGCAAATCGCCGATTCCCTCTCCCCGCATCGGCGAGACCTTGCCCATCAGGGCGAAATACCGGCCATGATATTCCCCCGAGCGCTCAATCAGGGCGATATCCGACGGAGCTTCCACCACACACAAAATGCCATCATCGCGTCGGGGATCCGCACACAGACGGCATGGGTTTTGTTCGCGGGTGGTCACACTTCCGCAGAGCTGGCAGGCCGTGAGTTTCTCCCGGGCCGCCTCCAGCGCCGCAATCAAATCCCGCGCGACACCAGTGGGATTGCGGGCGAGATGAACCGACAGACGCTCCGCCGTTCTCCGTCCGATGCCCGGCAGGGTTGCCAGCGCCTCGGTCAATTGACCCATTGGATCCATCGGCCTCCTAGAAGCCCAGGCCCGGGGGCAGATTCATGCCCGCGGTAACCTGCTGCATTTCCGCGGCCGCGGTTTCCTTGGCCTTCTCCTGGGCGCCCTGCACCGCGGTCAGCACCAGATCCTCCAGCATGTCCGCATCCTCGGCCTGGATGACCTTGGGATCGATCCGAATGGCCGAAATGTTCCCGTCTCCGGAAATCGTGACGGTCACCGCCCCGCCCCCGCTGCTGTGCTCCAGTTCGATTTGGGCCAGCGCCTCCTGGGCCTTGGCCATATTTTTCTGCATATCCGCAGCCTGTTTCATCATCTTCATTATATTTGCCATGGGGGTCTCTTTCTTGTCTTATTCGCGAACATCATAAATGGCGCCACCAAATGTCTCGATGGTTTTCTGTACGATGGGGTCCTCCGCCAAATTCCGGCGGGAGCCCCCCTCCGTTTCGCCGGGGGGCTTCGCCGCGGGCGGAGCCGGTGGCGCCTGTGTGTGAGGATCGGACTCCGCCTGCGGGCGATCTTCCAGGACAAAGGTCACCCCGATAGGACGCCTCAATTCATGGCTCAGTACTTTTTCGATGACCAGCCGCGTCCGCGAGGTATCCACGCGCTTGAGGTGGTCTCCGAATTCCGGATCAAACCCCAAAATGACATGATCGCCTTCGATGCGGATCGGCTCCGCCTCTTTCATGCAGGGCGCCGCCAGCTGGGCGGCATTCCCGATGAGGCCCAGCAGGGCCGGCCAGCGGCGCTTCAGGTGATCCAGCTCATCTCCTTCCGGGACAGCCGGCTCCCGGGAGGTGGGCGGAGGCTCCGCCACGCGCGCCGGAGAGGGGGGAGTACCGGCGGACGATGCCGACGCATCATCGCCCGCCGAACCAGCCTGGATCTGCTGGATCAATTCATCAATGCTCACGACCGTGGCCGCTCGCGCGGCTTTCAGCAATGCCACCTCCACCACCGTGCGGCGCGACAGGGCGAAGCGTGCCTGACTGGCCGCTTCTGTCAGGATCTCCACCACGCGCAGCAGTTTCTCTCCATCACTCAGTTTCGCCTGCGTTTTCAAGCCTTCGATCTGCACTTCCGTCAAATCAAAGGTAGAAGCCAATTCAGGAGCGTGGGTCCAGACCAGGATATTCCGGAAATGGCCCAGCAGTTCCTGAACCAACCGCTGCAAGTCACGCCCCCCCTCGTCCAGTTCGGCCACAATTTTCAGCGCTGACTCCGCATCTCCTTTCAGAACCGCGGTCGACAGCTGATCCAGTGTGGTCCAGGAAACCAGACCAAACACGCTCAGGACATCCGATTCTTCAATCTTGTCCCCTTGAAAGGATATCAGCTGGTCGAGGGCCGACTCCGCATCGCGCAGGCCCCCCTCCGCGCCCCGGGCAATGGCCAGCAGGGCTTCATCGCTGACGGTCCATTACCCGGGGCGCGGAGGGGGGCCTGCGCGATGCGGAGTCGGCCCTCG
>CAZGMQ010000127.1:0-4859 GCA_964526745.1 uncultured Verrucomicrobiota bacterium
TGCCGCGGCTCGCCGCGGCTTAGTTCAACAAGCGGGTGCAGGGTACCCGCCACAAGGTGTCGGGTCCCCTGACTCATGACGTTCGACTTAAGAAATGACTAAACGCGGCAAAATATTAATATTCGGGAGCGCCGTTGTGCTGATCGCACTGATGGTTCTGCCATACGTAAAACGACTAAAACCTGCGAATTTAAGAATCCATATTTCGGATAAGACATGGGACCGTGTAACAGTTACTACCCAATTTGTTGCCAACGCCCCCATGGTTTTCTCCCCCCCAGATGAGATTAAAATCAGTCCGATTAGCCACGGCCCATACTACATCCATGTTGAATTCGCAGGAGAACAGAATTTCTGGATTCTATATTTCCATACTGACGCAGGTGTCCGCAGAGCGGTCGATATTTACATAGACGAACTCCCCGAGAAAGACACGGTTGAAGTGCGAACAATCGCCTACGGTGACAGAACCATCTACTCCAACACTCTGGCCGTCAGCCAAACAAGTGAAGAGCAGCCGGAATACATCCCATGAAAACTGAGTCGAACAATCGGGTCCAGGGTACCCGCCACAAGGTGTCGGGTCCCCTGACCCGTGACGTTCGCCAACCATATGAATAATCAAACCAAATGGACTGATACCGACTTCGACCAGATGTCATGGCACGATTGCCATATCAACGCAATTGCCTTCGACCAGACCGAAGAAACGCAAAGCGATCTCGTCTTAAACTTGGATTATATTGTGGAGTGGCTGTGCGGCACGGACAAAACGTGCAGTTTCCGCATCGCCCCAGCGATTTTACGATTTGTGGATGTCGACAATCTTAGCATCCACTTCTCTATGCAGTTCAATCAGCCGGTTGAAATCTACTCAATTGAACGAGTCATACTCCCACCAGAGGATTACAAGAATTTCCACTGGACTATTGCATTACAGAACTATCCAGAGTTGAAGCTTAACTATATCAATTTCGATGCAACCGGCTATATTCAGGAACTTACTGGCAAGATAATTGAATCCACATCACAGCATCTGACGGCAGAGCAGCGCAAACAGTTTCAGGAATTATGAATATCAATAATTCAGGGCGAACAAGCGGGTCCACCTTACGCGCCGCAAGCGGCGCGACGGTGACCCATGACGTTCAGTGAAAAGAGTAACCGATGAAAGCCCTACTTCAAACCCACCCCCTGATTCTGCTGGAAGGGGCCATTACCGAGCGGCTCCGGCGGGGCGGCGAGGTGCCGCTTCATAACGCCCTCGTTCATGCCCCGCTGATCTATGACGACACCGGGCGGGCGGTTCTGGCCCGGATCTATCAGGACTACATCACCGTTGCACAGGAGGCTGCCCTCCCGTTTCTGTGCTGCACCCCGACGTGGCGGACCAATCGGGAACGGGTGGACGGTTCCGGTTTCCCGGCCACCATCAATGCGGATGCGGTTGCGTTCATGAAGGAGCTGCGGGCGATGCCCGGCAACCGGGACACGGACATCCGGATCGGCGGCATGCTCGGCTGCAAACAGGACTGCTATCGCCCGGAAGAAGGGCTGAGCGCGACAGAAGCCGAGGCGTTCCACTCCTGGCAGATCACCCGGCTGGCAGAAAGCGGCGTGGATTTTCTGCTGGCCGAAACGCTACCCTTTGTGCCGGAGGCCATCGGCATCGCCCATGCCATGGAATCGACGGGCGTCCCCTATCTCATCAGTTTTGTGATCAACCGGAACGGGTTCATTCTCGACGGAACACCGCTGCTGAAGGCCATCCGGGAAGTGGATGCCGCGACCCGTGTGAATCCCGTCGGGTACATGATCAACTGCGCCTACCCCACCTTTCTGTGCGCGGATCGGCAGCCTCTTGAACTGTTTGAGCGGTTGATCGGCTGTCAGGCGAATGCTTCCTCACTGGATCACTGCGATCTGGATCAGGCCGCCGAACTGGCGGCGGAGAGTGTCACCGACTGGAGCGAGGCCATGCGGGAACTCCACACCCGGCATGGCATGCGCATCCTCGGAGGCTGCTGCGGCACCGATGCAGACTACCTGCGGGCACTGGTCGCCCCGTAACCGCCGGCACTTCGCCTATTCCGTGGTGATCTGATAGATGAACAGGCCCGGAGGCGAAACGGTGTCCGTATAGACATTCACCGGCGGGAACGCCTCGATATCATTGGTGAGGATGGAATATTCGCTCAACAGATTCGTGCTTTTCCGGATGGTGTACTTCTTTCCGCTGACGCTGTTCCAGTTGAGGACGCAGGTGCCAGTCGGGCTACTGGCCCAATCGGGCGCATTGATGATAAAGACGGAGGCGGCATTGGTGGGGCTGGTGCCGGCGATCAACTCATCTCCATCGATGGCTCGATCTCCATCCGTATCCGAATTGGTGGGACAGGTGATATATTTATTGAGCTCCTCCCAATCGCCAATTCCATCGGCATCGGTATCCGCAAGGTTCGGGTCGGTGAAGGTGGTGCCGATTTCCTCGACATCAGAGAGACCATCGCTGTCTGAATCCATATCGAGGGAGTAGAGTCCGGTGCCGGAACCGACCAGCAGATCATCCCAGACAATCACATGGATGCGGGACCCATCGACCATCTGCATATAGGGCGTGCTGAGCCAGGTGGTATTCGTCCCGGTATGAGGCAGGAACCAGACAGAGGTTTCCAGGGCCAGATAGATGACCTGCTGGCCGATGGCATTGGTGCCGAGCGCCAACGAGGGACCGAGCCAGTCGCTCGGGCCATCCGTTGACTTGATTTCAGGCAGGCCGTTGGTCGGCAGCAGCGTCCAGGTCACCAGATCGGGGTCGGCGTAATAGACGACCGGCATGCTGCCGGTGGTGACGCCTGCCGCATAGACCGTTCCGGTCGGGTTGTCTTCCAGGTCAGTGATATTCACCTCATTCGTAAAGATCTGGGTAAAGCCCGCGGCGCCGCCCGGCACATACGTGTAGATGCCGTAGGGCAGCGTATTCGTATAGAATGCAACGGAAGTAAACAGCTGTCCCGTGGTCGATTCATAGCTGTAGAGCAGATCCGTGACATCCAGATTCGTGGCGATCGTCGACCAGTTGGTGCCGTTGTCCTGACTCCAGGCCAGACGGCCGCCGGGTTCATCGGTGAAATAACCGTGGTATCCCGCGAACACCCTGTTGCTTTCCACCTCGATGTCTTCGATCCAGCCGTCATCGATGCCGCCCGATACCCCATCCTGCAGCAAAGCCGTATAGACCTGCTCCCAGGTCCCACCGGCATCCTGAGTCTTCCAGACCCGGCGGCTGCCGGCATACACAGTCTGATAGGTCGTGTCGGTCTGCTGAATGGCAATGGAGTTGACGATGCCATCCATGAACTGCGCATCGGCCCAGGTGGCGAGCGTGGTGAAGTTCGTGGTCATCCACGCCCCGTTTTTCGTCGCAATCCAGGCGGTGTCCTTGGTGGTGAGGGCCAGATCCAGATCGGCGACATGGGTGGCGGTGATCCCCTCGTTGTTCTCCCAGATGGTCGTGCCGGAGTTGGTGCTGACTCCCGTTCCCTGATCGGTCGTGACATAAATGAGTTCAGGGATATTCGGGTCCACCCGGATGGCCCCCATGTTGATGTGGGTTTCAGTCCAGCCCCCAGGTTGCAGGGGCAGATCAACCCAATCCGTGCTGTTGCCGCTGTTGGTGTTGACGAACATGCCAAAATACATTTCATAGCTGCTGGCGGAGCCAGCGGGCTCAAAGCCCAGCCCCATCGTCGTCCCCGCAGATTCCCGCCCTGTATTTGTATGATCAAACCCGGCACCATTGTTGGTGGACATGCCAATTTGAACAATCAAATTGCTGAGGCCATTGATGAACATCTTGCCATCCGGCCCGAATCCAATGCGCATTTCGCCCTCCCAGGTATTCACCGGGGACGGCAAAGGCACCTCGGTAAAGGTGGTGGTGTTGGTCAGCAGATCGTAGGTGTCGCTCGAATAGTAGAAAGAGGTGGGATTCACCCCATTCATCAGATAGACGAGGTCGTTCGTTGGATGAATGGCAATCGTGAGATACGACTCGGTCTCAATTGGCAACGGGGCGCTGGCATCCGGGGTCAACGTGCCCGCCCCATCCAGCGTGCCGAACCAAAGGACCTGATCGAAATCATTGGTCACCTCCACCGCCAGCAGCACATCGCCCTCAATGTGAACGGCCTTGAACGTGCCGGGCAGATTGGTGACGAGCGAACCAACGGTCAGCCCGCAGCTCAGCAAGCCTTCGCTTTCATCCGCCACAAAAATCCGCTGAGACGCCTGATGAACCGCGATTTGTGCTGGCACGCCATGATTTTCGCTCCCTTCAAAGTCGGGAACGATGTCCCATCCGCTGAACATGCTGCTCCAGACATTGGTGCTGTAGTCCACCTCGCCGTAAAACAGCGCACGGGGACTTTCTGCGGCGACCACCAGAACCGTGGTATTGGTGTCCGGAATCATCATGTCGATCTGCCGGATCGTCCCACCATAGATCTGCTCCATATGCGGCAGGCTGACCTGACCGAATACCGAGGGCACCGCCACACACGCCACCGCCAGCACAAACAGTCGGATTGATCTCATTGCATCTCCTTTAGCGCCAACAAACACCACATTATTTTCGGCCACCGCTCCAGCCTATAAATAGGAAAATCTCTGTGCAAAGCATTACGGACGGCGAGAGTAAAAGTCAAGCCTGTGGGGCGGAAAAGTAATGCGGGCCCTCTTATCGATGGATATTCAATGGGCCTGAACAGAAACCGCTTTGGGAAACGCCTGGTGGCCCCCAAAGGTTCTTTGGCGCAGGTTTTTACCTCCACAAGACAACTCGGAACCCCATTCTTCCC
>CAZGMQ010000128.1:0-4729 GCA_964526745.1 uncultured Verrucomicrobiota bacterium
GCGCCCGCCACAGAGGGCGGGCCTACAATCGGACCGTCCTTGCAACCGAAAAATGCGGCTACGGAATAAGCAAAAATGCTAATGGCTCTAAGCACGAATTCCCCCTTTCCCCATGAGCCCAGCCCCCCCCTGTATGGATGAGGATCGGGTGATCTTTCTCAGAACGCCCCCACCGCTTTGACTCCCCGAAGCTTATTTTCTCACAGCCTGAATACCTACATAAATCTGACTTCCACCCGGAGGGCTTTTCACCCAGGTGCGCACGGTTTCCATGATTCCATCCGGATCCGGCTCCACCCCGACCTCTTCCAGGTCCGGCGAATCAGTCACCCACTCTTCCAGTTCCCCGGAGGTCAGCACTCGATATTCGACATCGTCATGATGCACGCGGCGCCGCCACCGCAGGATAAAGCCCTCCTCTTCACCCGTCATTTTTCTCTCGACCAGAGGAAGAGGAAATCCGAATTCCGGCAGTTCGGCGACAACCAGGGAGTCGCTGCCCATGGAATAGTCAAAGAATTCTTCCTCCAGAGTCAACCCTTCCGGATCCGCAAGGTCCTCGGGGCTGATGGTCTGTAAGCGCCACTCCGAAAAGAGGGCTTCCGGCTCGTTCATTTCGGCTGTATTGCCTGCCATACGGAGAGCCGGATCCCCCAGAAGATTGTAAACGGTGAAGGCTCCCTGAGTGAAGATGTCTCCGATCAGCGATCGTCTGGCATCCCAGGTGGCCTTTCCCAGAGTCCCCTCCCCATTCTCAAAGACATTCTCATAGAAAGCCTCCGCCAAATCCATGGATGGGGAAAGAGTGGGAAGACCGGAAGCCGCCCATACCGCCACCGCACCACCGTCCGAACGCCGCATCATCAATTCGCCCACGCTATCCATTCCCGGCACTTCAAAGCGACCAGCCAGACAGCACAGCGCCAGCACAATCGGCTGCCGGGAGTTCGTCATGGCATTCATATCGGCGGCCGTCAGCAGACCCTGCGGACTCAACTGATCGACGGAGGAATGACCGGTATACTGAAAGATGCCAGTACCCGCCTCAAACCGTTCCAACAAATCAGCCCGGGCTTCTACAATCGTCTGGGTATCCAGGTCAATGCGGGCGGCGACGGTATGATTGGTATCCACGAGGCTCGCCAGCAGGTCATTGGCCGCAGAAAAATCAGTGTCTACGCCGGCCACATCCGCCGCCAGTACCACTTCACTCTGCCAGGCCGATCCGAAATCGGTCTCGTAGGCTTTGATTTTGGAAATCATGATGGTCAATTCCGCGGGCGTCCGTGCGGGCAGACGTCCGGTTGCCACATCCAAAATCGTATCCCCATCCAGGTCACTCAGCTCCCCATCGGAGGAAAACAGGCCCTCTGGAGTCTGAACCAGCAAAGGCGGCAGCTGGTTGACTTCATCTCCCAATGCCCCGAGATAGTCAAAATGGCCATTCCCAGCCAGGACCATCATCCAAGGGGCTTCCGCCCAATAGGTATCCGCATAATACAGCATTTCCGTTATCGCCTCCGGCGTGCGCAACCCATCCATGAACCAGTCACAGAGATCCTCAAACAACACCACTCCGACACGCAGGCCCTGAGTGGCCCGATAATCGGCCAGTTCCTGAGCTGCCGGCGCCAGTTCCCGGGAGGTGACGACCAGATAGTCAATCCGGTTGGTCTCCGACAGGAACCAGACATCGTCCGCCACCGGCTCCGGGACCAGCATCGGGAGCGATTCCGCCTCGATGACGGCAAACCATTCCTCTGTCGTCCAGATGCCCCAGGAAAGGGAAGGCAGTTCGCCGTTTTCATCCGCAATCCACATGGGCGGCTCATTGGAAGTCAGGGCCACCACCAGCGGCTCCGTGAAGGTGTCCGCCAACACCTCGCCGGCATATCCACCCTGGAACAGGGCAAACGGTGCCTCCGGAAGGAGCTCCCGCTCAAAGGTGACATCTATTCCGTCCACCACAAAACTGCTGGAAACCACACCTCTCTGAAGAACGCCTTCCACCGTCAGCGTGTTGATCCCACTGATCACATCCGCTTCAGGAATGGTCAACACCGCTTCCACCGCTTCCTGATCATCAAAGGTGATGGATCCCTGATCGGTTCCATTCAGACTGAATTCGGCCAGATGCTCTGACCGAGCATCGGTATGGGTCCAACCCATCAGGCGAATCTTCACCGTCACATCTCCACCGTCAAATCCACTCAAGTCCAGTGAATAGCTCCGCTGCCCATTCGTGGGGTCGCCACTCTGAACAAAATCCCAATAGTAGAAATCCTCAGGCCGCAACTGGGCGCCGATGAACGGATACTGATCTTCCTCAAACCGAAGGGTCACATCAAAAATCCACTCCTCGACGCCGCCGATGACTGCGGGATCCCGACGCGCCATCTGGGTCCCCTTGTCATGGGAAATCATAATGACCGAATCACGCGTATACCAGTTCTCTGCGGCCGTCGCATACAGGACCACCCGATTCCGGGCTTCATCAACATGATAGCGGATGGGAACCCCTTCCGAGCGGAAAGAGAGCAAGCCGGACTCCATCCATGCGTGCACCGTTTCCAGGGATTCGCCCATACCACTTGCAATCTTCGGGACGCTGATTCCGTACAGTCCATCTTTTTCGAACTCCACCTTGAGCAAACTCGAGGCCGGGACGGCTTCGGTGCCAAAGCCGACCAGATTTGCACTAGGAAGATAATATATATTGGTGTCACTGCGAAAGTTTAGTGCCGCATCATAAAGTCCATCGGTCAGTTCCGTATAACCAATCACTCCACCCGCTCCCTTTGATCCTGAACCCCCTACCGTGCGGAAGGTTTCTTCCGAATCATACAGGGCTACCGAACCCTCTTCTTCATAGATACTGGCGATGACATCACCCGTTTGATCCGTATCGCCTGAGGTCGTAAAATGAGCCGCCAGCACAAGCCCTTGGTCGACACGAAGCAAAATACTCTCCTCCTCAACCGCTCGATCATAAACGCGTGTTGCGTTGGTTAATGTGGTCTCATCCCCAACCGAAAAACTTTCGAATCGATCCCCGGCATCGCTACCATCCTGAATCGTGAGTCCCACTGCGTTAATGGATGCATTAAATGTTTCAACGCCCCGGCCCGCTGCGGCAGAAGTGGCATCCACCTTTTGCTCCATTTTCACCGTATAGGTTCCATTCGTAAGATCACTCGTGACGGCATACAGCATGGCCGCACCTTTTTCCTGAGTTTTGTTTAACACTTGGCGGTGTATTGTGGTTCCAAGGCGCTCGACCACATTTGTCGCGGAATCATACAGAACCAGCTGCCATTCGCCATAAATCGTCAGACCATCCGTACCGGTCGCACTACAGTTCATCGAAGCCGCCACAAAGACTTCGCCGCCAGACTCACTCACATCTACCGTAGCCCCGAGATCAGATCCGGAAGACTTTTCTACGGCGCTCCAATTTGTACTCGTTGTTACACTGGTATAAGGCGTAGGCCCGGTGGCCGTAATGGTTGTGTCTTGAGTAGCCGATCCATGCCGCAATGTCGTACCGGCCACATTCAGCCCCACCACCACCAGGGTTCCATTCTGAGTCCTGATATCCGCTCCATAATGGGTTCGGTGGTACAGCTTGAACGTATGGTTTGTATCAGAACCAAAATTATAAATTCCAGACATGTTGGCCGAGCCATATTCATTGACGCCTGATATCTCTTTCCCATTAATCCAACGCTCATAGATGGCCGAGCCATTCACGCTGCTGGATGCCGTAGTATACGTGTAGTCACTCCCAGTATAATCGGTCGCCAGTTGCCAACGCCCCTGACGATTGTTGTCTGTACCATTATTCCCCGTTGTAAAACTACAGAGCACCAGAAAATCTTTTCCTACGGCATTCGTAACAGAAAGGCCACTCTCAATAAATTTTACAGTTGATGCATCCCCTGCATCTGCCGGAAACACACTACTATCTAGGGTCTGGGTCCAGACGTTCAGCGATGCTCCGAAAGTCACACTCGCACAAAAAAGAAATCCAAGAATGCTTAGTTTGGTTTTCATTGTCTGCCTAATTTCTGTGCTTGGCTCACTTACTAATGGTTATGTTAATGTTAGTTCCGTGTTACGATATTGTTAATATATGTTAGGAATGAGTCATGTTCAAGTTATATTTACATTATTTTCATCTTTTTACTATGCCCTCTCTTCTCGACCCTTTTTCTCGCCGATGCACCGTTTTTATTGATTATATCTTATATGTTCACAGGTAAAGTGATGCATAAATCCATCCCGTCTATTGTTCTCCTGATCTTGTATACGTCTCTTATTATTCACTGATGAATGACATATTTCCCATTGCCTGATTTCTCTCGAAAGATTGGAATCATAGAACCCATGCCCCCGGTTCGGGTCCGTTGCCAGCCAGTCAAAAGGCCCGGTTGTCCCCCACCAACGCCGAGAAGGAATGGCACCCCCCTTACCCCCTGGGTTGGATTATTTTTTGCAGGGCTGGAATGGGCAACGCCCTTCCAGCCGTGGCGGGAAGGGTTTCAGCCGTTCCTGCCCCACCATTTTATCCTGATTTATTCATCCAATCCTTGAGTTGATGAATATTTCACTCTGACGCTTAAAGCATATTTTCTTATTCCGTAGCCGCATTTTTCGGTTGCAAGGACGGTCCGATTGATCGGATGGGGTCACGGGGAGTTGCACCCCGTGACCCTTCCACACCACCGGA
>CAZGMQ010000129.1:0-4591 GCA_964526745.1 uncultured Verrucomicrobiota bacterium
CTCTGAGCTCATTAATCTTCAGTTGGAGCTTGCATGAAGACACAGTTGCTCTGTGGCGATGGCTTATCCTGAAGATCCTGTTCATCCTGTCAAAAACTCTTCTCCGTGTCCCTCTGTGTGCCCTGTGAGAGATATGGCTGTTCTTCTTCTCCGGCGCTGCGCCTGTAAATCTGGTATTGACCTGCGGTGAAGGGGAGGAATATCCTCCAGATGTCCTCTGGGTTGCTATGCGGCAGACGGGGGTGGAAATTCTAGTGGGCCAGGATCGAAGGAGAAGCGTCAATGAATACCAGAATCGCGGGTGTTGGACTGTTACTGTTTGGGTTTGTCGGGTGGGCAACGGCTGCGGATGTCACAGTTCGACTGGATTCCAGCGATGGGAGCAGCGGGTTCGTAGTGCAAAATGCTGCAACGGGTCAACTGGCGCGGGTGGGGTCGGATGGCGTGGCGAGTTTCAGCAACGATGTGCACGTGGTGCGGCCGGTGGACGGCACGCTGGGAATTCGTCCGGTCCTATCGATCAGCGGCGGGGAAGACCTGCAGATCGGCGAAGGCGCGGACGGGTATTCCATGGGCACGGGGGTGGGAGCGTACGCGAACGGCGCGAGCAGTGGCACCGCGCTGGGCCATTCGGCGGAAGGCACTGACTACGGCACCGCCGTGGGAATGATGTCGGTTGGAGCCGAACACGGCACGGCGGTCGGATACGATACGTCCGGCAGGAACTATGGAGTGGCCGTGGGCGCGGAGGCCTCGGGATTTGACTATGGCGTGGGCGTAGGCCACACGGCAGACGGCGGCGATAGCGGCGTGGCGATCGGCTACGCGGCCAAGGGATTCGGTGCGGTCGCGGTCGGACGGGAAAGTGACGCGACAGCCAATGGAACGGCCCTGGGCTATCAAGCCAGAGCGACCAACCAAGGCGTGGCGGTGGGATTGGGCAGCCGGGCGCACAACTACGGGGTATCCGTTGGGCGCAGCGCCGACGCCCTCATCAATGGCGTGGCCGTGGGCTATCTGGCGGATGCGCAGGAACAGGGCGTGGCCGTGGGCTATCAGGCGGATGGCATGACCAATGGCGTGGCGGTGGGAGCCAACGCGATGGGCCGCTGGGCCGGCGTGGCGCTGGGCGGGGAGGCCAATGCGGCCACCAATGGTGTGGCCGTGGGTGCCAGCGCGAATGGGAGCCGCTATGGCATTGCCATCGGAAATTCGGCATATGCCGCGAATACAAACATCGCCATCGGCGTCGGTGCGACCGCGAACGGTGTCCGGCGTATCGCCATCGGCCATCAGGTCAATAATATCCTCGATAATTCGGTTTGTCTCCGGGGCAACCTCTATCTGGACGGATGCGGCGGGGATATCCGCTACCGGCCCATATTCGGAAGCGGCGGCTGGACGATTAAGGCCTTCACGATCCCGCATCCGCTGGATCCCCAGAACAAGGTCCTGCGGCATTTCTGCATGGAGGGACCCGAGGTCTGGAACGTCTATGCGGGGAATGCCCGGCTGGTGGACGGCGCGGCCGTCATCCCGCTGCCCGACTACTACACGGCGCTGAACAAGGCGGGCTCCGAGGTGTGCGCACTTACGCCGTGGGGGCCGGCCTCCGTGTGGGCGGTGGACGTGACGGATAACCAGCTGCGGATTGCGGGGGACAACGATGTGAAGGTGTCGTGGGAGATCAAAGTCCTGCGCAACGATCCGGCCGCTCAGGAGGATCTGAAGAGACGTCCCGTCGAACAGCTCCGGAGCGAGTTGGAGCCGGGCCAGATCGAGACGGAAAACCAAACCGTCCAGACCGGGCTGTGAGCGGAGGCCGATGATGACCTTCAAACACGGTTGGCTGTTGGTCGCGCTGGGGCTTTCTGTGCTACCCATGGCGCGGGCTTCCTCGGTCGATGTGGGCGGCGGCGTGCTCTCCATGGGGGGCGGATCGCTGACGGCGGACACGTTCCTGCTTAACCCCAATGCGGAGCTCAGCGGCAACGGGGAAATCCATTCCCAGTGCGTTCTGGCGGGGAGTGTTTCGCCAGGCACCAGCCTCACGGATATCGGCACACTGGTTTTCTATGGCGATGTGGTGTTCGATGCGGGCACCTATCTCTGCTATGCCGCCACTGACACCAACCTGGACCAGATCCGGGTGACCGGGGGGGATGTCACCGGCCCCGCCACGGTTGCGCTGTCAAGGACGTCCTCCCATGTGATTCCGCTCTGGCAGATCATCCTCCAGGGAGGGGAGGGAAGCGACTACAGCGGATTTGTGCCCACCTTCCCGGCTACCTGGCGGCTGGAAACCACCAATTCGCTGGATCTGATGGCGACGGACCAGCGGGGCGACCGAAATGCGGACGGCATGCCCGATTGGTGGGAGCAGTGGTATTTCGACGGGCGCACGGCGGCAGGTGTCGACGGGGATCCCGATGACGACCACTTCCGCAATCTCTACGAGTATCTGGCCGGGACCGATCCGCAGGATATCCTGTCGGCATTAGCCATCGAGACCTCACAGCTGACGACCAACGGAATGGTCCTGCAGTGGCAGAGCGTGACCGGCAAGTCCTATTGCCTGATGTCGTGCGATGAAGCGTTGACGGGTACGTGGAGCCAGGTGAGCAAAGAGATCGATGCCGGTTCCGGCATCTCTACCGTCTATACGAATACCGATCTGCCGCCGCCGCGGTTCCATGCCATCAGCGTCATTTCACCTTGACCCGTTGCCAGTCTGATTCGGTTGCTTGCGCAGAATGACGCAGATTAAAGAGGGGGGTATTGAGGCGGTTTGCCGCCGCTGAAGGGCCTGTGGAGTCTGCGATGACCACACACAGGATGCGTGTGGCTCAGCTCAGATCCTCATGCCCGGCAGATTCACAGAATCTGCAGCCCCCATCTCTCCAAGGATCCTGTACATCCAGTTCATCCTGTCAAAATCAGTCCCTTTCGCGCTATTCGCGTAGTTGCCACTCCATTCGCTTCACTCACTCGTTCGTCCCGCCTTGCGGGCCGCTATAGAATTCGCGTTCGTTCTACGCTGGCGGCTTGAACTCGGCACTCATCTATTCGTAGTTAACAATCCCCAAATCTGTATCAATTTGCTAAAAATACTCCGCGAGGCATGATAATGTTCAGGCATGAAAGATGATTTCCATCTTTTATAGACAAGTACCTTTTGAAGGGGCGTTATGGAAAAGAAGTTTGAATTGGGTAGCGGTACGGAGGTGGTGATTCAGCCGGACGCCTTCCTTTTTGAATGGGCTTTAAGCAGTAAAAAAGTCCTGTTTCAGGACATCAGCGGCTACTACATCTATCCTTTCATGAAGGACAAGTCCGTGCTGGTCATCGCGTACCATGCCGGGGAAAAGACCAAGCGCCTCAATCTGGTCCTGGATGCCGCGGTCAAAGAAGAGTTTATGGAACAACTGCAGGCGCTTTCTCCTGCTTCCGCCAACCTGTTACACATGGACAAAAAACAGGCGCTGCGGACGATGGGGGCAAAGGACCAGATCACGTTCACCATACTCCTGTTGCTGGGGGTGGTTGTGCCCACCATTTTGTTGGTCCTGTTTGCCCCGTTGCTATGGCATGGCCTTGTTGATACCCATCTGGCCCAGACCAGCCTTACAGAGCTGTATGCCGGACAGTTCCCGGACTCAAACTATATATCCTTTGACGTTGTTTTAGGGGACCAGAGCGTCGTGATTACTAAAACCCGCTTCGGAGGATATGGAACGTCGCGGACCCGTTCAAAAATCAGAAATGGATACTATCCCCTCTACCCGCAGGGGTGGGAACAAGGTCAGCCCGTGAAAGCGGTTCTGCTGGTTCGTGAGCGGGACAAGGCTTCCGCCAAAGCACAGCAAGGACAGCCGATTCGGATGAACGGACTCGTACGAAATGTGTTATGGGAAGGCCTCTCATCCAGCAGTGCGGAGATCCTGGGCGATCACATCGACTCACCCGTGGAAAATCCCATTCTGGTCGAGTACCGGTCTTCTCCGAAAGCGGATCTGAAGGAGGCCCTCATTTTCATGTCAATCATCATGGGGATTGTCGTTGTCATCTTGATGGGGATGTTCTTCATGAAAAAGCGGAAATAAGGCCTCAACCTCGATCGCCCGCCTTCGCCAGGCCTTCCCCCGTCGCTAAAGCTATGGGGAACATGTCGGTGGACAAGCAACGGCCGCCAAGTGTTTCAATGAAGATGTGAACCGCGAATACACGCGAATGAACACGAATGGGGAAATGGCAGGGGAGCCCGCCTGTTCCAGACGGGAACTCGGGACAGGGTTTCAGGCGAGGGGGCACGCGCAGCGTGTGTCCATCACCAGAAATCCGGTCCCGCGATGCCTCATGAGGCATCTCCTGCCCTCCGGAACAAATATCCCCCTCTGAACCTTTGCGCTCTCCGCTTGTCCACCGTAGGCTTGGCGAAGGCGGGCGTGCCATGCCTGCGGCTTGGTAAACTTGGCGAGAGACGGCTGTTCATCCCGTTCATCCTGTTCATCCTGTCTAAAACTCTTCTCTGAACCTTAGAGCGGTTTCAAAATTTCTGTAGCCGTTGTGGGTTGTAGGCCGTCCCGACCTC
>CAZGMQ010000130.1:0-4485 GCA_964526745.1 uncultured Verrucomicrobiota bacterium
TCGGGACGCAGATTCTACTTAAGCTAGTGGTCCTAAAATCGGGGTTAAGCGCAAAGAAATCCTCGAAAAAATCTTCGAAGAAAAAAACTTCGAAGAAAAAGTCCTCTAAGAAATCTTCCAAAAAGAGCGAGAAGAAGTCCAAGGCCCCCGCAAAATCCGCGACGGCCGTGGAAGCCGAAGGCTATATGCTCCCCTCCGCCGAGCTCACGTTGGGCTTCATGACCGGCGATCTGGAAACCGAAGGCATCGGCGATCTGTTGATTCCCCTCTGGAACCCCGGCGGCACCGGCCTGCTCTTTGTGAACCCCCGCGGAGCCATCACCGACCACGACGGTGAGGAAGTCAATCTGGGCGTAGGCTATCGCCAGCTGTTGCCCAACCAAAACATCATTGTCGGTGCGAATGTCTTTTATGACTACCGCGACACCGGCTACAGCAACTACGACCAGTGGGGCGTCGGCATCGAAATGCTGAGCACCTGGATCGATGCCCGGGCGAACTACTATGACCCGAGCGACAAGAAAATGGTGATTGGCAGCTACACTGAAACCGAAACCAGCCAATCGACCCGCAGCAGTTCCTCCTGGAGCGACCCCTATGCGGAAGAACATGTCATCCTGCAGGACTACACCGTGACGCGTACCCTCACCACCACGACGGACACGGAAACCTACGAGCAGTATGAACAGGCCCTCGGTGGCTATGACTGGGAAATCGGCGTCAAACTGCCCCTCCCCATCCGTTCGGAAACCCTCGAAGCCCGCATCTTCGGCGGCATGTATGATTTCGACCGCGACTACGGCGACGATGCCAAGGGCTGGAAAGCCCGCGCCGAACTGCGCATTCTGGCCTCCCTGTTTCTGGACGGCGGCGTCTATGAGAACAAGGAGCTGACCGGTAGCGACTGGTATGCCGGTGCCCGCCTGAGCGTACCGCTGGACCTCACCAAGGTCTCGCAGGGCCGCAACCCCTTCTCCACCATGCAGGGCCGCCTCAACGGCAAGACCCGCGACCTCCAGTCCCGTCTGACCGAAATGGTCATGCGTGATCCGCAGGTCCGCCTGGAACAGTCCAAGTTCCTCGAAAACAAAGCGCTGGCCACCACCGAATCCACGACTTCCAGCACCACCCGCCGCGACGCGGTCACTCTGATGTCGGATATCAGCTTCGTAGATCAGGATGCCGGCGTCTCTGGAAACGGCACCGCTGAGACCCCCTACACCGCCATCCAGACCGGTGTGGACAATGCCTTTGGCGCTCTGAATGTCTATGTGTATGACGCCGCCGCGGCCTATCAGGAGAATGTGGCTCTTCGCACCGGCATCAACCTCTACGGCAGTGGCTCGCTGATTGAAGTGATCGATGGCAAAACCTTTGGCAGCGGCATCGCTCCTATTGTGGACGGCATGAGCCGCGGCCCGGCCATCACCGTGGCCAACAGCACCCTGGTTCGCGGCTTCACCGTTCAGAACACCGACACCGGTGGAGGCGCCATCCTGGTGAATCTGCCGTCTCTGGGTGCCACCGACATCAGCCGTGTGGGTATCCTCGGCAACGATTCCACTGAATTGACAATCACCGAGAACACCTTATCCGGCAATTCAGTCGGCGCCATGCTCGCCCGTCAGGGTAACTTCAACATGGCCTTCAGCGGCAATCTGGTGCAGGACAATGACCAGACCGGCTTGGAAGTGAATGCGACAGGCGCCAGCGGCACATTCAATGTGCTGGTGGAAAACAGCCTCTTCCAGAACAATGGCGGCGATGGTGCCAACATCATCGGAGACACCTATGACACCTCCGTCATTCAGGTGCTGAACAGCCAGTTCAACGGCAACAGCGACGGCCTCTCCATTGGACAGTTCGACACCGACCTGGCCATTGCCGCAGTATCCGGCAGCACCGGCAGCGGCAATCTAGGAACGGGCCTGGGCATCACCCAAGTTAACAATGAAGATTCTCTGGCCAATATCTCCGGCAGCACAGCCAATAACAACGGCGCCGACGGCATCTGGCTTTTGCAAGACTCTGATTATATTTCGCTTGGCATCATCGGCCTTCCTGAAGGACTTGGATCCAGCCTCGAGGCTCTCGCGGCCGGATTCGGTCTGGCCCTGCCGCCGGAAGCGGCCGCCCTGCTGAGTGCGACGGGTCCGGTCACCGCCAACAACAATGGCGGGAACGGTGTCTTTTCCATCAACGTAGCTGATGATCTGTCAGTGGGCCTCTTCTTTGACATTACCGCAAATGGGAATGCCGGGAATGGCCTCTTTGCACAGGTCGGCGATGGCCTCGGCATCGCGGCCAGCATCGGCGGCTCCTCGCAGAACTGGTCGGAAATTTTGCAGCTGGCGGACAATATCATTGGCCCTGCCTTTGGCGTGAATCTGCCCCTCTCCATACCTGGCGGCGGCCAAATGCAATTAAACAACAATGGGGGCGTCGGCATGCAGATGATCACCATCGGCGATCTTGCATCCATTACCGCCATCGCCGGGCTGGAAGCCACAGGCAATACCGGTCCAGGCGCTTGGATGGTTAATCAGTCGGATGGGATTTCCCTCTCGGCTCTGGCGCGGGCCAACCTCAGCGGCAATGCGGCCGGCGGACTGATATCCCAAACCTGGGGAACAGATGCCTCCATCAGTATTCTGGCAGACCTGACCGCCTCGAACAACGGTAGCCACGGCATTCAGGCTGGCGTCCAAAGCGCCGATGGCATTGCCGCCCTGCTCACTCTCTCCACGGATGCGATCCGTCCGCTGGGCGCCATAATCGGCGACTTGATACCCGGCTTCCCTCCCATCGATATCCCCGGCTCCGCCTATGGCTCGGTGGTCGCCTCCGGAAATGCAGGCGTCGGCTTCCTGGGTGTTGTGGATGGCTATGATCTGGCGATCGCGGCTCTCCTGGACACCGTGACCTCCGGCAACATGAACGATGGTGTCAACCTGACCGTCAACTCCGACGATGGAGATGCGTTCGCCGCGATCCTCTCTAGCGATGCCATCTATGAGCTGCTGCCAACCGCCCTCGGGATTCCCCCGATTCCCTACACCCCCATCGGAGCGGTGGAATCCACCTTCAATGGCGGAAACGGTATCGTCGTGAACCAGACCGCAGATCAGGATGCCTATCTCTTGATGTTGGGCGTCGAAGCTAGCGTCAATATTGTCGCAACGGGCGTGAACGTGAACCAGACCGCGGGGAATGATGCGTATGCCATCCTGGCTGACATCGAAGCGATGTTGAATGGCACAGGCGGCATCTTCCTGAATCAGATCGCGGGAGATGACGCCATCTCGGCGATCGTCATGGCCGAACTCTTCGGAAACAATGCCCCCGGTCTCAATCTGATTCAGACCGCTACAGGTGGCGCCTACACCCTACTCGGTGGTGTAAACAGCATTGGCCACAACGCCCCCGGCATTATCATGAATCTGACCGGTGGCGATGATGCGGTTGCGGCTCTCACAGCAGTCACCAACAGCTTCAATATCGGCAGCGACGGGATGACCCTGAATATCACGGCTGATGATGAAGCGGCGCTCCTGGCTGGAGACGGGGCCCTCGCCCTGTTCGAGTCTAACTACTCCGGTGGTCTCGGCGGTTTCGTGCTGGGTTTGGTTGGCGGGATCATTCCCGAGGGTGATGTGACCTTCAGTGACAATTCCGGTCTCGGCCTCAACGCACAAATCAACAGTGATAACGGCGACGTCTGGGTCAGTCTGGATGGCGCCGAAGCCAACGACAACGGCGCCCAGGGAATCCTGCTGGACCTGACCGCTGCAAACGGCTCCATTTACACTGGCATCTTGAATACCGAAGCCAGCGACAATGATCTTGCCGGGCTTAGGGTGAACCTGACAGGAACCGGCGTGGAAGCGCTGGTCGGGCTGGAAGACATCACCACACAGGGCAATGGAAACGCCGGCATCAGCATCGTCGAAACCTTCAATGGCTCGGTGAGCATCGTTGGCGAAAGCCTGGTTTCCACCGGCAACACCGGGAACGGTGTTCGAGTAGGTACAGACGGTGCTGGTGCGGTTGTCGACTTTGGCGGCGGCGCTCTCGGAAGTCTGGGTGGAAGCTCCTTCTACGGAAACGGCAACGTCGATATGCGCGAAGCCGGACCCGGCGGTGCTATCGTTGCCCAGGGTAACTGGTGGGGCATCGCTCCCCCGGCCGCTGGCCAATTTGCCGGCACCGTGGATTACTCCAACTGGTTGATGACGCCCCCCGCACCCTAAGCGGCACTAACGCACAGAGCCGGGCCTTGCGCCTGGCTCTTTTTTGCCCCCCACTTTGCCTCGTTTTCTCGCGCCTGTGGGGTTTTCCACACTATGGAAAAAAGTTTTCCACAGTGTGGAAAACTCTTCTCCGTTCCCGATGTCGCAACTAGAGCGGTTTCATATTTTCTGTAGCCGTTGCGGTGATCGGATGGGGTCACGGGGAGTTGCACCCCGTGACCCTTCCACACCACCG
>CAZGMQ010000131.1:0-4368 GCA_964526745.1 uncultured Verrucomicrobiota bacterium
TCGATAATGGCAGCGAGTTCCTTGACTTCGAGGCCCTCGAAGCCTCTGCGTTCTCAAAACAGCAACGAACTCAAATCTTCTATGCCCATCCATATTCGTCATGGGAACGTGGATCAAACGAGAATGGGAACAGGATGATCCGGCGGTTCGTGGCAAAGGGACGAGATATTGCACGCTTCACCAAGCAGAGAATCAGTGAGATCGAAACATGGATCAACGATTATCCCCGCCGAATCCTCGACTTCATGACCCCTAACGAGCTGTTCATGAACGAATTGAAAGCAATCTCATAAATGAAACACGACGACCACATGCGGCATTTCATTTTACAACCTACCAAACCACACGCACAGGGCAAGAGTCATCCTATCCCTTCACGGAACAGCCCGCAGCCGTTTCCGGCGCCGTCAGATTCAGTTTCGTGGGTCTCGCCTCTATTCCGAGGCTTCCAAATCATCGGTCACGACCGGGTTCTGAAGCATCCAGTCATCGATTAGCTGATCCAGGCGTCCATCCGCCTGCATCGCCGCGAGGACTTGATTGACCGTGCCCAGCAGAGCCAGGTCGTCTTTCCGGACCGCCACAGAGTAGTCGACAGGATCAAACTCCACATCTCCGGTCATCAGTTCCGGATAACGGGCCAGAATGCTGCCCACCAATTGAGCATCGAGCACCGCTACATCTGCCTGGGAATTCATCAGACAGACAACCGCCTCCAAAGGGGACGGGAACCGGTGAATTTCTTTCGGACCGGTGAGGGATGTGGAGACCTGATCCCCGCTTGAGCCTTCCTGGACAGCCAACCGCTGGTCCCGCAAATCCTCCCGGGTCTCCGGAACGGCGCCACCCGCGATGATGACCACAACCGGTGTGGCGTTGTAGTACGGCTCCGAGAAGGCGGCCGCCTGCCGGAGCGCATCTGTGGCCTTCAGCCCACCCAGAATCAGATCCACCTTGCCCTCGTTCAACGCAGGCAACAACTCATCCGGCTTCAGATCCACCATTTTCAAGGGCAACCCCGTCTGATCGGCAATGATCTGGGCCAGCGCCGCATCGAATCCAACGATTGCCGAGTTATCCTCCCCTCCCCGCATGGCAAAGGGGTAGGAATCCGCGTTTGTTCCCACCATCAGATACCGGATCGGCTTGGGAGGGCTGCAGGCTGAAATCATGACAATCAAAGCCAATAAGATTGCCGTCACTACCATTGTTTTTTTCATAGCGTTTTTCTCCATCTGTCCATACCGACAAGTCAATTTGTGACTTGAGAGGAATTTTACGGCAGGGCGTTCCCCCTGTAAATGGCATTCCTGGAACAGGTACTATTCCCAGACCGAGCTGTCTATCACACGCACGAGGGCCTCGCTGGAAATCGGACCCGGCCGGAGAATCTCGATGTTCCCCGCTCCAACGCGCACCACCGTGCTGGCTATACCTTGCGGGGACTGGCCATCATCCAGCGCCAGGGCCACATGCGGGCTCAGAACCTCCCAGGCTGCTTGTGCCGTGAGTGCGGCTGGCTCCCCGCTTCGATTGGCGCTGGTCACGGCCGGCAGAAAGTCGAGTTCGCGGAGCCAAGCCAGCGCCACCGGATGATCCGGGACACGAAATCCAACCCACTCCCCGGCTGCATTCTGCAGCACCATTGTCAGCGGGCCCGGCCAAAACGCATTCGCCAACCGCTCCGCGGCCGGGGGGATCTGAATCCCGGAGGCGCGCACAGAATCAATGCTGGGGGCGAACAACGCCAGGCGCTTTGATTCCTCACGCCCCTTCGCGGCATAGATCCGTGCCATGGCGTTGGAATCATCCGGGCGCACTGCGACCCCATACACGGTTTCGGTGGGCACAATCACCAACTCGCCCGCGCGCAACCGCTCGGCGGCGAGCCGGATGTTCTCCGGAGTCGCCGGGACAATCCCTGCTTGGTCAGGGCGTTTGATCATAGCCGAGCGCCTTCAGGCCCAGCAACACATCCGTGGCCCGGCGCAAATAGGTGTCATTGCGGGTCCGGTCACGGAGCGCCTTGTCCTCTTTTTCCTCTTCGGAAAGTTTCTTCCCCTTGCGAAGGATCGGATGATCCGGCTCATAGACCGTCTCATCCAAAGCCGAGTCAGTGATATACACATCCGGGATCACCCCGCCGACACCGGAGTAGGTGACGCCATCGGCGGTCTTGACCTGCCGTGTCGCCAGCAGAGCATAGCGGCCCGTTGAAAGAGGACGCGGCTCGCGGATCAGCGGGTCGCCCGCAGTTTCCCGGCCGATGATCATCGCGCCCTTGACGCTTCCGCTCAGAACCGCGGCCAGCAGTTCCGACGCCCCCGTGGTTTCTTCATCCACCAACACCATCAACGGCAGCGGCGACTCGGACGCGGCAGAGGCCTTCACGGAGAGGATCTCCTGCCCGTCCCGTTTGCTGAGCTGATACTGAAACTCGCCGTCCGGCACCAAGCGGGTGGTGACCACCGGGATTTCATCCGCAGCCAAACCGGCCGCACCGCGCAGATCCAGAATGCCGCCAAAGAGGCCGGCCTGTTGCCAGTCATCAAGGGTCGAACCAATTTCCGATCCGGCGCCGGGATAGATTCCCGCTGCGCGCATATATCCCATTCCGGCCGGCAGATTCTCGATGTCCGTCAGCGAAGTGCTTGTGCGGCGGACTCGCTCCAGCGTGACGACCCGGCTTTCCTCATTCGTCCCACGCATACCGATATCAATCGATGGGTCATCTCCATCGGTCAAGAACTCCCGGAGCTGTTTGAGGCCGGTACCGCTCAACAGCTCATGCCCCCCCACGGCTTCAATCCATTCTCCCGGCTGGATCCCCGCCGCCTCCGCCGGCGAGGCCGCCCGGACCGCGGCCACCTTGGGAAGGCTCTCCGACGCCACCAGCGTCAATCCCACCTCCCACTCGCGCTCGGTCCGCTGCTGGGTGCGGGCCTTCAGACCCGCTTCATCCACAAATACCACGGACGGCTCACTGGCACGGATCAACGCCTCCAACAAGGCCTTTTTTACCTCGCCGTTGGCCGGCGCCAGGTGATTCTCTCGAAGCAGTTGCGCGCCTTCTTCCACGGCCGCGCACAAATTCTTCGCCCATTCCTCTTGAACAACAACCGCAGGCGCTTCCGCGGCGGCCACCGCCGCCGCATCCACGCCTTCCGAAACCGAATCCGTCTGCGCATGAACGGTCAGGCACATTCCGGCGGCACACGCCGCCATTCCCACTGTGAAAATCCGTTTCATGAGCACACTCTCCATATCCTGCGACTAAAACCGCATCCCGCCGCCGACTGACAGCACGACATATTCGTTCTCGATGCCGGCCACATCCTTGTCACCACCGGTTTCACCCGTGGTATAATTGGTGACTTCCATGTCGCCGATGATCAGGTCGACCTTCTGATAATCCAACGCACCGGAAAAGAAAACCCCGTTAAAGAAGCCGTCCGTGAATTCATAGCGGGCTTCCAAGCCCATGCCGAACATGTCGCCGTTATCAAAGGTCTCCTTGAAGTTCAAGGTGCGGGACACATGCTGATCCTTGTCCTCCGCCGAGACGATGGGACTGAAGGTGAAGTAACCCGACAGGGTCAGATCGCCGATCACCCAGTCCGCGCTGCCGCCCAGATACGGAATGTTGAATGTCTGCTCATAGTTGATCATGTTGTCGCCGTACAGCGGCTCCGGTACATACCCGTATTCAGGATAAAGGAGATACACGCCGCGGTCTTCCCATTCCCAGTGATTCTGCTTATAGCCAGCATATACGCGCGCGGTGACCTCGTCCCATGTGATCAGATCCCAGGCGACATTCATATCGAAGATGAACCCGGTGGTTACATCCACCTCGGACAACGAGTAATGCGTCCAGTCTGAAGAGGACGTGTCTAACCAGTCATAGTCATCCATTTCGCCGGTGCCTTCGGTGAGGGCGGTCCAGAGACCGGCATTGAGGGTCAGCTTGTCCATCAACCGGACGGAGCCATTCATGCCACCCATCACAATACCGGACAGATCCCAATCCAATCGACTGAGCTGCCGGCGGCTGCCGGTGTCATAGTCATAGACATGTTCTTTGGCCTCACCATTCAAAATACCCATGGAAGCCTGGAAAGCAGAGGACACGGCGGCTCCATCTCGAGGCCCAGCAATCACACCGGCCTGAAAGGCCGCCCAACTCGACACCGGCAACAAGGCCAGAATCAACAGAACGACAAACAACTTCTTCATCACGTTTTCTCCTTGGTTGGGGGGCTCCGGTCTAATTTGCGGCGGGAGCCACTACGCCGCATTCGTCTGGACACCAGTCTGACACGCCCGAGGCGGCGGAACAAGAAGAAAAATGACTTTCTACAAGAATCG
>CAZGMQ010000132.1:0-4362 GCA_964526745.1 uncultured Verrucomicrobiota bacterium
CGCGGTATGGAACGCTCTCTCTTATACCTGCGGCATTTTAAGTTACACTCTTCACAATGCGCTCACCTCTAGTCAAGTGCTTGCCCTTCCTGCTATTCTTTCCCTGTTCCATGCCGTGCCCCTTCCTCTGTTAGTCCTTTAGTAAGACCACAGAGGGTAGCGGTCCGCGGTATGGAACGCTCTCTCTTATACCTGCGGCATTTTAAGTTACACTCTTCACCATTCCGCTGTAAGTGACTGCGACATTGACCCACCACTACCAAAGCTCTACTCTTTTTAGTGTCTGGAGCGGCTGATCCAGTATGTGGAACATGCAAGCAACAAGAAGGCCATACACAATGGGGAAAAAGATGACCAATTCAGTTCGCCGGGGCGATGGCAGACGCTTTTACACATGGGTGCATTTTGTGTTGCTCTCCTTCGCCCTCTTTCAAACTCAATCGGTTCTGGGCGCGCGCGTTTCACTGAAAGCTTTCGATTGGATTGCCGATTCGGTTGATCTCGAATACATCCGGTCGGGGACCAGCGACATCAAACAGTTGCCGATGGCGCTACAGGTTTTCGGCGTGTGGCAGGCCGACTTCCAGGTACCCGCCGGTGACTATGAGTACCGCTTCGTCGCAGATGGCGAATGGATCAGCGATATCAGTAATCCTGAATTCAACCAGTGGGGAGACGGCTCTGTGTGGTCGACTTTTTCTCTAGCTGACAAACAGGACCTGTATGCCAACTATCGCATTAATGCTCCTGCCCAGCCGCCGGCCACCCGCTATCATGCTGCCGTAACCTATAAACACTCCGAGGAGGCATCTGTCTCGATAGCCGGTGAATTCAACAGCTGGAGACCACAGGAGATGCGCCGGATGGACGGCAGCACATGGCGCACCAGCTTTGATCTGGAGCAAGGGACCTATGCCTATAAGTTCATACTCGACGGAGAATGGATCCTGGATCCGGCGAACCCTCATGTGAAGACGGTGAATGGTATCGACAACTCAGCCCTGGTGGTCACCACAAACACCGCCGTGGATCCCGACGAAGTCATCCCGGTGGATCCAGCAGGCAAACAGGTCGCGGTGACCTTCCAGTTTTATGCGCCGCTGGCGACCGATGTTGCCGTTGTCGGCATATTTAACCAATGGAACGGCGAGCGAAATCCGATGGCGCTGAAGAATGGGTTGTGGACATGCACGGTGCCTCTGCCGGAAGGGACCTATGAGTATAAATTCAAGGTCGGAAATGACTGGTATTGGGATCCCGACAGGCCACCGGAATCTACCGGGGAAAATTCGGTCCTGACGGTGAAGCGCCATCCGCCTCCCCTTGCCGGCCAGAAGGCCCTCATTCAGCCGGAGGCATGGAAAGACACCCCCCCGCCGATCCTGCTAGAGCCGGCCACCGGCCTGCATGCCTTTCAGCAGGAACTGATGCGAGCCTATATCTATGTGATCGGCAGTGATCGATACAACCTGAGCATTGCCGACGGCTCCCTGCTCAATCCGGATCGCCTGCCCGGCAATCCACCGGCGCGCTGGGGCTGGAGCATCGACACGTCTGATGGCCGGTCCATGATGACACTGGCCGTGCAATCGAATACCGCCGCCTTTGAACTCAAGCATCCACTACTAGGTCCACCCCAGAAATGGCTGGCGACACAACGGGGACATGCCGAAAAAATCTATGCGGATTGTTCACTGGATTTCTCCGGCCCGGAGGTACCTCCAACAAACTCTTCCTGGGCCACAGCCCGACAGGAACTTGCCAAGCAGCACCCCTTCTCAGAGGTGGTTGCCGTGAACCGGATGACCGACTTCGGGCGCAACGAAGGCTGGTCACATGAACTGCTCCGGGAACTGGCGGTCACCTATGCGGATCTGTCCAGAGACTACCGCTATATCAGCATCGGCGGATGGAGCCCCATGGTGTTTGCCGCCCGAGCGGTCGTCTATGCCGATCTGGCTCGGACCGGAGAGCCCACGGATGAAACCATGGCCTACGTACTCTGCCGGATTGGCCGCCCCGGTGATGGCACCGCATTTCTGCCGGAGCAGCCAGAAACACTCCACGGTCACCTCGCTGCCGCCATGGGCCGCAGGGATCTGGCCCCCTTGCTGTCCTGGGCTGGAACCCCCGACAACTACGGGCTGGAACTGATCCCCGGACAAGTTTCCAGACCGCCTGCCATGGAGGAATTCACCGCACACCAACAAGCGCAGATTCTATCGACCCTGGCTGACCTCCTGCATATGGATGATCAAGAAAACCTTGCCCGATGCTATCGAAGTGGTGCGCATGACGTTGCCCCTGACAATTTTGCCATCCTCATGCGAGGACTGGAACTGGGCGGGATCACGGCCGGCCATTCCTATGCCAATATCTCACTGAAACTGATCGGATGCGCCCGACTCTGGGAGAGTGTATTGAAGGGAACCGCACCCGTTCTCTGCAAAGAGCCGGATCCTGAATGGCCTTTTGCCGTCTGCCGCGAGCCCTTGAATCCTGAATCGATGGGCAAAGAGATTGCCCGGATCTCTTCTCTATATCAGAAACAACAGCGTGAAATTCTGGACGGCTCAAGCGAGGCCATCCCCGCATCGGCCCGACTGCTGATGCTGCGGGATATGCTCAACATCGCCTGGTGGCGAAACGCCCGATATCGGGGGGTCTCGTACTACTCCAAAAGCGATGCACAAGAGTTGAATCAAATTATGGCGACTTGGAAGCCCTTTCAGCCCGAGATGGGCGCGTTTGTGCGCTTTCTGTTGACGGATGTGATGGATGACCACGGCTATGGCGCCATCAAACAGGGCTTTATTGATCGAGGGAGAAAACCGAATACCCTGGATTATATCTGTATGGTCAAGAGCGCCTTCAACACGTGGCTGATGAATGAAGCACAGCGGTTCTACCCGCTGGTTCCCACGGTGCAAAGTGACCTGATGCCCGATTACCGCCTCGGTGAAGAGGCCTATGTTTTTCTGGGCATGGATCATCTGCGGGGCCAATGCCGCCGACTCGATCCCATGGCCCCCTATGGGTATCCTGCACCGGGGGGCCTTCCTGCCCCGGATCACCCGGGCGACATCCCCGATGCGCTGTTTGAACACTCCTATGCCCTGAACCGCAGATTAGCTGGCGACTGGGCGCGATCCTTCGACAAAGAAAGTCAGGAAACCGCCATCGCCTTTTACCAGCGTTGCCTCACGATCGCTCCCGAGGAGGTTGATGAGTATTATGAGTACGCGGACATCCTGATGGATAACGGCAGATATGAAGAGGTTCTGGCTCTGGTGGATGCCTTCCCTGACACCATGGAGGGACTGCAACAGGCCGCCATTTACCGGACCGGCACCTTTGCCGCGCTGCATCTGGGGGACACCCGGCGGGCACTGGACTATATGAAAGTGTCGGCGAGCAGCGGACAAAGCCTGTCGTTGACCCTGTATGCTTTTGTTCTGGAAGTCACCGGCGATCTGAAGCGATCCCTGGAGGTTCTAGAGGGGCGAGACAGACGATACAACGGACACAATGTCTTCTATTTGCTGGCACGAGAAATGCCGGAAAAGGCCGAAGAATACCGCGCGGAGCTCTGCTCCTGGATCGAACAGTTCCCGGACCTTGAGCAGGCCAACGCAGAGGAGCGTTTCAGCTTTAACTCACTGAAAGGCCACCCGTATTACTATGCGGTCATGGGCGATTGGGAGCGGTCTCTGTGGATACTCAAGCCACTGGCCGAGGCGGTCCAGAATGATTACATCTGGTTCATGCTGATGGCCGTCGGCCAGAAAACCGGTGACCAGACCGCGATGGAACTCGGACAGCACGTTTTGGCGAATCATGTCTTCAATGCCTGGGGCGATTTTGCCCGCTATATGCGACATCAGACCACCTGGGAAGAAGTGCTGAATGCCGCTCGCAATGATGACACGCCTCAACCCATGTATTATCTTGCCGCCGTGATGGCGGAACAGAGAGGCGACACCGCATTGGCGGTGAGATTATACAAACAGGCCCTGACCCCCCGGCACTCGACCCGGACATGGTTCACCCTGTCGTGGAAGGCGCTCCAGCGACTGGATCACGACCCTCTCGCTTTCATTCAGAGAAACTTCCTCGCTGATTTCAACCGTTGTGACCTCATCCTCATTCCTTGCTTCCCGATATTTCCAGGCCTCTTTGCACTATCGGGATCGACCTTCGACTGAACCCCGCAACGTCCGCCCCCTTGTTTTGTTTGGGTGGCGAAACTCCCATTCGCGGCGGATCTATGAGATCTTGTGACGGGTGGGGCCAGACAACCGACCTGAACAATCGAGTAGGCGGGTTTCCCCGCCTCTCACACCACCACACGTGCCTTTTATG
>CAZGMQ010000133.1:0-3982 GCA_964526745.1 uncultured Verrucomicrobiota bacterium
CTCTCCCTCACCACCCTCGGCCTTCGGTGTCATCTATTTTGAGGCAATGCGCAGGGCCCCTTTAGTTCTCCTTTTTCATTGAGCAGCATTTCCTGAATGATTACACTCAGTCACATGAACTCCTGTGCATCCGGACAGGTCGGGATCAAGTGCCATTCGTTGAGGCCATCCCTCCCATCCGGGTCATGCATGGGTCGTTTGTGATTCATCTTTAGCTAAGGAGTAAAAATATGAAGCAACGTGCCGGCCTCTGGTTTGTAATCCTCCTGATGCTCGTTCCGGCGGGCCTCAGGGCGCAGGATCTCACCCTCGATCAGAAAATCGAACTGCTGCAGAAGCGACTGGCCAACCAGCAAATAGCCAGGGACGGACTGAGGGATCTGCATGGGGAAATGACGAGGGTCCAGGGCAGAATAACTAAACTGGAAAGCCGCAGTACAAAGATCATGCAGGACAACGTCATAAAGGCCACTCTGAAAGGCGGCTACGACCTGATCCAAAAGCTGGGGGCCACCACCACGGCCCCGATCTTTCTCCTGCAAACCTCCATTGATCTGTACAACGCTCTGGACGCAGAGCCCGACATGCTTGAACATATCAACAGCCCATACCACTATCAGAAGGGGAAGCTCGATGACCTGAAGCAGAGCCTGACCCGGGTTATGGCACGCAACCAGGACATCCGAGAGGAATTGGAAGCGCTTCGGCGTATCCTGGCAGCCGACCTGCCCATGTTTGATAACGATTCACCCTATTTCAAACACAATCTCATTACGGCTCCGTTTTGGCCGGAAGGGGACAACGAGACGGACGACGATGCCGAACGGACCATGCGGAAACTTAAAATGATCCAGTTGATCAGTTCGGACACAGCCAAAAGTCTTGCCGAAGAAGCCCAGCAGATCCGCAACGACTGGAGGACGATGGACGGGCTCATGGAGGAAACGCGGAAGGAAATCGCCCGTATCGACAAGATGCGGGACAAATGGGACTACACGCCGGCGGCGCAGCCCGTCCCACCCCCGGCGGAGAAACCGCTTCCGCCCCCGCCTTCGGCCATCTCGGGAAGATGTTTCATCCCCGCACAAGGGCGATGGCAGTCTATTGATTCTTACCGCAGAACTATAGAGCAGGCGGAAAAGTACTGGCCCTTTGTGAAGCAAACCCGCCTCACAATGCCTGATATTCCGGCGACGGTGCTGGTCAACAAGCAGGTTTCGGTGCGTTTCCTGATCCAGAACCCATTGATTCCTTCGGGAATGTTCCATTACGTCTGGCAGGTACGGCTAATGGCCAACGGCAAGCAGGTTGGCCAGTACTACAGGAATTCCGGCCCCCTCGGGGTGGATGGGACGACCTACAGCGAACGGGCATGGCTGACCTTTCGGGAACCGGGGACCCAAGCCCTCCGCGCTGAATTCGCTCTTCTCAATTCCTGTAACAAAAAGGAAGTCCCCATTGCCGTCGGCACGGCCAAAATCCGGGTCGCCTCCAACCTGAACCTGGATGGGACGACCGTCACCTTCCGGGACCCGCCCAGCGTCGTCAAGAAAGGTGTGATGTGCCGGCTCATTCCGATGGTCGAGAACTCGGCGTACAAGAATCCGATGCAAGAGATGAATTTGAAAAGCCGCCTCTATGTGAACGATAAACTGCTTTACAAGTGCAAGGGCGTCACATTGTACGATCTGAGCTATCGGAAGCTCCCTGAGGAAATCAACGAGGTCCGGATCGAGATCTACGATTCGTTCACCGGGGAGTTCATCGACGCCTATCTGCATCGCATCACGAACCCCATTCCGGAGGGGACCCGGCCCAAGCCCGCGGCGGTTGCGTCCCCCGCGGCGGGAACGCCGGGGCACCTAAAGGCCCCGACCTACGACCCCGATCTGGAGGGGAAGCGCGAGACAATCATGAACATGGGCTGGTCGGCCTACGACTATGTCTTTTCCAAGGGGGAGATCCGGATCGATGGATACTACTTCTGGGGAAACCAAAAAGTGCCCTATACGTCAGAGCCCGTTTATAACTATCAAAAGGGAGTCCAGCAGGTTCCGGGCATGATGCTCACAAGCCAGGCTGGCTACCACATCTATCCCACGAAGCCCATGCCCGGCGACGGGCCCTGCGCCCGCTATAACATCACCCAGATGAAGGGAGCTGACATTATCGTGCTCCATCGGCTCAAGGCCTGCGACTTCACGGTTTCCCAGCCCCCAGGCGGGCCCATCACGGTGATCTACCGGGGCGAGGGGGCCGCCCGGCAGGAAAAACTGATCCTGCCCTGAGATCGCTTCCTGTCAACAACTGCAGGAATCAGCATTCAGAGCGGCGAAGGTGCGGGATTGTTCTCGATCATGAACGGGAGGAACTGTCTATGGCCTCAACCCGTCAGCGACTTTCAGAATCCGGTCACATTGTGCGGTCAGGGTGTACTTCGAAGCCACTTCAACTGCGGCTTCAGTCTTGTGTGGTTTCCAGTTCTCACGAAGCGCGCGACCGATCGTCTCTCCCAGCGCTTCCTGGAAGGCTTCGTTGCTTTCAAAGTCCTCCACGAGTTCGCCCACCGTCGGATCAATGAACTCTACCGGTCCGCCCGCTGCCGTGCCGATAGCCGGAGTTCCACAGGCCAGGCACTCCAGCAAGACAAGGCCGAACGCCTCGAACTTGGTTGGAAATACGCCAATGTCGGCAATGTTATAGAGTTTCGCAAGTGCTGGCTGAACCTGAGGCCCGATAAAATACATATCGGACAGGCCCAGCTTACGCGCCATGTCCTGGTACCGCTTTTGCTCCTTCAAGGGTCCGGACCCGGCGATGACAGTCGCCACCCGCAGTCCCGGGGTCTTCTCATAGCGGACCGCGGCACGGAGCAGGCAATCAATACGCTTGATGTCGGCGAACTTGCCGACAAACAGTACCACCCGGTCGGGGGCCGGCGGGATGGCCCTGGATTTCTCGCAACTTCCCTCGTACGGCTGGGTCGGGAACTTCGCCAGAACGTCATCGCGCTTCAGGGTGGGGTCGACCCGGAACACCTTAGGATTGATGCCATTGGGCGCCACACAGATCTTCTGGGGATCATAGGCCTTAAAAATTGAACAAAAGCGCTCTTTTTGGGACTTAGAAATTACAATGACCGCATCAATGGCATCGAACACACCCTCTTTGATCCAGTGCGGATAAAAGCGCGGGGGATAATCCGGGTCTGTTCCTTCCATCTCGCTTTTGAACATGAGCAGGGCGGTGCCATGAACAAAAGCCAGCACCGGTACCGCCGGCCGGCCCTGGGCCACGCGGGCGCGGTTCACGTCGCCCAGGATCATGGGATTGAGGAAGGCATGATGAGCGATAAACAAGTCAAACGGCTTCCCGTGCTTTGCTTCCACTTCGTCGATATACGAAGTGACGAAGTCACAGAGCCGGGTCCGGTAGGCTGTGAATTCGGTTTCACTCATGCTGTGCCAGCGGTAAGAGGAAACGGGGGACACCGATTCGCAGATCGGGATGTCGTGGTCTAGCTCGAAGACACGGACATCGGGTCGGTCCAGGCGTTGCACGCGGGACGGGAAGACGCTGTAGCACGCCGTCCCCTCCATCGCATTATAGGTGTCATGATGCTGCTCATGGAGGATTCCGCTCCCGGGCGCAAACTCCTGACTCGATTGCCAATTGTTGGTGCCGAGTTGAAAGATGAGGCGATGTGTCGCTGGTGCCATACGCTTATGCTTGTTCCATCTTTTTTACATCGAGCCTTTTCAGCTAACGTCTAGTGATGATGTGTTATCTGTTTCTCAGGATAGGTCAGGTAGGGGAAGGGGGCAATGCTGCAATTATTGGTATAAGACGTAATGCGCAGGAGTTTTTCCACACCATGGAAACATTTCTTCCATACTGTGGAAAAATTGCGAAAATAGTTTCCATACCATGACGCCACCGACAAAAGTATTTTGTGTTGCAACCGATTATCACAGAGAGGAAT
>CAZGMQ010000134.1:0-3960 GCA_964526745.1 uncultured Verrucomicrobiota bacterium
ATCCTGACTTCTGTTTCCTTTCCCCCCTTGCAATCCCCCAGCCCCTCCGTCATCATCGGCCTATTATGAGAATTCTCCTTTGCAACGACGACGGCATTCAGGCCCCTGGTATCCATGCCCTCCAGAAAGCGGTCCATGACCTTGGCGACGTCAGAGTGGTCGCGCCTGACGGCGAGCGATCGGCGATTGGCCATGGCATCACGCTCACCAAACCGCTCCACACCCGTTCCTGGCCTCCGGGCGGACCGGTGTTCGGCACCTCGGTCAGCGGCACCCCGGCCGATTGCGTCAAACTGGGCGTCAGCGTGCTGGTCGATCCCAAACCGGAACTAATTCTCAGCGGCATCAATCTCGGCCCCAATGCCGGCATCAGCGTTCTGTATTCCGGAACGGTTTCCGCCGCCACCGAAGGCATCATCATGGGGATTCCCTCCATGGCCATCTCCCTCGACACCTTTGCCGACCCCCTCTGGGACACCGCCACGCGCGTCAGCCGCCAGCTGGTCGAACAAATCGTGTCAGGCCACCTGCAGATTTCCCCGGAGCTGTTCTGGAATGTGAATGTCCCCAATGTGCCCTATGAGGAGCTGAAGGGCCTGCGGATCACGCGCATGGGCGACTCCCGTTTTGTTGAAACCTATGAGCGTCGCGAGGACCCGTGGGGCAACCCCTATTACTGGATGAGGGGCGACCTGCATGAAACCGGCGACATGGCCGGCACCGATCTGGAAGCCCTTCGCGAAAACTATGTGTCGCTCTCGCCCATCGGTCTCGACCACACCGAGCATGATGCAATTGCCGCACTGGAGGCGACGCCACCGACATTGGGATGAAAGAAAGAAGTCAGAATCCAAAAGTCAGGAGTCAGAATGGGATTCGGAATCAGAAAACTGAATCAAGATATCCAATCCACCCATACGACATGATTTCTCTTTGCTTCATTCTGAATTCTGACTCCTGTCTCCTGACTTCTCTCCCCTTATGATCATCGACTTCCATACCCATGCGTTTGAGGATGAGCTGGCGAAGAAGGCCATTCCGTTTCTCGAGAAGGAGGGGAATTGCAAGGCCGCCACCGATGGGCGGGCCGTTTCGCTGATTGCCTCCATGGACCGAGCGGACATCGACCGTTCTGTCGTCTGCCCCATCGCCACCAAACCGTCGCACTATCACGGCATCCGGCAGTGGGCGCTTCAAGTTCGCAACCAGTTTCCGCGCCTGGAAATGCTGGGCTCAATCCATCCGGATGATCCGGACGCCCTGAGCCACATCGATGAAATCGCACAGGATGGATTCAAGGGCATCAAGCTTCATCCCTACTATCAGAATTTCACTATAGATGAGAAACGGATGTTTCCACTCTATGAGCGACTGGCCGAGCGCAATTTATTCACCGTCTTCCACACCGGCTTCGACATCGCCTACCCGCCGGATCGGATCTGCGATCCCGTCCGCGTGCGCCGGATCATCGACGCCCTGCCTGAATTCAAGCTGGTGGCCACGCATCTGGGCGGGTGGCGCGACTGGGAAAATTCCCGCAAGTACCTGATCGGACAGCCGGTGTATATCGGGACGTCCTACTCCCTGCATGAACTGCCCCCGGCCGAAGCCCGTGCGATGATTCTGGATCATCCCATGGACCGGATTCTGTTCGGAACCGACAGTCCCTGGGCTGACCAGAAAGAGGAGCTGGCGCGCTGGGAGGCCTTGGACCTGCCCGCCGATCATCTCGCAGCCGCCCTTGGCGAAAATGCGGAGCGCCTGCTGAAATAACAGCCCGTTCCCGGCTACTTCTGCGGGGGAACTTGCGCTAGGAAGGCCACCATATCCGAATGTTTCAGGGCTTTTGCCACTTTCAGCGCCGTTAGGCCGCTGTCATTTGCTGCGTCAACCCGGGCGCCCCCCTCCACCAGCAGTTGTACCATCTCCAGATGGCCCTTGAAGGCAGCCGCCATGAGCGCCGTCGCCCCCTTGGGTGTTGTGGCATTGATGTCCGCTCCCTTGTCGATGAGCAGTTGGGCGACAGCGAGGCTGTCTGTACTGGCAGCACCCATCAGCGCCGTCATCCCCAGCACATCCCGGACATTCATATCCGCCCCCCGGTCGATCAGGATGCCGGCCATTTTAACATGACCCTCGCGGATGGCCAGGATCAGTGCCGGCAGACCGTCGGCCGTCTGGACATTCACATCTGCCCCCTTGTCCGCTAGCGCTCCAGCCGCCGCAGGATGGTTGGCCAATACCGCAAACAACAGGGGGGTCACCTCTCCGTCGGGGGTCTTGGCATTCACGTCCGCGCCCTTTTCAGCCAGCACCCGGATCACATCCGGATTCCCGTCAAACGCGGCACACATCAGAGCCGTCATACCATCGGCGCTCGCTGCATTCACATCGGCGCCCTTCGCCACGAGCCATTCGACGACGGCGCGGTGGCCATTGATCGCCGCCGCGGTCAACGCCGTGTAGCCATTGGGGTCTGCCGCATTAACATCCACGCCCCTTTTCAGCATCTGCATGGTCCCCACCAGATTGCCTTCGCTGGCCGCTGTATGCAGTTGTTCCCAGGAAGGATTGGATCTGTGCATCGAAGGGAGGGCACAGCCCATTCCACAAATCACCAAACCCAAGATGAGCGTATTTGTCTTTTTCATAGGTCGAGTCGCTCCTGTTTCAACGGCCACTGCCGCCGTCTATCACCACATGGCAAAATGCCATAAACCGGGCCGGAAGGGAATGAAAATGGGCTGCGACAGCCCCTCGCACCGACCCCAAAATAAATCCCCGCGGCAGATACCGCAGGGATCGGGGGGCAACTGACCCGGACGTTAGAATGCGTAACTCAGAGTCACACCGCCATAGAAGCTGTCTTTTTCGCCATAGGACGCTTCGGCCTCATCGCCCAGATCGGAATCCGGCAGGAACATATAGCTGATGGAAGGCGTGATGCTCAACTGTTCGCTCACGGCGACCGGCACAGCCAGACCGAAGAGCGCATCATTCAGGGCTGTTTTGTCATACCCGAAATAGCCGCTGTTGTAGTCAGAATCAGCCAGGGCCAGAGAAGCCGACAGATCCACGCCTACTCTGTCACTCACCGTGAAGGAATGACCGATGGCCAGCATGCCATAGAATCCATCAATCTGATCCACATCGCGATAGACCGTCAGCGTGGGGGCCAACGGCACGTCCGGCAGCCCGAGAGTGACATAGAGTTCAATAGTACCGGGAAGTGCTTCGACGGTCCCGTCCTCCAACTCCAGGGTTGAATTCGGGAACGTGTATTGAACCACACCCACACCCCAATCCACAGATCCGGCACTCGCATCATAGGATACCGTCCAGTCCATTTCGGTGAAGTCACCATCGGTGTCCGTATCGTTCAGATTCATACTGGACCAGGCATTCACCGAAAATCCAGCCGTGCTGGCTGTCAGGCTGGGTTGAAAGACCGCGTCATCCGTCAACACCTGACCCCGCCAGACATAGGCGGACAGAAACGGGACATCCACACTGGCACTGGCATCTGATTCCGCCGAGGCAGCGGCGGCACCACCCAGAACGCACACGATTCCGATTATCATCATCATTCCACTTCGACTCATGCTGCTGCTTCTCATTGTTTTCTCCTTCGGTGTCCGGACAGACGGCGTTCAGGCCTCCCTGTCCATGTGTTTTGTTATGTACACCGCTCTACTTGCTGGTGGCGTGCCAACTGGAGGGTATTTCTATTGAATAATTTCCTTATTTAGCTGATATGGAATGGATTATGAATGCCACTTCTCGTGGTTTGTTTATGAGCAAGCACATATGAATGAACTATTATGTCATTCACAGATAATTTCACTACATTTCCGTAGCCTTCATTCGGCAATTGCGCCGCGGGGCGCTCCGGTTTCGGCCGCTTTAGGATCGGATGGGGTCACGGGGAGTTGCACCCCGTGACCCTTCCACACCACCGGA
>CAZGMQ010000135.1:0-3512 GCA_964526745.1 uncultured Verrucomicrobiota bacterium
TGTCCGGTGGTGTGGAAGGGTCACGGGGCGCAATCCCCGTGACCCCATCCGATCAGGCAAAGGATTTAGACGGATTCGGTTTCGCTGGGCGGGGCGAATTGGGCGCCCATGTCCACGAGCCGTTTAATGCGTTCCTCGGTCGGCGGGTGCGTGCCGAACATCGACGACGTGCCGGCGGCGGCGAGGGGATTGATGATGTACATCGGGGAGACCACGCGGTTGACCGGAATCTTTTTGGCATCCTGCTGCGTGGAAATTTTCCGCAACGCATTGGCGAGTCCGGAGGGGAGTCGCGTGTATTGCGCGGCGGAGGCATCGGCCAGATATTCGCGTTCTCGCGAGCAGGCGAAGTAGAGCAGGCGCGCGATGAGCGGAGCGAGAATCGCGAGCACCAAAGCGGCGATCATCATGACCGCCATGGCGGCCCCGCCGTTCTTGCTGTCGGAGCGCCGGCGACTGCCGCCGCCCCAGAACATCGTGCGGATTCCGATGTCGGCCAGGAGCACAATCGCGCCCAGGGTCACACCGGCCAATGTCATAAAAAGTGTGTCCCTATTGGAGATATGGCCCAGCTCATGCGCGATCACGCCCTGCAGTTCATCGCGATTGAGCCGCTCCAGCAGGCCGGTAGTGACGGCGACGCAGGCGCGTTCGGGCTTGAGCCCGACCGCGAACGCATTGGGTACAGGTGCGTCAATGATATAGACCTTGGGCATCGCGGGGAGGGCGGAGGCGATGCGCATTTCCTCCACCACATTATAAAGCTGCGGCGCATCGTCATGGCTGATCTGGCGCGCTTTGGCGGACTGCAACAGGACCGATTCGCCGCCGGCCATGTTCACTAATAAGAGAACACCCCAAATCGCGATGCCGATGAAGGCTCCGTAGAATGCGCTCTGATCTGTGCCGCCCCAGAGGAAACCGATCGCGGCCGCAATGGCCGCCAGCAGCACCGCCATAAAGACGATGAGCCAAGCGGACCGCCGCTTGTTGGCGGCGATGGCTTCCCACATGAGAGGGCGTTTATTCATTATATCATTTTTGGGTTTATTGTAGTCGGTCGCGGTGAGGCCGACGGCTGTGGGTTCGAGGACCGGGGTCATCGCCCCCGGCTACAGAAAACTGGAAACCACCCGAATAGAAGGGGACAGCAGTCCAGCGGTTCAGAGGTTCTGGGATCCATTCTGAATACTGAATTCTCTCTTCTTAAAATTTCACTTCAGGAACGGCGCGTTCCGCTTCATCGGTCAGCTCGAACAGGTCGCGCTTGGTGAATCCAGCCGGCCCCGCGATGAAGGCCGCCGGGATGGTCTGGATGCGCGTGTTGTATTTCGTGACGCTGTCATTATAGGCCTGGCGCGCGAAGGAGATTTTGTTTTCCGTGGAGGAGAGTTCTTCCTGCAGCGCGAGGAAATTGGTGGAGGCTTTCAGGTCAGGATAGCGTTCGACGTTGACCATCAGTCCGCGCAGCGCGCCGGAGAGTTTGCTTTCTGCCGCACCGGCTTCGGCGGGGCCGGTGGCCTTGATGGCACCGGCACGCGCGTTGGTGATGGCTTCCAGGGTTTCGCGTTCGTGCCCCATATATCCTTTCACCGTTTCCAGGAGATTGGGAATGAGGTCGTGACGGCGCTTGAGCTGCACATCGATCTGCGCCCACGCGTTGTCTACGTAGTTGCGCAGGTGCACCAGGCCGTTATAGATGGATACAATCCACAGTACGAGAATCGCGAGAATGCCAAGACCAATCAGAAGAGGTATCATGATGTTTTCCTTTCAAATGCGTGTTCCCATTGATCACGCGAAATCAGATTTGAGCATACGCAGAATGATGAGGAAAGCAAGCGGGATAGGAAGAATCTTCAAGTATATCCGCACAGAAAGTGGAATGATGCCGCAACAAAAGGGAATATAGATGAATTTGTTACAGCGAATCACAGGTGAAATCTGTGCGGAAATTGGCAGAAGAGAAGTTGTAAATCGGTCTGCAACAGGAAAAACCAAAGAAAAATGCATGCATTTGGACCAATGAAATCAGGGATTTTGAATAAAAGTGAAAAAAAAGTGCAAATGGGGGTTGACGGGATTGGGGCGGATGCGTATGGTCTGCCTCACTTGAACGGATTAGGACACGAGAGTGACCTGTGAAGGGAGAGGATGGTTTTGCTTAAAATGTGGAATTGACGGGTTGACAAAGTTGCCAGTCCAGGTTAAGTTCACTGCAAGATTATTTAAGCGTGCAAGAATGCTTGCCGCTGCGTCAGTCTGAATGTCCCTCGAACGTTAAGGGAAAGGGATGAAGAGACTGTGCGCATTTTTGCTCTTTTGACAATGGAATAACATTCATGTAACACCACTTCGAATCAGAAGTGGTGTGGTAAGTACAAACAGCTTGTGTTGAGTCATAAGTTAATTCTTAAGACATGCCGGTTCCTAAAGCCGGCAGATAATAAGGATCAGCAAACTTCGATTTGCGGGCAACCGCAGATTTGAACCCATATTATATGGAGAGTTTGATCCTGGCTCAGAACGAACGCTGGCGGCGTGGATTAGGCATGCAAGTCGAACGAGAAGCTTTTGAATCAAGTTTTCGGACAAGATTCTTAGGTGGACAGTGGCGGAAGGGTGAGGAATACATGGATAATCTATCTTCAAGTTGGGTATAACTTCTCGAAAGGGGAGATAATCCCCGATGTGGTGATCCGGCGCATGTCGGTGAAACTAAAGGTGGGGACCGTAAGGCCTGCCGCTTGATGACGAATCCGTGCACTATCAGCTTGTTGGTGAGGTAATGGCTCACCAAGGCTTTGACGGTTAGCTGGTCTGAGAGGATGGTCAGCCACACTGGGACTGAGATACTGCCCAGACTCCTACGGGAGGCTGCAGTCGAGAATCATTCGCAATGGGCGAAAGCCTGACGATGCGACGTCGCGTGGAGGATGAAGGTCTTCGGATCGTAAACTCCTGTCATGAGGGATAAATAGCCTTGGCACGAATACTGCCTTGGAATGATAGTACCTCAGGAGGAAGAGACGGCTAACTCTGTGCCAGCAGCCGCGGTAATACAGAGGTCTCGAGCGTTGTTCGGATTTACTGGGCGTAAAGGGAGCGTAGGCGGTTTGGTGTGTTGAACGTGAAATCCCACAACTCAACTGTGGAAATGCATTCAAAACTACCAGACTAGAGTACTGGAGAGGAGAGCGGAATTCTTGGTGTAGCGGTGAAATGCGTAGATATCAAGAGGAACACCGGTGGCGAAGGCGGCTCTCTGGACAGATACTGACGCTGAGGCTCTAAAGTTAGGGGAGCAAACAGGATTAGATACCCTGGTAGTCCTAACCATAAACGGTGTACACTTGGTGTGCGAGGAATTGTCCCTTTGCGCGCCGGAGCTAACGCGTTAAGTGTACCGCCTGGGGAGTACGGTCGCAAGATTAAAACTCAAAGGAATTGACGGGGACCCGCACAAGCGGTGGAGCATGTGGCTTAATTCGATGCAACGCGAAGAACCTTAC
>CAZGMQ010000136.1:0-3302 GCA_964526745.1 uncultured Verrucomicrobiota bacterium
TCTCATCGAAACAGAGGAAAAATCATGTTGACCCGCCATATGGCAATATCTATGGCGGCGCCGTGCCGCTGGTCGGTCCGGATGGCATCCCGCTGGATGTCATCGAGTCCACTTGGAATGTCGAACTGGCCGAAGATTTTGACGCAGAGCATCAGGAAACAGAACAGGAGCAGGAATCATGAGTACTCACACATTTGGCGTAACAGAAGCAGATCCGTTTGCAATCGCAGGGGACAACCTGACAATCTTAACCCTTGGCCGCCCTTCATCGTCTCAGTTCTCGGTGGGCGAGGATAATAACGGTGAATACGTCGAGGCGTCTGCCGGCGCGCATGGCGAAATCCAAACCATCGAGGCCACCTATGGCCCGAAACTGCGCGGGGCGATTGCCACCTTCAACGTGGCGGCCGGCGCCGCAGCCGAACTGGCTGTGCAGGGCGTTTCCGTCAACACCACAAAGGGCGCGCTCTGCGAGGTCCGTGCAAACGGGCATAAGCACATTGGCGGGACCAACTCCGATCACAACGCCACGGTGCGGAACCTGATTGTGCCGGCCTTCCGCGGCTTCGGGGCATCGGACTTCGGCCTGGGAATCGGTCTTGCCCCTGCGCATCTGCAGAGTGGCAGCTATGCCATTGCCCTGGAGCACGACGATGAAGAGGACGCCGATGGAAACTTCCTTTGCGGCACCGGCCACAAGGAACGCCACACGGCCAGCTTCGAGGCCGTCGATCCCGGCGCCTGGACCATCCCGACCGGCTGGACCGAAGTGGATGGCAACCCGGATCCGGATCTGGCCAGCAGCAAGGCCGAGCGCGTTCGCCTCACCATCACCAAGGTGGTTGGCTTCACGCCTGCCGTATAAGGGTATGAGGCCGGCATGCTTCACCCTCTGGCACAAGATGGCATCCTGCGGCTGACCGCAGATTTCGACACGGAAACCCTGCTCGACTTCTTCATCGCTTTCCACGATCGAATCCGCGACCTCAACGCCGTGGCCTCGCGAACGCGCCGCCGCCCCTGCGCCCAGGACGACATCGAGCGTCTCGATGCCCCCCTGGCCGTCGGCAAGGTCCTGCTCTATCGCCCGTCCGCCGGCGCCGTGGAATGGCTCCGCACCTGCGCCTCGCGCTGGTGGGGCGACGACCAGCGCGTCTATACCTTCGCCATGGCCTATGCCTGCGCCCACCGCAACAAGGACGCCATGGATGCCCTGCGCAGCCACACGAAGGCGTCGCTGCTTGTCTGGGCCTGGGCGATCCGCTGCGCGGCCTCAGAAGAGGCCCTGCGGCGCGCTGCGCTGGCCCTGATGCCGCCTCCTGATGATTCCATCGCATGGTTCGCGGATCCCGACACGCCGCCTCCGACGGCTCCGGACCTGATGGATACCGCTCTGGCTCTCTCTAAGGAGTACGACGGCACAACAACTCACTGGATCTATGAGGTCTCGGATGATGACTTCTGGGCGGCGGTCTGCAACATCAATGACACAGCCGAACTGGCGAAAAAAGATCCACTGACAAATCCGGACTCCTGGATGTATCGCCATCGCAAGGCCCTGTGCGACTGCGAGACGGCCCTGGAGCAGGCTCTGGAAGGCTGGCTGGCCAAACGACAGCCGGCTCAGGAAGAATCCACCGAGGCCGCCGCTGACGTGACGGAAGAAGAAGCTCCCCCCGCAACGGAAGAAGAGCCCGCCCATGTCTGATGGAAAACTGCAGTATGAAGTCAATATCGTTGGCACCCAAAAGGCAGCCAAGGGCCTAGACGATGTAGCTGCCGCCTCCCGGCGGTCCCGCGATTCTTCCTATGGCGCCCGCCAGGCACAAGAAAACTGGGCCAAAGGCTATCGCGGAGAAGTCTTCTCCGAGATGGGTGAGAATGTTAAGCGCCTAAATCGAGTAACCAGAAACACAAATCCAAGCCTCAAATGGATGGGCGCCGGGTTCCGGTCATCCCGAGGCGAGGTGGTCAAATCTACCAGCTCGATGTTGAATCTTCGCCGAGGAACCTACAGCGCATACACCGCCAACCTGGCATTCAAGAACCTGATGCGCGGCGATTTCATGGGCGCCATGCAAAATGCGTCCCTATCAGTCATTGGCCTATGGAAGGCGATGGCTGCCAGTCCGTTAGCGCCTTTGATTCCCATCTTCGCGGCGGTAGCTGCGGCCATTGCTCTCATTACAAAAAGGAACCTGGATGCCGCCGAAGCGGCCGATAAACATCGCAAAGCCCAAAAAGAACTCGTGGATGAATTAAACCGCATTTCTGGCACCGATGCTGAAGCTCTTGCCGGAGAAGTTGCAGATCGAATGGTGAAAGAAAACGACAAGCCAGGGTTGCAAAAAGAGCTGGATTTTGCCTTTAAGCGGAAGATTGAAGCGGAAAAGAATGCAAAAATTTGGGGCCAGCAGGCTGTAAACGATCCAGAGGATGAGGCCATTGTCAAAAGAGCAAAAAATGGGATGGAGGCATTCCAAGAAACATCCGCAATCGTTAAAATTTATGCGGCCGCTCTTAACACTATCGATAAGAATAACGCCCCGACAAAAGACAAGCCTTCGGCGGCCGGGGAATCCAGCCAATCGGACGCGGATGCCCTGGGCAGGCAATTTACAGCGGAAAACAGGAAAGACCAGGCCGCAGGGAAATCCAGCGCCATAGACAAATTGCGCTTCCGCCAGTCCAATCTCCGCCAGGACCTCTCCGACAACAGCGGGGAGCTGCAGGGCCTGTCGGGGGACAAACTGCTGGTGGCCCGGAAGAAGAACGCCATGGAGATCCGGGCGATCGAACGCGAAATCCTGGATTTGAGGGAAAAGGGTCAGAAAAAAGAAGCCCAATCCCAAAAGGACCTCCGCAGCCGGATCGATGCCTACAAGCTCTCCAAAGAGAGCCTCGCCACCCAGCTCAACACTATCGAAAAGCGCATCGCCGAGAACCGGAAGAAGCCCAAAACGACCGAAAACCAGAGCGAACTCCTCAGCCTGTATAAGCAGCGCGACGGCATTTCCTCTCAGATCGGCAAGGGGGAAGATCCCGGAAGCAGCAGCACAACCGCCGGCGGCACCGCCAACTGGACGCCCGGCAGCGGGTTTGCCTCCCATCTGAACAAGTCGCGCCTGACCGGCGCCGGTCGCTCCTTCAGCTCATCTCTGCGCGGATCCGCCTTCCGGTCCACCGCCAACAACAAAGGCGACACCATCCTGCGCAAGCATGAAGATCAAACAGTTGAAGTGAAGGGCCCGTGTTGCCTCAAATAAGTATGACACCGAAGGGGCGGTGAACGAGGGGCCGAT
>CAZGMQ010000137.1:0-3264 GCA_964526745.1 uncultured Verrucomicrobiota bacterium
GAGGTCAAACCCAGAAAGAAAACTCGGATCAAGGCCATCCACTGGGACTATGGATTTGGGAAAGCAATGATTGAAACCTTGTCCATCCAGCCTGAAGAGCAAGAACGATTCAGGACTGCGATGCTCGATGCCCGGGAGCAGTTGGATGAACTTGAATTGGCCCATAGCACTACCCTCTCGGAGACCGAGGACACCATTGAAATCTCGGTATCTCCCTTCAAAAAAGAGGGCGCTGCGGTGGAGACTCGACTGCTTGCGGAACTCCGCGCCATTCTGGGCAATGATCGCGCTGCCGCTTTCCTCGATCAAGCCGAAGCAGAATTGTATAAAAAGTTCACTTTCTTTGGACGCCCCAAACAGCACATTTCTATCAAACCCAGCCGACAGGCAGACAGAGTGCTTCTTTCCACCACATGGACAATTCAGCCGGACCCAGATGACCCTATGCCAGAAGGAATCGGCGATGCCGGCGGCAGCGTGCGAGAAATTCCCAACCAATCTCCTGAAGAGAGCTTTCACTGGATCCCCTCGAATTATAAACAATATTTTATGCAGGAATAGGACTGAAAAGGCATACTTCTGATAATCAAACGAAGAGAAATGACGGTGCCGAGCAAGCGGTTGCAGGATACCCGCCACAAGGTGTCGGGCTCCCTGACCCGTGACGTTCGGCAAATGAAAATGATGATGATAATCCGAATCGCCCTACTCGCCATGTTGCTCTCGGGCTGTGCTGGTCTTGATCACTATAGACCTGAACAAAATCTGTCTGTCAGAGTGAATGGGGAGCAGAGCCAAAGTTATACTCTGTACCTTTCTGACAGTGGTGAAAGAGTTAAATTCCATCAGACGAACGGGATTCACACCGTCAAACTTCCCGGCGTATCATATGGCACTCGTTATGAATTCTGTCTTCCGGTCACTAGCTATCCAGAGCAAAGAGAACTGGTCATTTTCAGCAGGAACGGAATCGATATCGATGGGATGAGTGTACAGAACATGCGCAACACTGTCGCGCGGACAGCTGACGGAATCTATCAAATCAGATTGAGATGAAATATATTGCAGAACAACCGGGTCCACCTTACACGCCGCAAGCGGCGCGACGGTGCCCCGTGACGTTGTGCTAAAAATATACACCTTGCGGGTGTATCCCATCTGTGCTACATTCGGCTCAGATAATGGAGATGATATTATGAGCAAAACTGCAATGGTACGGGCCAGACTGGAGCCCGACCTGAAAACCCACGCCGAGTATGTTTTTCACCGTATGGGGCTGAACGCAACCCAGGCTATCACGATGTTCTATAAGCAAGTTGAACTTCGCGATGGACTCCCCTTCGACGTCGTCCTTCCTACCGCGACCACAAAAAGGACGTTCGAGGCCTCCGACGCTGGTCGTGATCTCATCGTCTGCAAAGATGCCGATGATATGTTCCAGAAACTCGGAATCTAATGTATACGCCGGTCTACACGAAGCAGTTCGTAAAGGACCTCAAGCGTTGCCAACGACGCGGCAAGAATCTTGAGAAATTCAAGATTCTTGTTCGAACCTTGCTGTCTGAGAAACTGCTCGATCCCATCCATCGAGATCACAAGCTGTCGGGCAACTATATCGGTCGACGTGACTGCCATATCGAAGCCGACTGGCTGCTGATTTACAGAGTCGAGGCCGACAAACTCTTCTTTGAAAGAATGGGCACACATTCCGATCTGTTCAAGAAATGAGACGGCACAACAACGAGGGATGACCGATGAAAAAACCCTACTCCGTGATTGTTTGCAGGCTGGCTGCCTCCCTTCTGATGGTGATGTTTCTCTGGACTCCCGACAGACTCATGGCGCAAGTGCCCTTCTCTGAAACCTTCACGAATTCGGTTCTTCAGCCCGGCTGGTCCTATGTCAGCCCCAACCCCTCTTCTACATCGAATCTGACCGGAAGTGCCTTTCAGATGGTCGCCTCCCATGAAAATGACGGATGCGATTTATGGGGGTCCAACTTCAACGCGCCCCGACTCATGCAGCCCATCAATCCAAGACTGGACTGGACGTTGGAAACGTCCTTTACCTTCTCACCGGGAAACAACTATCAGGGCGCCGGCATCCTGCTGGCCGACAGCAACGGGGTCTTCACCTCTTCCACCAAAATCAACCGCATCGCGGAACGGGCATACAACCCGGGCTCAGGAGGTCCCGTCATCCGGTCAGTGGGATCTTACACCGCCTACTCGGGCCCGGTTTCCCATTTTCGCCTGAAAAAGGAAGGAACCGTCTATACCGGCTGGTGGAGCAGTAACGGAGTGTCGTGGCAAGCGGGCGGAACCGTCACCAACACCGACGCATGGACCTATATCGGTTTGTTTGTCATTCGGAAGCCCTGGGACGGAGTGCCCGTGAATTCCGATGTGTCGTTCACCGCATTCGAAATCGACCTCGTGCAGCCCCCCTTAACGCTGGAGGCGGACGCATCGCAGCAGGTGGTTTTGTCGTGGCCGGTGGATGAAAATTCCTTCTCCGTTTACAGCGCCACCAACCTGCTTGAATCCAATGCATGGACAGCCGTCACGGGGAGCCATCCGGTCACCAACGGCAGCTCGGTGTTCTGGACCAACCAGATGCCGGGAAACGTTCGGCATTTTCGCCTGCAAACCAGCACGCCCCCTTAGTGGCCCCAAACCCCTGATTTTTTACCATTTTTGAAGGTTTGTAGCTGTTTTTATGCATTTTCCATCAAAACCCTTCTTGACGCGGAACGTCCCCTGCGTAGCCTAGAAGGATGAAGGTTTTCCTGCGCTCGCTGTTGTTGTTGCTGATGATGCCCACCCTGATCCTCGCCGGGGAAATCAACGGACGGATTCTGGATTCCAGCCAACAACCGGTCTCCGGCGCCACGGTCATCCTGTGCGAACAGGCCAGCGGAATTCCCGTAACGGTCGGCACCTACCGACCGCTTACGGAATATGCACCTGTTTCCAACCAGCCGCCTCAATTCGCCGCTGTCCTCACAGATGACCAGGGCTTTTTCAACTTCCATGGGATCTCAAACGGCATCTATCGTCTGGTGTCGCAAAGCTGGAAGGACACACCGAAGGCCGTAGACCTGTTCGCCGTCAACGGACGGGACCTGACGCTTCACGGCGTGGCGGATGCTGTTCAGGTTCCCTCTCCTCAGGCGCTGTCCGTCATCCTCCGGCCGCTGGGAAACGCTTCTGTGATTCTGGATGAGCATTTCCCAAATGATGACGCTCTTCTGGTCCTCAGCCC
>CAZGMQ010000138.1:0-3203 GCA_964526745.1 uncultured Verrucomicrobiota bacterium
CAGCCAGCTCATTGGCGAGATCTGCCTTTTGGCGGCCCCGCCATACCATGGAAAAACCGGATGCCGCACTGCGGCGGGAGCGGTCAGGGGGTGAGGGCTTGGCGGACCTTCTCGATATGCTCGAGAATTTCGGGGTCGCCCGGGCGGAGTTCATCCGCCTCCAGGAGGAGCTTCAGCGCCTGGGCAAAGCGGCCCTGCTGATAGAGCACCCATCCCCGCGTATCCATATAGGCGGCATTGCCGGGGTCCAGCTCAAGGGCAGAGAGGACATGCGCGGCCGCTTCATCCAGCCGGACGCCCTGATTGGCCCATAGATAGGCGAGGTAGTTGAGGGCATCGGCATAGGTCGGGTCGAGCCGGACACAGATCTCAAGCTGTTCAACCGCGGCCTCGGTCTGGCCGGATTGATCGAGGGCGATGCTGTACCAGAAGTGGAAGCGGGGGGTGAGGACGGAGGCCTGAAGCGGGTGGCTCTCAGCAATCTCAATGGCGGTTTCAAATGCCCGGATCGCCTTCGGTGCCCGTTCCTGGGCGAGATACAAGGTGCCCAGATGAGCATGAACCGCGGCGCCCTCGGAGGTCGGGAGTTCGGCGAGCGCACCGAGCACCCGGGTGGCGGCCGTCCGGAAGGTGATCGTACCGGTCATAGCCCGCTGCACATAGAGCTCGAGCAGGGCCGATTCTTGTGCGATGGCGCGCTGCAGCCAGCCTGCGGCTTCTTGGGTCTGGCGCCGATGGGTGCAGACGAGGGCATAATTATAGAAGAAAAGATTGGAGGGGATGGCTTTGGGGTCGTCGGCTGTGACGGTCTCATACACTTCCTGCATCAGTTTGGCCGCACGCGTGTACTGCTTCTGACTGAGCCGGACGAGCGCGAGGACTTCCAGGAGTTTGGCGTTCCCCGGCAGGATCTCCAGGGCTTCCTTCAGTGTGGCGACGGCCTGTTGATCATCGGTTTCCGCTTGAACCGCGGCGAGTTTAAGCCAGGGATCCGGATCGTCGGCGATTTTTTCTGTGGCGATCCGGAAATGCTCTTCGGCTTTTTCGTAGTTGCCGGATTGAAGATAGATTTCTCCAAGATAGTAATGGATAGTGCCGGCTTCGGGGTTCTTCTCGGCCAGGTCGCTCAATACGGTAATCGCCTTCTCAGGCTTCTCCATCTCGAGGTAGGTGCTGGCCAGGCGCTGCTTGACCTTCACTTCTGCGGGTTGGAGACGTTCAATTTTTTGATAGATGAGAATGGCCTCATCCAGTTCTTTGGCCTTCACCAGCAGATCACCGAGCACGTACAGGGTTTCGGTGTCGCCCGGTTCTTCTTCGGTCACCTGTCGGAGCAGTTCAATGGCCCGTTGCTGAGCCTGTTGACGGGTATCGGGTGTCAGGGCATCCCGCATGCGCGCCAGATGGATCCGAACCAGTTCCTCGCGAAGAGCGGTGGCGGGGCGGGCTTTGGAGAGGCCTCGTTCCAGGATGTCGATGGAAGAATCGTTTCCGCTGGAGGAGGCCCCGACCGCGGCGGCCAGTTGCAGCCATCCGATGGGATTTTTTGGAAACACATGGGTCATCTGCTCAAAGAGCTGGACCACCCGTTCGGAGTCTCCCGTGGTCCCATAGAAGGTGGCGAGCCAGAGCAGGGCGCTCTGGGAGGAAGGGTTCTGCTCGATGAAAGTTTCAACGGCACGGAGGGCTTCTTCGGTCTTGCGCTGCAGAACGAGGGTGGAGGCCATCCGCAGAATCAGCCGTTCATTGCCGGGGTCCCGTTCGGCGGCCTGGCGATAGGCTTCATAGGCCTGAGGATATTCCTCCAGCAGTTCGTGGTGGATGCCCATGGAGTAAAAGGCATAGGCCTGAGCGGCCACCTCCTGCTCTGGCAGAAGCGTGGGAGACGAAACGAGCCCTCCGGCCACAAGGGGCGGAGGGCTAGGCAGCGAGCGGCATCCGGCCGCGACGCCGAAGAGGACGAGGCCGAGCGCGAGCGGCCACTGATGTGAGCTGCGCATGGCGTACCCGTTTCCGGGAAGCAATCCTATTTCTTCTTGTGACGGTCTGCGCGCAAGCGTTTACGACGTTTGTGCTTGGCCATCTTCAAGCGGCGTTTCTTTTTTACGGAACCCATTCTTTACTCCTCAAGTTTTCAACAATTCCGGAAGGTTTTACGGTACAACCTTGTTCAATGCAAGTTCAATAATGTCCGACGCGCCGGCGGCTTTCAGCTGCGGGATGATTTCCCGGACCGTCGTTTCATCCACAACCGTCTCAATCGCGACCCAGTCCGAGTCATTCAGGGCGTTGATGGTCGGGGAGTGGAGGGAGGGCAGGGTCTGGCTGATCGCTTCCACACTGTCCTTTTTGGCATTCATTTTGAGCAAAACCTTGTTTTCAGCATTGAGGGCACCGCTCATCAGCAGGGCCATCTGCTCAATCTTGGCGCGTTTGACCGGATCGGCCCAGGCGTCCTTATTGGCAATGAGGCGGGTCGTGGAGGTCAGAATGGTATCGACGATGCGCAACTGATTGGCGCGCAAGGAAGAACCGGTTTCCGTGAGCTCAACGATGGCGTCGACCAGTTCAGGAGCCTTCACTTCGGTGGCCCCCCAGGAGAATTCAACCTCGGCCGTGACGCCGTTTTCGGCCAGATAGCGAGTTGTGAGGCCGACGGCTTCGGTGGCAATGCGTTTGCCTTCAAGGTCTTTTACACTCTGGATGGTTGAGTCATTGGGGACCGCCAGCACCCAGCGGACCGGATTGCTGGTGGCCTTGGAGTAGCAGAGTTCCGTCACTTCGACGATATCCGCGCCGTTTTCATAAATCCAGTCGTAGCCGGTGAGACCGGCATCCAGAAGCCCGAGTTCCACATAGCGGGCGATTTCCTGCGGGCGAATAAGGCGCGCGGCGATCGCGGGGTCGTTGACCGAGGGGACATAGGACCGGGAGCCGCAGCGGACGTTCCATCCGGCTTTTTTCATCAGCGCGAACGTGCTTTCCTGCAAGCTGCCTTTGGGCAGACCGAGTTTAATTTGGCTCATGTGATTCTCCTTAACAAGTCCCGGGGCCGCAGGGCGGGAGTCCCTTTACATCCAATTCAACAAGCGGCGCATCATAGCGGAAGGGGAGATATGGGGCAACAGAAGAAAACAGTTCCTTCCGGCCTCCGCATTGCCTCAAAATAGATGACACCGAAGGCCGAGGGTGGTGAGGGAGAG
>CAZGMQ010000139.1:0-3083 GCA_964526745.1 uncultured Verrucomicrobiota bacterium
GCCTTGAGCAATCGTGTGCGTTTACGCCCCAGATCGTCTGCGGCATCGCGACGGGGGCTCCGTTTCTTTTTGTCTTTTTTCATTATGGTTTCAAACCTCCGTGTTTAAAATGGGATTTCTTCGTCGGCATCCGGCTTCTGGGCCAGGGGTTCCTGGTACGCGGGTTTGGCGGAGTCCGCCGTGTCCTGCATCCCGCCATCGCGGCCGCCGTCGCGGCCGCCCTTGCCGCCGCTGAGGAACTGTACGCGCTCGGCGCGGACCTTCAGGCGGGTGCGTTTCTGGCCGGATTCCTTGTCGTTCCACTCATCCATCTGGAGGCGGCCTTCCACAAAAATCGGGGATCCCTTGGAGAGGTACTGCCCGCAGGTCTCGGCCTGGCGGTCCCAGACATCCACATCCAGAAAGAGGGTCTTTTCGACCTGTTCGCCGCTTTTGCTGCGATAGGATTCATTGACGGCCATGCGCAGCGTCGAGACGGCGGTGCCCGAAGGCGTCCGGCGCACTTCCGGGTCATGGGTCAGGTTGCCAATCAGAAGGGTTTTATTCAGCGACGCCATCACTCTTCTCCTTTACCGGGGCCGGGGGGGCATCCGGGGCAGTCACGACCTGCACGCGGAACACCTGGTCATTCAGTTTCAAACGGGCCAGCAGGTCCACCACCTTTTCGCCATCCAGCTGGAGGGCGATCAAACCGTAGTGGCCGCTGTTCTGTTTCTGCATCTGGCGGGCGAATTCCCGCTTGCCCAGGCGCGTGCAGCTGGTCATCTGGCCGCCGAGCTTTTCAATTTCCTTGCCCACGACTTCGACCGCGCCGTCCCAGTCCGTATCCTTCAGGCTTTCCTGAAAGATGATCATTGCCTCGTATTTATTCACTTCATATCTCCTCAGTTGAACTGGTTCATCGCGCTGTCCACTCCGTGGCTCAAAATGCATTCCAGGGCGTCCGCCGCCCGGTTTGCCGACTCCGCCAGCTGTTGGCGGTCGCCGGAGCTCATCCGTTCCAGCACATGATCCTTCAAATTCGTTCCTTCTTCTTGTTCTCCAACACCCACACGCACACGGACAAACGCCTCGCTGCCCAGATGCGCAATCACCGATTTCAAGCCGTTGTGACCTCCGGCACCGCCTTGGGGCCGAATTCTCAGCTTGCCCAGAGGCAGGTTGATGTCATCGGCCACAACAATCAAGTCTTTTACGGTCATCCCGGCGGGGCGCATCAGCGCCGGCAGGACTTTTCCGCTCAAGTTCATAAATGTCAACGGCTTCACCAACAGCAGCGAGCCGACGCCTTCGATCGCACATCGGGTAGTCTGAACCGGCCGGTGCCAGGAACGCCGAAACGTCACACTCTGTCGCCGGGCGAATTCCTCGAGCACCCACCACCCGGCGTTATGCCGCGTGTGTTCGTAGGCCCTTCCGGGATTGCCCAGTCCCACCACCAGTTTCATGCGAATTCGTCGTCTCCTGCCGCGTCACACGGTCGGCTCTACTCCTTCTTTTCTTCCTTGCTCTCGGCGTCGTCGCCCTCTTCATCCTTCTTCTCGGTCAGGACTTCAGGACCACCCTCGCCTTCCGCTGCGCCTTCTTCGCCTTCGGCCGTTGTCGCCACGGCTTCCGCACGCGGGACCGCGACCGCCGCGACCACCTGGTCGGGGCCATCGAGCACTTCAAATTTCGATGTGTCGACCGGGACATCACTCACGCGGATCGATTCGTTGATATGCAGACCGGAGATGTCCACGACCAGCTCTTCGAGCACATCGCCGGGCAGGCAGGTCATATTCAGCACCCGCAGACCGTGCTCGAGCACGCCGCCCTCGTTGGCCACCCCCACCGGGGTGCCGGTCAGGCGCAGGTTAATTTCGATATCAATCTTGCGGGTCATCGAGACTTCATAGAAGTCCACATGAATGACCCGGCCGTTGAGCGGATGATGCTGCATCGCCTTGAGCATCACTTTGAAGGGCTTGTCGGTCCCCTCCAGCGCGAGGTCCAGAATCATGTTCCCACTGCGATGGCTCCGGAGCATCATCACAAAATCATGCTCATTCACCTGAATATTCACGCCCGGACGGCCTTCCGCGTAGATCACAGCCGGGAAGAATCCCGTGCGGCGAAGGCGGCCAGCGGCGGCCTTTCCCTTCAAGTCTCTCGACTGGGCAATTAATGTTGTTTGTTTCATTGCGTTCTCCCTTGATGAATCTCGAACAGCTTGGAGACCGACTCGTCTCCATAAATTCGTTTAATGGCGTCGCCCAACAGGTCGGCGATCGACAGCACGGTAATCGGATACTCGTCCCACCCCTGCTGAGGCAGCAGGGTATCCGTGGTGATCAACTCTTCAATCGGTGACTTCTTCAGGCGCTCCACGCCCATTCCCGTAATCGGGCAATGGCTCACGATCGCACGAACGGACTTCGCGCCCGCCGCCATCGCCATTTCCGCGGCCGCGCACAGCGTGCCCGCGGTCGTCGTCATGTCATCGGTCAGGATGCAGTTCTTGCCGGCCACATTGCCGACCAGCTCCAGGGCCTCGACCTCGGTGGGCGATTTGCGGTGCTTGCCGGCCAGCGCCAGACCCGCATTCAGCAGCTGCGAATACGAGTAGGCCATTTTCAGGCCGCCGGGGTCCGGCGAAACCACGACGCGGTCCTCTGCCGGCAGTTTCTCATTCAAATAGCGCACGAACACCGGCGCCGCGTAGAGGTGATCGACCGGAATATCAAAAAAGCCCTGAATCTGCGGGGAATGAAGATCGACGGTCAGGACGCGGTTCACGCCCGAGGCCACCAGCAGATTCGCCACCAGCTTCGCCGAAATCGGCACACGGGAGCGGTCCTTGCGGTCCTGGCGCGCATAGGCAAAGAAGGGAATCACAGCCGTGATCCGCTTGGCGGAGGCGCGACGCGCCGCATCCACCATCACCAGCAGCTCCATGAGATACTCGTTGGGATCGATGCCGGTCGGCTGGATGATGAAGACATCCCGTCCGCGGACGGTCTCTTCATAGGTGACGCAAATCTCGCCATCCGGATACCGGATGACGCTCGCCTCACTCAACGGAACGCCAACACGCGCGGCAA
>CAZGMQ010000140.1:0-2608 GCA_964526745.1 uncultured Verrucomicrobiota bacterium
GGTCTGAAGCCGGTCGACCTGCAACGCGGCATTGCGACTTTCAGCCGAGGCCACTTGCTGGCGGGTGTCCAAGGTGCTGAGTTCCACCTCCAACCGGCGGGTTTGAGCCAGGATCGCCTCCCGTGCCCACGCCTGCTGAATCGCGCCCGGCTGACTCCCCGGAGACAGATCGCCGACGGGCAGATCGGACAACTCACGACTGTTTTGAGCGATGTTTTCCCGGATGGCATCAGGGCGGGTGCGCAAATAGCTCAGCTCCCCCTCCGCCTTCATTTGCCGCTCCAAGGCGAGATCCAGCTTCACCTGCTGGCGCAGAATCCAGGAATCCAAATCTGCCACATCCGAAGGAGGTGCTTCCAGTGTGCCGGGATCCTGCAGCTGCTGCTGCTCCTCCCGAAGTGACGCCAGCGCCTTCTCCGCATCCTCGGCCTGCCGGGTAAAGGATTGGATCGCTTGCCCATCCAGCTCCGCCAGCTCCGCAGAACCCAGAGCCGCCTGCAGGGATGCCAGGGTTTCGGCTTTGGACTCATCGTCCAACGGGTTCTTGTTGTCGACCTGCGCAAGCATATCCTTCAACCCGGCGATCGACGGCAATCCGGAGTCCACGCTTGTCGCGGCCGAGGCCAACGAACCCCACAAGAAAAGCAGGCACACAAACCGCATGCGACGGAGATTGGTCTGGAGAGTCATCGGCATATTCCTTTGCTGGGGTCTTCTTTCCTTGGGCGGGTCATGGACCGGCCCGCAACACCCGATCGGATGCATCTGCCGGATCAAGTTCACGCTTCATGAAGGCCATTTACAGATGGAATCATTGCAAGATTCCGGCAGGAGTACAAGGCTGGCCTCTGCCCCCCCCTCCCGCTGTTTCCAGTCCCCGGCCGGTGTGCTTCCCCGGCTCAGAAGGTATAGTTAATGGCACCAAAGGAATGCCAGACCTGAGACTCATCCACCAGCGGGCTGTTCCGCAATGACGACGGCAGAAGCTCCACACTGACATTCAGAATGATACGCCATTGGCTGAAAAGCTCTGCGGATAGACCCAATCCCGGCTCCAGGGTCAGGGCGTCGCCCGGGAGATATTCCGGGCGGTCTTCGCGCGCCTCCTCCGAGGTGACCCCGTATTCGTGGTTGGCCAGCTCTGCGGTCAGCCAGTTCAGTTCCAGAGACGGTGCCACCAGCACTTTTCCCACCTGCCAGCCCCGTCGGATTCCCAGCTGTCCGGTGCCACCGCCCACTTCGCCCAGCACATCATAGTTAAACCCCGCAGAAATTCGCAGTCCGGCCGGCAACCGGGTCTGCAGTGCCAGGCCGGCAAACAGGGAATCTTTCCGGTCGCCCATCCCCTCCAGATAGTCGCTGTCGTCTTCATCATACGCCCCGAGGCGATACTGTGCGGTCGCCGCCAGCCTCACTCCCTTCCACGACGTCAGCCCCACCTGGGCCATGGGCCCCAGAATCTGAAGCCGCTCGCCGATATAGGTGATGGCGGGAATGGCCTGGATGCGCGTGGAATCCGAACCCCGATACGGGCTGGACTGGGCAATGGCTCCCACCCCCACCCCAAAGAGCCCCACCTTTCCAAAAATCTTCTTCAGTTCCACATCGATCGGAACCTCCTGATCCTCCGTGACCGTAAAGGCCGCCCCGGAAAAGGTGGGTTTTCCTTTTGCCCAGTAGCGATTGGAAAATCCCAGCGGTTCCCGCGGGATGCCGATGAAATTTTTATCCAGTTCCCCGTTGTTATTTTCATCGTGGTAGACCATCACCGCATAGTCTCCGGGAGGGAGATCTCCCAGCGATGCAACGGATTCTCCGCCACCGGGCAGGACGAGACGCTTCAGCGGATCCCGGAGATCTGCAAAGGCATCCGCGGAGTCAAACACCAGCGCCACAACCGTGCCGGTCCCCGGCGGATTATCCAACGAGATACGGACGTCTGAGCCGGAGACCAGGCTCGCGGCGCACACGGATCCCAAGCCGAAGATCATTCCCCACAGCCAACGGTTTTGTTTCCAGTGCATCATGGAGTTGATTCTATCACAACCCTTTCCTCTTGTCCCAAGCCTTTGAATTGAATTATCCTTTTCCCTGATGGAGTTCTGCCTTAATCCAGGCAAAGCCCATCGAGGAGAACACCATGGAAGATCTTTTGGTTCCGCTTGCAATTTTTGTCTTCCTCGTCTTTCCCGTATGGGCGCTGGTCCTGCTCCACAAGATCACCAAACGACAGGGAAGCCACAGCGCAAGCCTGAACAGCCTGCTTTACCGACTCGACCGATTGGAGGGTAAGAACCCTGTCGCCCCGCCTGAATTCAAACCGGTGGCGAGCGCCCCCCCGCCGCTGCCGGCCCCCGTCGTTCCGGCTCCTGCCCCGATCATCGTCCCTCCTCCACCGCCACCCAGACCCGCACCGGCTCCATCCGTTCTTGTTCAGCCCGCCGCACGCGCGTTTGAGGAAAAGGAAATCCCTGTTCGGGAGCGAGACGTTTCTCCGCTGGAAGAGAAAACCATGCGCGCCCTGCGCCGCATTTGGAACTGGATCATCATCAATGAGGAATTCCAGCCCAAGGGCGTGTCCTGGGAGTTTGCGGTCGCCACCACCTGG
>CAZGMQ010000141.1:0-2595 GCA_964526745.1 uncultured Verrucomicrobiota bacterium
GAGAATGGTCGCTACCGCCGGTGGAACAATAGCCGCAATCTCTGTGATGCGTGATTCTGGAATCACTCCAGGACCGCTGGGCATGTTTGACACCAGCCCAATAGCGGATGCACCGTGATCTATGGCCAACTGAGCCTCGATTACAGAACTAATACAGCAAATTTTTATTCGCGTCATAATAGCTTCTATATTTTCTAACAACATTCCTCAGGTGCGACCTTTAGTACGCCGCCTACAGGTGATTGTTCTGCGATCACATATTTCTGCTGTCGTATGCCCAGTGTAAGAGAGCCTGCCTCTGGACGGGCCTGCACAACAGGTCTCCTTTACGGCAATTTTTCTTCAGCTGAGCAATGTGGCGCTGCATGCCTTTCCATCGCTTGATCTGGCGTTCGTCATCCTCAGAACGTCTCCCCATGTAGTATCGACAGTACCACTGAAACCATCCTCTGGGGTCCTGGGGCCAAATCCATCCTTTTTCAATCCAGTAGGAGAGGGGTTTGGAGGCATTCTCCTTGAAAAAGTTCAGGTCGGGGTTCGTGCGTGCGGGCGACAGTTTTGCTTTCGCGAACCACGCGGCAGGAAATTCTTCACGGCAATCGGTCATGTACTTTCCGCCGAAGACACCCAGTTCCAGCATTTGTCTGGGCGTGAGTTCAGGAGCGAAATCCGGATGGAAGCAGCGACCTGCCGGTTTCGTCAGCAGGTAGCGGTATCCTTGCTGCATCCGGTCGCTTACAATGATCTCTTGTGGTTTCATTTCTTCCACAAAACCCGGTGTTGGCTGACCCTCGTCAGACTTCGAGGTTCTTGGTAACAAAGTCCAGATGATGCCTTTTGGAAATCAGATTGGCCGCGATGCGCCCGGATTCGTAGATGGTGGGCAGCCCGCTACCGGGATGGGTGCCGCCGCCGGTTAGATAGCAGTTCTTCACCTCTTCGAACTGGTTCCGGGGGCGGAGATAGAGCATCTGGCCGAGATTGTGCGCCAGATTGAATGTGGCGCCGTCATACACGCCATATTCTGTATCCCAGTCGTTGGGAGTCAGGATTTTCTCTTCCCGGATATGGTCCCGGATTCCGGTCATGCCCGCCCGTTTCTCCAGGGCATTGAGAACGGTTTCGCGGAAGCCGCTGTCCGGCGACCAGTCGAGGCCGCTGCGCGTGTTAGGCACAGGAACCAGCACATAGATGGCGGAGTGGCCAGCCGGCGCGAGTGTTGAGTCGGTGGCCGAGGCGTTGCGTACATAGAAGGAGATGTCGTCCGTCGGCTTTTCGCCCTTGAAGATGCCTTCCACATTCGTGCGGTAGTCCTTTGCAAAATAGATGGCGTGATGCGGAAGATCCCATTCCTTGTCGGTCCCGAGATACAGCATGTAGGTGGAGCACGAGAGTTTCTTTTTCTTCAACTTCTCCGGGGTGTACTTCTTCAGGACGCCCGGGTCGAACAGATGGGTCATTGCATAGCCGAAGTCCGCATTCAGGACCACATCATCGGCCTCGATTTTCTTGCCGCTCTCGAGTTCTACCCCGCAGGCCTTTCCCGCTTTCACCAGCACGCGCTTGACCGGCGCGGAGCAGCGGATGTCCGCCTCATTCCGGGCGGCCACCTCGGCCATCGCGTCGGATATCCGGCTCAGGCCGCCGGTCACATGGGTGATGCCCAGTCCATGCTCGATATAGGGAATCATCGAAAAAAGCCCGGGGCATTCCCAGGGGGACATGCCCAGGTATTTAGACTGGAAGGTAAAGGACAGCGCCAGGTCTTCATCGCCAAACAGGTCGAACACGACATCATAGAGGGATTTGCCCAAAGCCAGATGCGGCAGTGCACGCAGGACATCAGGATGGAGTAGCGTGAGGAAGCGGTGATAGGGTTTCTGCAGACAGGGATAGAGAAACTTAAAGCGCTGCTTTTCCTGAACGATGAATCGGTCATACCGCTCACCTTTCCCGGGGAAACAGCGATCGATCTCCGCCTTCATCTGCTCATGGTCAGGCGTGACTTTCATCGTCTTGTTGCTGAAGATAAGATGATACATCGGGTCCAGCGTATGAACATCCAGCAGCTCATCCGTCGTGGAGCCGGACTCTTCGAAGACCTCGTCCAGAATTTGCTGCAGCATCAGGAAGGTGGGGCCGGTGTCGAAGGTATAGGGCCCGAGGCGGATGGCGGCATTTCGTCCACCCACCTGGTCCTTGGCCTCCAGAACCGTAACGCGAACGCCGCGATGGGCCAGAATCATCGCGCACGTCAGGCCACCGGGGCCTGCACCGACAATCACAACACGCGGGGTTGATTTCTCACTCATAGCTTTCTCCAGAATTTATGACACCTCAACAACATCATTATACCTGTAAGCCCATATTTGGAACAAGAGCCAATGCGGGTGACCGAGGAGCGTAAGAGTTTTCAGGCATCAAGAGTTTTTCTCCCCCGAAGTGTTCCACGCCTATGCCGATCTCCTCCGCCCCTACGTCGAACGCGTCGAGATCCGCGGCGAATTCTAGATCGGTTTCATATTTTCTGTAGCCGTTGCGGGTTGTAGGCCGGACCTCTGCGTCCGGCGGAATTCGCGCCCGCCACAGAGGGCG
>CAZGMQ010000142.1:0-1798 GCA_964526745.1 uncultured Verrucomicrobiota bacterium
CGGGTAAAGACCGCCCGAGGCCATTTTTCGCCCACCCCCCCGGGAGAGGGGGTTGAAACCCAAACGGTTGAACGCTATAATGCGCGGCCATGAAAACAAACCCATCTTGGCTCCCCTCCGCAATCATCTATCAGGTCAACCTACGCTCGCTGGCTGCCCGTGAACCCCGAAACGCGGTCGAGGCCGTCACCGAAAAGCCGCTGACGGATTCCCCGCTGGTCTATCTGACGAAGAATCTGCCCCGACTCCGCCGGCTCGGTTTCAACACGCTTTATCTGCTTCCTCCCTATCCGATTGGATTTTTTGCGCGCAAAGGCATCGGCTCCCCCTACGCCTCCAGCAACTTTACCGCCGTTGAACCCGAATACGGCTCCAAGGAAGAGATCCTGGCGCTGATCCGACGCGCCCATTCGCTGAAGCTGAAAGTCATCTTCGACATCACCCCCAACCACACGGCACGCGATCATGTCTGGATGACAGAACATCCGGAATATTATGTAAAAGCCGAGGACGGCTCGGTCTTCTTCGACTGCGACTGGTCGGACACTGCGAAACTCGACTACACCAATCCCGCCCTCCGCGCCGCAATGATCGAGGTCTATGACCATTGGTTCTCGATTCTCGGGGCCGATGAAAACGGCGCTCTGGACGGCATCGATGGCTTTCGCCTCGATATGGCCCACTTCATCAATGACCTTTCCTTCTGGGATGAGGCCCTGCCTATCCTGCGGAAACGTCACCCCAACCGCGAACTGCTGTTCATGGCGGAATGCTATGGCTTTGAGAACAACACCGGTTTGTTTGCCCGCGGCATGGATGCGGCCTACGATGACGATTTCTACAAAGTGTGCCAATACGCCTACGCGGTCGATGAGCAGGGAGAAACCCGCCTGCGCCTCTCCGGAGAAGCCCACCACAACCACGGGTTTCATGCGATTCTGGATGCCTGGGGGGATGGTGGCATCGCCGCCGGCGCCGCCCATGTGCTCATGCAGTATGAAGAAGCCGCACCCCAGTTTGCCGGCCCGCGCTATACCGCGCGCTATACCGACAACCATGACGAAGGCCGCGGTCTCTACCGCTTCGGTCCCGGCGGCTTCCGCGCCATGAACACCCTGGTCTTTCTGTCTCCCCGTACCCTCCCCTTCCTGCTCACGGGCGAGGAATTCGGTGCGCTGGACCGCCCCTCCATCCATGCCCGCTGCCAGCCCTGCGACAAAGGCCGCCGTCTCCTCGATGCCAACGGACGCGAGTCCCATCAGGAAGGCGTCGAACTGGAAGGCAATCTCTTTGACCGCTCGCTGGAAAGCCGCCAGCACTGGTATACCTTCTTCAAAGAACTGATTGCCCTGCGCAAAAAGAACCGCCCCCTCACCGAGGGCAGCTGCACCATTCTGGATGTCGGCGAAGAAGCCGCTCCGCTCAATCGGACCGTCATCGCCTTCGACCGCGCACTCGGGCGCAAGCTCATCCGTTGTGCCGTCAATCTGGGCGATGAGCCCCGCAAGCTCACCCGCGCCGCGCACCTCCTCTCCGGCGAGGTGCTCTATGGCGCGCTGGAAGCCGACGACACCCTCCCTCCGTTCTCGGCCATCGTCGTCAAAATGTCCTAGAAGAAGAATTCAGAGGGTAGAATTCAGGAGTCAGAATGGGGCCAGGCAGCCCTCTTGCGTTTTGATGACGGCATACGTTTCCATGGTATGGAAACTATTTTCGCGGTTTTTCCATAGTATGGAAGAAATGTTTCCATAGTGTGGCGGGGCCGCCAAAAGGCAGATCTCGCCAATGAGCTGGCTGT
>CAZGMQ010000143.1:0-1632 GCA_964526745.1 uncultured Verrucomicrobiota bacterium
CTCAAGCTCGGGCTGAAGCCCATTGTGGTCCTGAACAAGATCGACAAGCCCGCCGAACGCCATAACGAAGTGCTCAATGAGATTTTTGATCTCTTTGTGGAACTGGGCGCCACGCACGATCAACTGGACTTCCCCATTCTGTATGCCGCCGGGCGCGACGGCTGGGCCGTCCGCGATCTGGAAAACGATCCGCGCGACTCTATCCAGCCCCTGTTGGATGATATCCTTGAATTCATTCCTGCACCGCGGCTGCTCGAAGGTCCGGTCCAGATGCAGATCACCTCGCTGGATTACTCTGATTACACCGGCCGGATCGGCATTGGCCGGGTTCATCGCGGCACGCTCGACTCCAGTGTGCCACTGGCCCTCGTAAAACAGGACCGCAGCATCCTGGCCTGCAAGGTCCGGGCGCTCTATCTGTTCGAAGGGCTTGGACAAACAGAGGTCCAGCATGTCGAATGCGGCGATTTGTGCGCCGTCCATGGCGTCGAAGGCGTCGATATCGGCGACACCCTGACCCCGGTCGACTTCCCTGAGACCCTCGGCCCCATCGCCCTCGATGCCCCCACCATTTCCATGATGTTCCGGATCAACGATTCGCCCGGATACGGGTCCTCCGGCAAATTTCTGACCTCGCGTCATCTCCGGGAACGTCTGCACCGCGAAACCCAGCGCGATGTCGCCTTGACCGTGGAAGATGTCGGAGAAAGCTCCTTCAAGGTCAGCGGCCGCGGCGTGCTGCATCTCGCGGTGCTGATCGAGAATATGCGGCGCGAAAAGTATGAACTCACCGTATCCCGCCCCCGCGTCATCATCCAGATTCACGATGGCGTTCGCCATGAGCCCATCGAAACGCTGGTCGTAGACACAACCGACTCCACCACCGGCCCCATCATCGAACTCGTCGGCAAGCGCCAGGGCATGATGACCCATATGCATTCCACCAACGGTCGGACCATCATGGAGTTCTCCATCCCGACGCGCGGCCTCATCGGCTTGCGTACCAAGGCCATCACCGCCACCAGCGGCGAAGCCATCTTCAATCATCGTTTTAGGGAATACGCCCCGATGAAAGACGACATTCCCCAGCGCATCAACGGCGTTCTGCTCAGCATGGAAAGCGGCAAGGCCGCTGCTTATGCCCTGGATGCCCTCCGCGACCGCGGATTCTTTTTCGTGAACCCCGGCGAATATTGCTATGAAGGCATGATTGTCGGAGAGCACTGTAAAGACAACGATCTCGTGGTCAATGTCCAGAAGGGCAAAAAGATGACCAACATGCGGTCCTCCGGAGCCGACCGGAAGCTCCAGGTGTCACCCGCCACCAAGCTATCCCTCGAAGAAGCCCTCGAATACATCAATGACGATGAACTCGTCGAAGCCACTCCCGACGCCCTTCGTCTGCGGAAGTATTTCCTCAATGAAATCGACCGCAAACGTAAAAAGGACTTCGACTGGACCCGCGTGGAATAAGTTCCGCGGCCGCTTGATTGCGGCTTCGGCTTCAACCTGACTTTTTCCACACTGTGGAAACATTTTTTCCATACCATGGAAAAATCGCGAAAATAGTTTCCATAGTATGACGCCACCGACAAAAGTATTTTGTGTTGCAACCGATTATCACAGAGAGGA
>CAZGMQ010000144.1:0-1545 GCA_964526745.1 uncultured Verrucomicrobiota bacterium
GCATCGCATTGAACAGCCGATGGCAGGGATAGTCATTCCCCTCATGGATATTGGCATTCTTTCGGCGGCGGGGCGCGGCGGCGGCCTCGGCGGCCAGAGAATCGAGGAAGGCGGAATCAAAGGTGCGGATGGTTGCTTTCATGCTGGCACCCCTAACAAAAAAATATGCAGACGGGAAGCAGGAAGAACCTGATCCCGGCCGCATTCAAGTGTAAGGGAAGCCGTTTACGCTTCGACTTTGATTTCCTGGGAGGACTGCCACACCCCATGGATGTTGCAATAGGAAACGGCCTGCAGTGTGCCGGATTTTCCAAGCGTCAGGCTGGCCACCATGCTCGGATTGGTCAGGGCCGGGCCCGGCTCATCGGAGGCAGAGGCGGCATGGGCGCTGAATTCGGCATGCGCCAGCTGAATCGCCTGCTTGCCGCCTTCCGGAAGAAAATAGAGGGACATCCAGCTGATGTGATGCTGCGCAGTGTTCGGATGGGCAATGGCCTTGCCCAACCCGGCGCTTACGGTAAAAATATCACCGGCTTTGACGCTTTCGGGCGCTTCAATCACGGGCGCATGCTTTTCGACTTTCCAATCGGCCTGCTGGATAGTACTGCTGAATTCAGACATCATTTTCTCCTGTTTTTCGGGGTTACCGGAACAGTGTAGCACCATTTTGGGGAGAATTCCACTTCTGAGGGCCAAAAAGTGTCATTTTTTGAGAATGGGGGGTTGTAGCCCCCCGTTTCTTCTGAAAGAATCCTCAATAGTATAAATAATACTACCAAGGAGGTTTCATATGAAAAAAAGTCTGATAGCACTGGTTTTAGTGCTTTGTTGTGTCGGTTCCGCGGTTGCCGTGGATGTTACTCTCAAAGATGTTGGCATGAGCCTGCAGATCTACGGATATGTCCGTGGCGATGTGGCTTATGACACGCAGCGTACCGCCGTCGGCGATCTGGCATTCTTTGTGATGCCCGAAGTGAACGGCGAAAAAGACAGCCAGACGAGCTTCACCGCTCGCCAGACCCGCTTCGGCCTGAAACTGGCTGGCCCGGACTCGGAAAACTGGAAGACCACCGGCCGCATTGAAATGGATTTCTATGGCCGTAACGATTCCGCCAATTCTGCCCATCCGCGTATGCGTCTGGCCTATGTCGATCTGGCGAATGACTCCGGTTTTTCCGTTCGTGTGGGTCAGGATTGGGAAACGTTTGTGGCGGTCATTCCCCGGATCGTGAACTTTTCCTATCTGGCCGATGCCGGTGCCTTGGGCCTTCGCCGCCCGCAGGTCCGTTTGTCGCAGAAGGTCAAACTGGCAGAAGACACCGCTCTGGATATCAAACTGGCAGTCGCCCAGACCATCGGTGGAGACCTGGATGGCGGCGGTCAGGATGACGGCGCGGATGCTGAATACCCGACCGTGCAGTGGAATCTCGGCCTGTCTCAGAAGCTCTGGTGCGAAAAATCCGCCCGGATCGCTTTTTCCGGACATTTCGGCCAGGAAACCATGGACACGACCGTCAGCAACAAGATCGTGGAACTCGATGCTGA